>DASYSQ010000187.1:0-33931 GCA_036003145.1 Pseudolabrys sp.
GCCAGATCTTCGTAGGTGTTGCCGTCAAAAAATGCGCCGCGAAGCGCCGCGCGCTCATGCGAAGCAAGCCCGTTGATGCAGCCGTGCAGGCGTGCGTCCGCCTGCATACTTTCCACGGCGCTGTTGGCCCCGCCAGTGACATCGGCGATCTCGGCAGCGGCTTCGATCGGGTCCATCTTGCGGCTCTGCCGCGTGGCACGCAGCCGATCGATCGAACGGTTTCGCGCGATCGCAATGAGCCAGGTCATCGGGCTTGCCCGGCCGGCATCGAAATCGGCGGCCTTGCGCCACACGGTCACGTAAACCTCCTGCAGCACGTCCTCCGCCTCGCCGCGCTCCCCCAAGATACGAAGGCAAACGCCAAAAAGCTTCGCCGAGGTGAGGCGATAGACCGTCTGCAGGGCCGCCCGGTCCCCCGCCGGAATCCGGCCGAGCGCGGCGGCGATCAAGCTGCGGTTGGCGTCGAGATCCATAGGTAGAGGCGTGTTTGTGCCGGTTCAGCGCGAACTCTAGGGCTTTGCCGGGATAGCGACAATTACTGGGCCGGGCTGCCTTGAAATCAGTCGTTGAGCGGGGGAAATGCATGGCGCCCATCAGGCCCCAACGGCAGCAGGTCGACGCGCGTGACCAATGTCAGATCGAGATCACCATACAGATGGGGAAAGAGCGCGCCACCGCGCGACGGCTCCCACTTCAGACGGTTTCCCAACGTTATGGCGTCAACGCGCACCAGCAACAAATCGCCTTGCCCGGCGAAATGCTTCGCGGCGGTCTCGGCAACCTGCGCAGCGCTGGAAAAATGAATGAAACCATCTCGGCGGTCGACCTCCGAGCCGCGAAAGACACCGGTGCGTTCGGCTTCGCTCCACAATGGGGCAGGACAAATTTTGTAGAGTATCGTCACCGTGCGGAAAGCGGATCCGGACCGCACTGATTCAGTCCGGACGTGCAGCGCAGGAAACCGAGTTCGACAATCGCCAAGACCGACACCGCAAAAGACGCGCGACCGGAATCCATGACCTACGCGGCGCCTCTGAGCTCCGAGCCGCCATGGGGCGGCGGGATCGGCGAGCCGTCGGCTGCATATTCGTTGAGTTTGTTGCGCAGCGTCCGGATCGAGATGCCGAGAATATTGGCGGCATGTGTGCGGTTGCCGAGGCAATGCCGCAGCGTCTCCAGGATCAGGTCTCGCTCGACTTCGGCCACTGTACGGCCGACCAGATTGCGGGTTATCTGCTCGGCGGCCATGGCTGCCTGCGCCGCAACGTCCGTGCCGCGTGCCTGGTCGAGCCGCGCGCCATCCGGCGAAAGAATACCGTCCACCCCTATTTCGGCGCCGCTTGAGAGCAGCACCGCGCGATGCAGCGTGTTTTCCAGTTCGCGCACATTGCCCGGCCAGCGATTGGTACTGAGCGCGCGGCGTGCTTCGGCCGACAACGGGCGCAACGCCAGACCATTGACCTGCGAATATTTCTTGATGAAGTGGTGCGCCAGTTCGCCGATATCGGCCGGGCGCTCGCGCAAGGGCGGAATCTTCAGGTTGACGACGTTAAGACGGAACAGCAGATCTTCGCGAAATTTTCCTTCGCGCACCGCGTCGGTGAGATTGCGGTTCGACGTTGCGATGATGCGAATGTCGACCGGGACAGGACGGTTGCCGCCGACGCGGTCAATGACGCGTTCCTGAATGGCGCGCAACAACTTGGCTTGCAGCCGCACCTCCATCTCGGAAACTTCATCGAGCAGCAAGGTGCCGCCGTTTGCCTCTTCAAATTTGCCGATACGTCGGGCGAGGGCCCCGGTGAAGGAGCCTTTCTCGTGGCCGAACAGCTCCGACTCGAGGAGGTTTTCCGGTATCGCCGCGCAATTGACAGTGATGAATGGCCTTTTCGATCGCGTGCTGCGGCCGTGCACGAAGCGCGCGAGTACCTCTTTGCCCGTACCGCTTTCACCGGTGATGAGCACCGAAGCATCGGAGCCGGCAATTTGCTGGGCAAGCTTGACGACCTTCGCCATCGCATCATCGCGATAGATCATCTCGCGGGTATCATCGGCAACGGCGGCGAGAACTGCGGCGATCAGATCGGGGTCTGGCGGCAGCGGGATGTATTCCTTCGCGCCGGCATGAATGGCGTTGACCGCTGCGCGCGCGTCGTTGGTGACGCCGCAGGCGACAATCGGCACGTAGATACGCTCGGCGTCGAGCCGCGTCACCAGGTCGCGGATGTCGAGGCTGACGTCCACCAACAGCAGGTCCGCGCCGCGGCCGGAGCGCAGGACAGCGAGCGCCTGCTCATTGCTTTCGGCATGGGTAACGCTGGCGCCCTTGTCCATCGCGAGCTTGGTTGCGGTGGTGAGCTGGCCGCCGAGCGTGCCGACGATCAGGAGTCGCATGGCTTAGCTCCGTACATTCGTGAGAAATGGCGGATCGATGAAAGCATCAGTTGTGATCCGCCTTGATGATTTCGGTCATGGTCACGCCGAGCTTGTCTTCCACAAGAACGACTTCGCCGCGTGCGACCAGTCGATTGTTGACGTAAATGTCGATTGCCTCGCCGACCTTGCGATCGAGTTCCAATACGGCGCCAGGTCCGAGCTTAAGCAGGTTGCCAACTTCCATATGGGCGCGGCCGAGCACCGCGGAGACCTGGACCGGCACGTCAAATACCGCTTCGAGGTCGGCGGCGCCCCGGTTGACGGATTCGGAATCCGAGGGCACCAGCGTGCCCGCATCGGGCACGACCTGGACGTCGCCGCCGTTTTCGAGGTCGGGGAGCGGTACCTTTGTGTCGTCGTCACTCATTGCTGCGATCTCCAGAATCCTATGCGGCTGGCGCGTTGCGCGCCGAAATGTACCGGCCGACCATTTCGTCTATGGCCGACGCTGTCGCGGACTGATCACGGTTCACGCCGCCATCGGCCCATTCGATGCGGCAGTCGCCGGCTGCCAGTGTCTCATCGGGCGTGATGGCAAGCCGCCCTTCGAAGCCACGCGCGCGGGCAATCTCCTCGATCTTTTCCTTCGCGGTGTCATAGATGCCCGAGCCGACCCGTACGGCCACATGCGGAGCCGCGACCAGGTGGTGAAAGCAATCCGTGGCGAGGGCGGAGATCTCCACAAGCGGCTCCCGCGCCAGCAGTGCCGGTGCAAGCTTTGCCGCGACCGCCACCGCCACTTCTACCGCTTCGGTTTCAAGCCGGGTTTCGATCGCCGTGAGCGCGCCGTCCAGCCTGCCAAGCCCATCGGCGATCACGGCAAGGGCGGCTGCGATGCGTTGCGCAGCTTCCTGTTGCGCCTGTTCCTGCCCGGCGGCAAAGCCGTTGCGATAGGCCTGCGACTCGGCATCCGCGCGCCGGCGCTCGTGTTCGACCAACGTGATGGTCGGCTTTTCGCCGGAGGCGAAATCCTCATCGAACAGATATTTGGCCGTCGCTTTCATCGGGTTCTCAATAGATCAATTCGTCTTCGCCGCGGCTCTTCGAGATCAGAATTTCACCCTTTGCCGCGAGGTCCTTGGCGATGTTGACCAGGAGCGCCTGCGCCTCATCGACGTCACGCAAGCGAACCGGCCCCATGGCCTGCATGTCTTCCACAAGCATCTTGGCGGCGCGGCTGGACATATTCGTAAAGAAGAACTGCCGGACCGTTTCATTGGCGCCCTTGAGCGCCACGCCCAGTTTGTCCTTGTCGATATTGCGCATGAGCGTCTGCGCCGAGCCGGTATCGAGCTTGACCAGATCGTCGAAGGTAAACATCAGCGCCTTGATGCGCTCGGCAGCGTCGCGATTTTCCTCTTCCAGCGCCGTGAGGAAACGCGTCTCAGTCTGCCGATCGAAGTTGTTGAATATTTCTGCCATGACTTCGTGAGCGTCACGGCGGCGCGTCTGCGAAAGGTTGGACATGAATTCCGTGCGAAGCGTCTGCTCGACGCGCTCGATGACTTCTTTCTGTACTGCCTCCATCTTCAGCATGCGGTTGACGCAGTCGAGAGATAGTTCTTCCGGCAAAATAGAGAGGACGCGGGCGGCATGTTCCGGCCGCAGCTTGGAAAGCACCACGGCGACGGTCTGCGGATATTCGTTTTTGAGATAGTTCGCCAAAACCTCTTCCTGAACGTTGGCGAGCTTCTCCCACATGTTGCGGCCGGCGGGACCGCGAATCTCGTCCATGATTCCGCCGACGCGTTCGGCCGGCAGATACTGTTTCAGCAAACGTTCGGTAGCGTCGTAGTTGCCAAGCAGGGCACCTGACGCCGACATCCGGCCGACGAACTCGAGCAGCAACTGCTCAACCGATTCTGCCTCGATCGTGCCGAGCGACGACATCACGATGGATATTTCGCGCAGCTCGTCGTCGTCGAGCAGGCCGAAGATCTTGGCGCCGTATTGTTCGCCGAGCGAGAGCATAAGCACCGCCGCGCGCTCCGGACCGGTCAGTTTACGGATGCGTTCCGGCGTTGTCGGGCGTTTCGAGAGTTCGGCCATCAGTCCGCCGATGTCCTCGCGGACCCCTTTTTCCTTGTCTTTCTTGGTCTCGGCGTAGGCTGACGGCATGG
Source organism: Pseudolabrys sp. (assembly GCA_036003145.1). Taxonomy (GTDB): domain Bacteria; phylum Pseudomonadota; class Alphaproteobacteria; order Rhizobiales; family Xanthobacteraceae; genus Pseudolabrys. The sequence continues at coordinate 4,557 of DASYSQ010000187.1, forward strand.
CTTAGGCTGCATCCTCGTGGAGCCAGTTGCGGATAATCGAAACGGCCTCGTGCGGGTTCTTGTCGGCAAGCTCGCCGACCTTCTGTACCGATTGTGCGTGGACCTGCCCCTGGACCTTGGCGATATCGATCATGGCCGACGTACGGTTGGAGATAGCGACCGCTTCGTCGCCGCCGACGATTGACACATTCGGTCCGCCGGTCGACGTGATGCTGCCGCCGACGCCAGGAATGCCCATACCGCCGGGGCTAGCCGCTTCCGATGAAGGTGAAACAACCGCAGCCGCCAGGGCCTGGCCAGGCTGCATGCCTTCAGGCGTGATGATCCGGCGTACGAGCGGACGGACCACCATGAACATCACCACCAGGCCGAGTACCGCCATGACGCCGAATTCGGCACCACGCATGATGTCGTCCTTGGTGAACTGCAGATAGCTCATCCAGCCGATCGGCTCGTTGATCGGCGAGGGAGTGGTTTCGGCAAACCTCAGATTGACGACTTCAACCTGATCGCCACGCTTGGTATCGAAGCCAATGGCCGAGCGAACCAGCGCTGCGATCCGATCGATCTCCTCTTTCGGCCGCGGCTGGTAGGCGAGCTCGCCCTTGTCGTTCTTGGCGTAGATGCCGTCGACCAGCACCGCCGCTGAAATACGGTTGACCCGTCCGGCTTCGATCACCTCGGTCTTGGTCGTGCGCGAAATTTCATAGTTGACGATTTCTTCGGTCTTCTTGCTTTGATCACCCTTGGCAGCGCCTTCGGTCTGTGGTCTGCCGCCCGGCAATTCGGTGCCGACCGATACGGTGCCCTCTTTATTGTCACTGGTGGCTGACTGCTCCTCGCGGGTCTGGCTCGATCGCACCACCCGGCCCTCGGGATCGAATTTATCCGAAGTCTGGGTGATGCGATTGACGTCGAAATCGGCATTGATCTGCACGCGCGCGTGGCCCGGGCCGACCACCGAAGACACAATGGTTTCCACCTCACTGCGCAGACGGTTCTCGTAGGCAAGCTTGCGTTCATCCGAGTTGGCGCCGCTCAGCGGATTGTCCTGTGCGGCGCCATCTGCGAGCAACTTGCCGGTTTCGTCGATGACGGAAACGCGCTCGGGCTTGAGGCCATTCACCGCGCTGGCAACAAGGTGGCGAATAGCCCTTACCTGCTGTGGCTCCAGCGTACCGCGGACCTTGAGTACGATCGAGGCCGAGGCATCGACTTTGTCGCGCGAGAACAGCGGGCGCTCTGGCAAGACGAGGTGCACGCGGGCTGCCTGCACGCGATCGATGCTGCGAATGGTCCTGGACAGTTCACCTTCCAGTGCTCGCAGGTGATTGATGTTTTGGACGAAGGTCGTCGCACCGAGTGCATCGGTCTTGTCGAAAATCTCGTAGCCGACTCCGCCGCCCTTGGGCAGTCCGGATTCGGCGAGCTTCATGCGCAGCCGGGTGACCTTGTCCTTGGGCACCATGATGATGGCGCCGTCGCTCTTGAGTTGATAGGGAACGGCCTGCCGCTCCAGATCCTTGATGATCGACGCGCTGTCGTCGACCGAGAGATCGGTAAATAACGGCACCATTTGCGGCGTCGTCATCTGGATCATCAGGAATGAAAAGAAGCCGATCAGGGTCAGCGTCACTGCGGCCATCGCCGCCATTCGTGCAGCACCCAGCGACTTCACGAAGTCGAAGAAACCTTGCACCGGTTTTTGTCCCACCCGCAGGGGCGCGAAGCGTGCGCCTTACCCGGCAAGATTTGCCCAGTTTAAGGTTAGCGCCCGGTTAATTCCCTCGGGGGATTGCGCGAAAGAAATGCACGGCTCGCAACAGCCGGCATGCATTCGGCCGGCGCCTGACGCGCCCGCGCTCAAAATGCCGGCGATGGAGGACTACTGGCGGTATTGCTGAATGCGCGTCGTACGCAGGCCGGCAAGTCCGTGCTGATCAATCGAAGCCTGCCAGGAGAGGAATTCCTCGACGGTCAGCGTGTATCGCGCACACGCTTCCTCAAGGGACAAAAGGCCGCCACGAACCGCGGCCACCACCTCTGCCTTACGGCGGATGACCCAGCGCTTTGTCGTTGGCGGCGGCAGATCCGCAATGGTCAGCGGACTGCCATCAGGCCCGATCACATATTTGACCCTCGGGCGATGAGGTTCGGTCATTGGTACACTCACAAAACAAGACTCGACTGACAGTTACTGCAGGAAAACTACAGGCCCCGGCTTAAAATTTGCCTAAGCATGGCAAATGCATCGGGCAATGTTTGCCCGGCTTCCGATAACCTTTTGGTTACGGATGGGTCGCGGGGGGCCGTTCTGGCGTCACTTTGGGCAGCGCGTTAACAACTGGTATTCAGGGAGGGCCATTCTACCTGGCAACTTGCGCCGGTGAGAGGGTTCCCCCCGTTCTTGCCGCTACGTGGTAGGCCGAACGATGCGTTTGATCTTGTCGAGCGTATAGTTCTGTCCGTTGATCGTGAGCTGAGGCGGGTCTTGCGTGAGGTCGACTGAATCCACCGTCGCCTGCACTTCGGTTGAAATGGCGACCGATTGGTTGTTGGCATCCAGCGCCGTGGCGGTGAGCGTGTAGCTGCCGTCGGGCCAGATCCGGCCGTCGTTCCCGCGGCCATTCCAGGTGAAACTTGGCGCGCCCGGATTTACCGCGACTGTACCGGTAAAGGCATTTTGACCGGTGGAATCCTTGATGGTGATCGTGGCAGTCGACGGCTTCGTGACATTGAGGTTCCAGTTGGCGGTGCCGGCAGTCAACTGCGCTGTCGAGCCGTCCACCACGACCGTGGCGCCGACATAAGCGAGCGCCGTCGTCGCCGCAGCGCTCTTTTCCAGCGACACCAGGCTTGAGAGTTGATCGTTGGACTTCATCTGTTGCTCGACTTGAGCGAATTCCACCAGCTGCTGGGTGAATTGGTTGGTGTCGAGCGGATCGAGCGGATTTTGATTTTTCAGTTGCGTCGTCAGCAGTTGCAGGAACGTCGTAAAATTGCTGGCGATCTCGGTGTTATCGATCGCGTTCGACACCGAGCTTGCGCCGGTGCCAACCGTTGAAGTGGAGGGGATCGTTGTCATGGTTGGTCCTCAGACTCGAATATCCAGACCGCCGCCCTGTCCGGCGAGACGGCCGTAGTTCTGCGGGATCACATCGGCTGGCTGCAGCATTTCGTCCTGCATCACAATCTGGGCGGCGTCGGAACCGCCGCCTGTTTGCTGTTGGCTCATCGGCTGGTCACGCAACGAGAATTGGAGTCCGTTACCGGCGGTTTTGAGTCCGGCATCCTGCAGGGCACGTTCAAGGCCCGCGGCGTCGCGACGCAGCAAATCGAAAGTGTCGGCACGGTCGACGGTCAGACGGGAAGTCACGTTGCCATCGCGATCGACGTCGAGCCGGACCTCGATGCGGCCGAGCTCTGGTGGATCAAGGCGGATTTCAAAACGGTTTTTGCCGGCAATTGCCCTGCCGGCGATTTCGACCGCGAGTCCTCCAAACGGGATTCCCGTCGGCAGTGCTCCAGGTTGCGCAACGGGCGCCGGGGGCGCCGTCGTAGCAGGGATTGTGCGTGCGGGCTCAGAGACCATGGTCGAAGTCGCCGAAGCATCGGCCGAGACGTTTGGGGCGGCGCCAGCGGGATCGCCGGAAAGCGTCGGTGGTGCATCCATGTTGCGATGGCTATCGCTCACACTTTCGCCGCGCGCTTGCGTGACGTGTTCCTTGTCGCTGTCGCTTGGGGCGAGCTGCGGTTTGTTCGCCGACTGCGGCATGACTTTGGCTGCCGGCTGTGAGTCGCCGGTCGTTTCGGGGGTGGACACGTCGGCAACTTGCGCTTCGACGTCGGTCTTTTTTTCAGCAGCGGCTTGTTTACCGGTGCCGGCTTTCGGATCAACAGGATCGAGCCCCTTGAGGGTAGACGCGTCATTGCCGACAGCCGCCACCAGGCCCGCCATCTGGTCAGGTTGCTTGACACCAGCAGGGTCAACCCCCGGCGTCTGGTCGGCCACCGGTGCAGGCGCATGGGCGAGGCCGACTACGGCGGCTGTACTGATGGTCTGAATATTGTCGGTCGGCGGCGTCGCGGTCGCCGGATTATCGGCTTTCGGCCCGCCGGCGGGCTTTTCGCCGTTTTCATCTGTCTTGATCGTTTCGCCGGCGGCAGTGGACACCTTGGCATTCACATCCGCTTTGCCTTCACAGACGGCTTTTCCGTCATCGCCGAGTTTGAGCGTGGCGTCATCAGCCTGATCGGATTTTGGCGCAGGGGCGTCATCGTTGGCAGCCGGCGGCTTGCACTCATTACTCCTGGCGGGCGCCTGAGAGCTGTCGGCGGGCCCCGCCTTGCTTTCGGGCGACGGAGGTGTGGTCTGGTCGGCGGATTGCGCGCTGTCATCGAGCAGGCTCTCGAAGGGTGAGGGCGCGTGGTCGGACTGCTGGGCCGGGCGGGCCATACGCGGCAGCGAATGGTTAGGGGCGTGAATTTTCGGATCGGACGCAACTTGCGGCACAGTGGCACCTCCAGAGATCTCCGGGTGCTCCGTGCAATCGTCAGGCCAGCCTCCTAAAAGTCAAATTCGTGTTTTTATTCAGTCCCTTGTAGATAGTGCGCGGAGACAGGGACTCGCGTATTCCGGCAGCCGGCGGCAATTTCTGCCGGGCATTGCCCTCGCATTGCACCCCTTGGGTCGCCACCTGTAGTAAGAAGCATCATGCTCAACAGTCTCGATCTCCACCGTCGACCTCAGGACACCCGTGTCGTTGTCGCCATGTCCGGCGGCGTCGACTCCTCGGTGACTGCTGCTTTGCTCAAGGCGGAGGGCTACGATGTGGTCGGCGTGACCCTGCAGCTCTACGACCATGGTGCAGCGATCCATCGCAAGGGCGCCTGCTGTGCGGGTCAGGATATCTATGATGCCCGTGCGGTGGCGGAGCGGATCGGCATTCCGCATTACGTGCTCGATTATGAGAACCGCTTCAAGCAGGCGGTGATCGACCGTTTCGCCGAGAGCTATATTCATGGCGAGACGCCGGTGCCCTGCGTCGACTGCAATATGTCGATCAAGTTCCACGATCTTCTTATCACTGCGCGTGAGCTTGGCGCCGAGGTGCTGGCAACCGGCCACTATGTTGCGTCGCGGTCTTTGCCTGGCGGCGGACGCGCGCTTTATCGCGCACGCGAAGACGAGCGCGACCAGAGCTACTTCCTTTTTGGAACGACCCGCGAGCAACTCGATATTCTGCGTTTTCCCCTTGGGGAAAGAACGAAATTGGAGACGCGCGAGCTTGCCCGCCGTTTTGGTCTTCCGGTTGCCGACAAGCACGACAGTCAGGACATTTGCTTCGTGCCGTCCGGGCACTACGCCGACATGATTGAGCGCCTGAAGCCAGGTGCGGCGGAAGCCGGCGACATCGTCGATCTCGATGGGGGAGTGCTCGGCCGGCATGCCGGTATTATTCACTTCACTGTCGGTCAGCGCCGTGGCCTGGGTATTGCGACCGGAGAGCCGCTTTACGTCGTGCGACTCGATTCCGAGCGGCACCGCGTGGTGGTCGGTCCGCGCGAAGCATTGCGCATGAGCCGCATCGTGCTGCGCGACGTGAACTGGATTGGCGAGGGCTCACTCGATGGGGCGCTTGCGGACGACCGTCGCGAGGTATTCGTCAAGGTACGCTCAACCCGACCGCCGCAAGCCGCATGGCTGCGACACGGTGCCAGGGGCTGCGAGGTTGAATTGGTCGATGGCGAGCACGGAGTATCCCCCGGCCAAGCCTGCGTCTTCTACGATTCAGGAGAGGGGCAGTCGCGGGTGCTTGGCGGCGGATTTATCAAGAGTGCAGTCGGAGCGGCGGACTATCAGCGCGCCGACGACCAACGAATAGCAACATCTGCAATGCGCGGCTAAGTGCGGGGCGCATGGGGGCGGACATCGACAAATCGAGTGTCGAGCGCGCCTATGCGCGGTGGGCGCCCGTCTATGATCTCGTATTCGGCGCGGTGTTCGACGCTGGTCGGCGGGCCGCGATCGAGGCCGCAGAACAGGCATGCGGATCGGGCGGCGGACGCATTCTTGAGGTCGGTGTCGGCACCGGCATTTCGCTACCTGACTACACACGAAAAAACAAACTGGTCGGCATCGACTTGTCTGAACCGATGCTGCGCAGAGCGCATGAACGCGTCGCCGAGCTTGGGCTCGGCAACGTCGAGACTCTGGCCGTGATGGACGCCGAGCGGATGGCGTTGCCAGACCGGTCCTTCGATGTCGTGGTGGCGCAATTCGTCATTACAGCGGTGCCAAAGCCCGAAGCCACACTCAACGAATTCGTTCGAGTGATCCGGCCTGGTGGCGAGATTGTGCTCGTCAACCATATCGGCGCTGAGGATGGCCCGCGCCGCGTGTTTGAACTTTGCTTCGCTCCGATCGCACGGAGACTTGGTTGGCGGCCCGAATTCCGCTTCGGCCGGCTGGCCGATTGGGCCGCAGGTCACGGCGGCGTGCGACTCCTGGAGCACCGGCCGATGCCTCCGCTTGGCCACTTTTCTCTGATCCGCTTCGAGCGTCTGGCCGACGCACCGGCTTAGATGGAACCCTCGATCGCGCTAAGCCGTTATGTTCTGTAGATACACGCGGCCAAAGGGGATCGTGCGATGGTGCGCGCAATCCGAATTTTCGAATTGACGGTTTCGGTATTTTTGTTGCCGGCGGTTGCGATGGCTCAGGCTCCGCCGCCGACCAAGGTACCAGTCGCGCCCAAGAGCGAACAGCTCGACACGCGCGCTTGCGCACATTCCGATACGCAAACCACGATCGGGAAGGGCGATGACGTTGTCGACGCGCAGCAGGACAAGACAGGAAATCTCAGTGATCGGCTCGCGCGATCCGGCGGCGTGATCTGCCCGCCGGAACATGTCGATCCAGAGATTAACCAGCCCACCCCGCCAGGAGGCACTATGCCTGTCATTCCGCCGCCCGGCAGCCCCGGCGGCGACCAGTCTATTCAGCCGAAGTGACCCTGCCGGAACGGCGCCAGAACCGCTTGCTTGACAGTGTTTGCCGCGACTTCCTATATCGCGCTCGTTCCGGCGCGTTGTATCGGAATGGCGGGGTAGCTCAGCTGGTTAGAGCAGCGGAATCATAATCCGGAGGTCGGGGGTTCGAGTCCCTCCCCCGCTACCAAATCAGACCTATGCGATTGATCTTAAAGAGTAAAAGTGCGATCTCAAAAACGGTCAGCTGAACGAAAATAGCCGCCCTCAACACCGGATAGATTCAATCGCGAGCCGGCGTTTGGCGACTTGTGCACGGAAACCTTTCGAGGATTTCAGAGGCAGTTCACCGATTTGAGGGCGCCGTTCTCGATCGTGGCGGTAAACGGAACAAAGTCGACCTTCCCTTCAGTCCAAGTGTAGGTATTGCCCTCGACCTTGCTCGGATTGCCAAGCTGAAAATAAACCTCCCCGATCGAGTCCCCCGTCCTGAGGCGGTGACACCATGCGTTCGGGTTGGCCCATGTGCCGCAATCACCCCGCGCGTAACAGGCACGAGTCACGCATACGTTCCATGCGCTTCCCCACTTCCCGCCTACCCACTGACAGAGCTGCTCGCCAGCGCTTCCCCCGAATGCCTCAGCCATGAGCGGAAGCATGAGCGGAAGTGACAACAAAGCCAACACCAATGCGCCCACGGCGAGCGCGTCGCGGCCCATGCGGGAATTCCTGTTCTTGTCGGCGTTTATCGAATCGGCTGCTCGATCGCTCTGTCCCATGTGAGCTATGTCATCGCTCTGTTTCCGATGCTCCCGAACCCGTCACCCGCGTGTCCCACTACGTTCCTGCGACCGATGTCCAATGATGCCTGGCCAGACTAGATCAGGCCAGCGCCCTCTCCATGCTTGCGGCGACATTTTGCGAGTATGGAGCGATGCATGGACCCGCGCTATTTGCTCCGCTGGGTGTCGCTCTTCGCGGGCATGCCAACCGCATCTCCATGTCCATCGCGATTTTGCGCGAGGCATGAAGGCGCCTTTGAGAAAAAATCGCCGCCGAAGATCATCGCCAAATGGTTGCTCGTTAGCGATCAAGTCTGTCTGATTTGATCGACGCGTTAGCACGCGCGCAGGCTCTGGAGGACGCTGAGAGGCCACGCAAGGATTAGTGCAAAAGGCGCGCAAGCGAGTTTTGAAGCCAACGATCCAGGCTGCGAAACAGAAAAGAGGGTCGCTGCACCAACGGCAGCAGCGGTCCCCTGCTACCATTTCACTCTAAGCTATTGATCTTAATGAGAAGCAGTAGATCTAGAGAATTTAATTCTGTCATGTCGGTGTAGCTTAATTCGATCCCCCACGATTGATCTGTCGCTCTTCTCTCCGGAGATCACAAGCCCGTCAGGCAGCCTTTGGGGGCGGCAAATTCAAGGTTGCCCAAGCCAACATGCGATGGAACAATCGCATCCATAAATCGTATCTGTACGTATATCGACTGCTGAAGCCCTTGGAATTCACGGAGGCTCTTCATGGTGCCCCCTGCAATGTCGCCGGCGACACGAAGGGAGCCGGCGCGGGCGCCGCGGCGTCCCATTGACGAAATCCGCGACACCTGGCTCCGGGCATTCCGTCGGGTGCGCGCCGAAACGGAAGCGCGCGCGGCGCATTTGTCGGCCGAAGATCAGATTGTGCAGTCGATGGAGGACGCCAGTCCGGCCAAGTGGCACCGCGCCCACGTTACATGGTTCTTTGAGCAGTTTTTGCTCGTGCCTCATGACCCGGCTTACAGGATTTTCGACGAACGCTTTCCGTTTCTCTTCAATTCCTACTACGTCGCGGCCGGTCCGCGTCATGCGCGTCCGCAGCGTGGTTTGATCACGCGGCCGAATGGCGAGGAGGTCAGCGCCTATCGCGCCCACGTTGACGCGGCGGTCGAGCGGCTGATCGCGCAGATACCGGCGGTGGAGGCGGAGCGCGTACTCGCGATTGTCGAAATCGGACTCCATCACGAGCAGCAGCATCAGGAATTGTTAGTCACCGACATTCTGCACGCCTTTGCGCAGAATCCGACAGACCCGGTTTATGATGCGAACTGGCAGCCGCCGCGCACGGCGCAAGGGCCGCGCGGCTATGTAGAGGTATCCATAGGTAGTCACGCAATCGGCCACGAGGGTGGTGGTTTTTGCTTTGACAACGAAACCCCGTTTCATGATGAGCTGATCCCGCACGTGCGGATCGCACGGCACTTGATCACGAACGGCGAGTGGCTCGAATTCATCGGCGCAGCTGGATACACAACTCCGTCGCTCTGGCTCTCCGATGGGTGGACCACGGTGCAGACGGAGGGCTGGCAGGCCCCCGGCCATTGGCGAAAGAAAAGTGACGCCTGGCACATGATGACTCTCGGTGGTTTGAGACCGGTCGATCACGCGGCCCCCGTTCAGCATGTCAGCTATTACGAAGCCGAGGCCTTTGCCCGCTTTGCCGGCAAGCACCTGCCGAGCGAGGCGGAGTGGGAGGTCGCGGCGCGGGCGAATGTGATAGCGGATGCTTTCGGCATCGCTTGGCAATGGACGCGCAGTGCCTATCTACCCTATCCCGGCTACCGGGCCGCTGAAGGCGCGCTTGGAGAGTACAACGGCAAGTTCATGGTCAGCCAAATGGTGCTGCGCGGCTCTTCGCTCGCAACGCCCCAGGGGCATGAACGCGTGAGCTATCGCAATTTCTTCTATCCGTCGGCGCGTTGGCAATTCAGTGGCCTGCGTCTGGCCGAGTTTGTGTGAGGCGTCACCATGGTTGCAGCAGTAGCGCGTAAACGATTCTTGCAGCAGAGCACGGAAGTTTCCGAATTTGAGGCCGATGTCCTCGAAGGCCTGCGTGCGGCACCCAAGCACGTGCCAGCAAAATATTTTTACGATGCCGCAGGGTCACGTCTGTTCGAACGCATCACCGAGCTCCCCGAGTATTATCCGACACGCTGTGAAATGAGTATTCTGCGCCAGCAGGCTGGCGAAATCGCCAAATTGATTCCGCAGGGCGCGGCTCTGGTGGAATTCGGCAGCGGCTCCAGCAAAAAGGCGCGCATCCTGTTGAGGGCGGCGCCGAAGCTCGCAGCCTATGTGCCGGTCGATATCTGCGGTGAAATGATCGAGCAGGAAGCCGCCGAGCTTCGGCCCGATTTTCCCCAGCTCAAGGTGCTGCCGGTGACGGCCGACATTTGCAAGCCATTCGCGTTGCCGCTGGAGGCAAAAGTTGCGCCGGCACGGGTCGGGTTTTTCCCCGGATCAACCATCGGAAATTTCGAGCCGCATGATGCAGCGGGATTTCTGCGAAATGCTGCGAACATTCTAGGGATGGGCGCCGTACTTATTGTCGGTGCCGATCTGATCAAACCGGCCGATGTGCTCAATGCTGCGTATAACGATGCCGAAGGCATCACCGCAAAGTTCAATCTTAATTTGCTGACGCGAATTAACCGCGAGCTGGACGGCACATTCAGCCCCGACTCTTTTGAACATCACGCCTTTTACAACCGTGAGCGCCATCGCGTCGAAATGCATCTCGCCAGCCTCAAACGGCAAAAAGTGAAGGTGGGAGGAGAGGCCATCGACTTCCGCGCTGGCGAAACCATTCATACCGAGAACAGCTACAAGTATAGCGTCGCGTCGCTCGCGGCACTTGCACGCGGTGTCGGCTGGTTGCCGGTGAGGGCCTGGACCGACTCGCGGGAATATTTCTCGATCCAGGCATTCACGTTTGCCGGGTGACTTGCTCGAATTCGCCGGCTTGCGCTAAGCCTTCCGGCGCCCGTCCGTTCCTGGCCGGGCGTATGTTCAGGTAAGGCAGACTCATGAAGATTGTCGGATTTGAAGCCAATAATGGCGTGCGGCTTGGCGTGGTCGAGGGCGATGATGTCATCGATCTGCAAGGCGTAGACAAGAATGTGCCCAGCGATCTCGGGGACGTTCTGCGCCGGAGCAGCGGCGACCTCAAGGTTTTGGCTGACTTGGCCAAAAAGGCGCCAGCCTCCGCACGGCGGCCGCTGGCCGGATTGAAATACACGCTTCCCGTCGGGCAACCGGGAAAAATCATCTGTCTCGGGTTGAATTATCTCGATCATGTCAAGGAAGGACCGCAGCGCGATAACATTCCGAAATTTCCATCCATATTTTTTCGCGTGCTGACTTCGATGGTGCCGCACCTGCAGCCGATCGTGCGGCCGAAGGAGTCAATCCAGCTCGACTATGAAGCCGAAATGGTCGCGATCGTGGGCAAGCGCGCCAAGCATCTCACCATGGCCAACGCGGTCGATTGTATTGCCGGATATTCCTGCTCGAACGAAGGTTCGGTGCGCGAATTCCAGCGCCACACGACGCAATGGGGCATGGGCAAGAATTTTGACCGTACCGGCGGCTTCGGTCCCTGGATGGTGACTGCCGACGAATTGCCTGCCGGCGGCAAAGGCTTGAAGATCATGAGCCGGCTCGACGGCAAAACCATGCAGTCTGACAACACCGCCAACATGATGTTTCCGCTGGCGGAGACGCTGGTCTACCTCACCAAAGGAATGACACTTGAGCCCGGCGACGTCATCCTCACCGGTACGCCATCCGGCGTTGGTCACGCACGCAAACCCGAGCCGGTATGGATGAAAGCCGGCGATACATGCGAGATCGAGATCGAAGGCGTGGGCGTCTTGCGCAACCCAATCGAGAACGAAAAGTAACGCCGTTCCGGTTGACAAGGCGGTGACCGAGCGCGTTCCCTGAATAGTCATAACAGGCGCGCCCCGTGGGGGAGGTGCGCCTGACAAGGGAGGGCAATCGTGAAACGCACTTGTATCGTTGCGGCGATAGCCGTGTTGTTGACTGCGGCGGCGCCTTCCGCGTTCGCGCAGGATTGGCCGTCAAAGCCGGTCCATGTTTTGATCGGGTTCGGAGCGGGCGGCGGAACAGATGTCGCCACGCGCATTCTTGCCGACGGGCTGTCCGAAGCCCTGGGCCAGCAATTCATCGTCGAAAATCGCCCCGGTGCCGGCGGTACGATTGCCGGCGGCATGGCCGCCAAGGCGCCGAATGACGGTTACACCATCGCCGCCATCAGCATGGGCCATTCGGTATCGGCGGTCATGGTCAAGCAGGTCCCGTATGACCCGGTCAATGATTTCGCGCCGGTCGGAATATTCACCAATTCTGCCTTTGTCGTCGTCGTGCCGAAGAATTTCCCCGCGACCGACATCAAGAGCCTTATTGACTACGTCAACAAGCAGCCCGGCAAGCTGAACTATTCCACAGTTGGGCTGGGTTCAACCCAGCATCTTATCGCCGAGCATCTGCGCCAGCGTGCCTCCATAAATGCGCAGGCGGTTTCGTACCGGACGACGGGTGAGGTGGTCAGCGCGTTGCTTCGCGGCGACGCGGCTTTCGCCGTTGAACTTTATCATCCGATTCGCGGGCAAGTGGATTCTGGTGATTTGCGGATCATCGCGGTGGCCACGCCGACACGGTGGCCGGCAATTCCCGATGTGCCGACCCTGGCGGAAAGCGGCGTAACGGGAATCGGCTATCTCGGTTGGTACGGCCTGGCCTTTCCAGCGGGCACGCCACAACCAATCGTCGACAAGCTTCACAAGGCGATGCAGGACGTGCTGTCCAAAGATGCCGTCAGGAAACGGCTGGAGGGGATAGGCGCGGTTGCAAACTTGTCGTCGCCCATGGAGTTCCGCAAGGTTATTCAGTCCGACATCAAAGCCTTTCAGGAGGTCGCCAAGACAGCCGGCCTCGAACCAAAATAGGACTTCCGTGCCTGCCCGAAAATATCTGGCGGCCATCACGATTTCGCGCTGCTGCCCACGGCGGAGCATGTGGTAGTAAGCCGGCTCGACTGTGAAGCAACGTGAGGAATGTTATGGCCGATCAGCTCAATGTGCTCGTTATCTGCGGTTCGCTCCGCAAGGGTTCGTACAATGCCGCATTGACCCGCGCACTGCCGGGTCTGGCTCCGCCGGAAATGAAATTGGTGACGGCGCCGACGATCGGAACGCTGCCCCTCTATAACGCGGACGTTCAGGACTCCTCCGGCTTTCCGGGGCCGGCCGAAGATCTTGCGGCCGCCATCCGCGCCGCTGACGGAGTTTTGTTCGTCACCCCGGAATACAACTGGTCAATGCCGGGGGTGCTGAAGAACGCGATCGACTGGCTCTCGCGTATGAAGGAGCAGCCGTTCAAGGAAAAGCCGGTGGCCATCCAGTCCTGCTCGCAAGGTCCGCTCGGCGGTGCGCGCATGCAGTACCACTGGCGCATGTCGATGACATTCCTCAACGCCTTCATCTTCGGCACGCCGGAGATTTTCGTCGGCAGTGCCGCGACAAAGTTCGACAAGGACACGCTCGAGCTGAAAGATCAGCCGACCAAGGACATCATCAAGACGCAGCTCGCCGCTTTCGCGAAATTCATCAAGCGCATGAAGGCGGGAACCTAGCCCGCCGCCTGCGCCCGCTTCGGAAACAGCTGCGGCCGCAGCTTGGGATGGCCGGCCATCGTCTTGGGCGCATAGGGCGTCTCGGCGCCCAGCTCCTCGGCCGCGTGCCAGGCCCAGCGCGGATCCCAGATCGCGGCGCGTGCGAGGCAGACCAGATCCGCTTTGCCTGACGCGACGATATCTTCCGCCTGCTGGTAACCGGCGATCAGACCAACCGTCATGGTGGTGATGCCGCTTTCCTTCTTCACCTTTTCGGCAAACGGCACCTGATAGCCGGGCGCCAGCGGAATCTTCTGTTTCGGATCGAGCCCGCCGGTCGACACGTCCATGTAGTCCATGCCGCGCTTCTTGAGCTCCCTGGCAAGGACCACCGTTTCATCGGCCGTCCAGCCGCCATCGACCCAATCGGTGGCGGAAACGCGCATGCCGATCGGCTTTTGTGTGGGCCATACAGCGCGCACGGCTTCGTACATCTCGATCGCAAAGCGCATGCGGTTTTCGAGCGAACCGCCATACTCGTCGATGCGCTGGTTTGAGAGCGGCGACAGAAACTGATGGGCAAGATAGCCGTGAGCACCATGCAACTCGATCACGTCATAGCCGATGCGATCGACACGCCTGGCAGCCGCGGCGAATTCGCTGATGCAGCGCTTGATGTCGTCTTTTGTCATGGCGTGCGGCACTGGCCAGCCGGTGTCGTAGGGAATCGCTGATGGTGCCTCCGGTGTCCAGGCATCCGGCCCTTCGAGGATCGGCTTGCCGCCCGCAGCCGGTGGCGTGGTCGGACCTTTGCGACCCGCATGGGCAAGCTGTACGCCGAGTTTGGCAACGCCGTACTGACGGCAAAAATCATGCACGCGCTTGAGCGCAGCTTCGTTCTCGTCCGACCACATACCGGCACATTTCGGTGAAATGCGGCCTTGCGGATTGACGTTGGTCATCTCGCACATCACCAGGCCGGCGGCGCCGAGCGACATATTGCCGAGATGCATCAGATGCCAATCGTTGGCTGAGCCATTGTTGGAATTGTATTGGCACATCGGTGAAACCACGACCCTGTTCGGCAGGGTCAGACCGCGCAAGGTAATGGGAGAGAAGAGAACGCTGGCCATTTGGTGGGCTTCCTTTCAGTGCGGAGAACGCATTTTGGCGTGGTGCATGATCTTGACCGAAGACCGGTTCCCATCTCCGATCGGGGTCGAGGACAAGCTTTTCGGGATCACGCGCTAGCCGGTGTGGTAGGCGTGCATGGCGACCACCAGACAGCAGATCGCCCAGAATACGCAATATTCGATGCCACCGATCACCCAGATCCAGCTCTTGGTCACCTTGTAGGTCGCGGCGGCCGCGACCAACAGATGGATGAAGGCGATGAATGCCACATATTGGAGATAGATCCCGAAAAACAACCCGATGCAAAGGAAAGTTTCGATTGTCCCTGCGATATACATCCAGGTTGCCGGCGGCTTGAAGCCGGCCTTGACGAAGAACTCAAGCGTCGCAGGCACCGTGATCTTGCCGATGATGTGAGGAATGAAAAACACCGCGCAGGCAATGCGCAGGATGTTGAACTCATTGAACAGGTTGAATTTGTCGGCAAACGACATGGCAACTCCCCCCGGGTGGTTCTATTCGATGCGACCACCTGCGATGAAAATTGCACTTCTTGGCGCGCGAGCCAACCCCCGGCTATAGCTATAATTTGCGGCCCTTGAGCCAGGCTTCACCCTTGGCGTAAAGCGCGTCGAGCGGCGGCCCGTCGAGACCAGGGAGTTCGTCCTTGATCGTGTAACCAATCTTGCTCTGCAAATAACCGAGATGGCGATAGCCTTCGGGAAACTGCGCCAGCAGAGTTTTGTCGAGGGTCAGCTTCGCGTCTGGTTCGACGGGATCGATGCGGTCTTTTTCATAGGCGAGCCGTCGCAGGACAATGCCCCAGCGACCTTTGCGCTTTTCCAGAAAGTCGTAGAACCGCCCGCTGCACACGACGTCGCACAACACGCCGTCGACCTTGGCGCGCTGAGAGATCGTCATCTTGGTTTGTGCGATTGCACGCTTGCCTTTGATGTCGATGCTCATACCGCCAAGCATGTGCATGATGCGCACGCCCCGGTCGTATCCGTCCTGACTGACGCGGATGAATTCTTCGTAGGAACCCTGAAACCACGTTGCCCACATCTGCCCGTCCTTATGCCAGACGGTGCGGAAGCGATCCCACATGCGGGCATCGCGCCAGAGTACCCAGTTCTCGATCAACGCCCGGATTTCCAGGCGGTCGGCGGTGTTGCGTGCCACGGATTTCCCCTTGTTGCAGCGTCATGCCCGCGCTTGTCGCGGGCATCCGCGTCTTGCATGATTGAAACAATAAGGATGTGGATGGCATGCGCAACTCCGGCCTGCCGGAGTTGCGCCAGTTCATATAGAAAGTGCCGCATGTAAACCCGACTTGCGGTGACAAGCGCGGGCATGACGGGAGGATAGTCTTGTCAAGACTTGCTGGAAAAACTGCGATCGTTACCGGCGGTGCCAAGGGCATCGGCCGGCATTACTCGCAAGCGCTCGCTGCCGAGGGCGCGCGTGTGATGATCGCCGACATCGCCGACGGTCGCGAACTCGCTGAAGAAATTGCCGGACGCCACGGCGCAAATTCGGTCGCGAGCATGAAGTTCGACGTGAGCGAAGAGAAGGCGGTGAAGAATCTGGTGGCCCAGACCATCGATCGTTTCGGTCAGATCGACGTGCTGGTCAACAATGCTGCCTACTATGCGACGCTGAAGCCCCGAAATTTCAATGAGTGGGACACCGAGACCTGGGACCGCGTCATGGCGATCAATGTGCGTGGCCCGTATCTGATGGTCCGCCATGTCGCGCCGCATATGATGGCGCGGCGTACCGGCAAGATCATCAACATTGCCTCGGGCGCAGCCTATAAAGGCGTCCCGCGCATGTTGCCATATGTGACGTCGAAAGGGGCAATGCTCGCCTTCACACGTTCATTGTCGCGCGAACTTGGCGAATACGGCATCGCGGTCAATTCGCTCTCGCCAGGCTACATTCTGAGCGACACGGGGCTGGAGAACGCGACTCACGTCGAAGAGGAACGTGTGCCCGTTCGCAACAGCCGCGCCTTCAAACGGGACGCTTATCCGGAAGATCTGCTGGGGGCGCTTGTGTTTCTGGCTTCAAGCGATAGTGATTTTGTGACCGGCCAATCGCTCGTTGTGGACGGCGGCTCAGTCAATAACTAGCTATCTGCAATGCGGGACGGGTATTTCCTGCCCGCGCCGATCTGCTGTATAAGGCAAATTCAACCATCGCGTTTCCGAGGAGCACGCCCATGGCGGTCGCAACCGCAACCGAGCAACCTGGTTCCAAGCACAATGTGCAGGTGGCGCGACAGGCTTACTACGACAAAATTTCAAAGTTCAATATGGCGCCGCTCTGGGAGGTCCTGAAGGACCTGGTGACCAAGGAGCCAAAGACGAGCCTTCAACCGACAGTCTGGAAGTTCGGTGACGTCAAACGGCTGATGCTCGAGGCAGGCGACGTAATCAGCGCGGAAGAGGCCGAGCGCCGCGTGCTGGTTCTGGAAAATCCCGGCATGCCCGGCAAGGCGCGGATCACGAATTCGCTGTTCGCCGGCATTCAGTTGATCCTGCCCGGCGAGATCGCCGACGCGCATCAACACGTTTCGTCCGCGATTCGCTTTGTGCTGGAAGGTGAGGGCGCCTACACCGCCGTGGAAGGCGAGAAGACGCAGATGAAGCATGGTGATTTCATCATCACCGCCAACTGGGCGCCGCACGACCATGGCAACCCCGGCAAGCAACCTGTGATGTGGCTCGACGTGCTCGATATGCCGACGGTCAATCATTTCGAGGCATCCTTCGCCGCGCATTTCGACGAGAAGATGCAGAAGACCAATCACACCGATGGCGACTCTTTCGAACGATACGCTTCCGGTGTACTGCCGGATGGCGCGCCGGCGACGATGAACCGCAGTCCGGTCATTAATTATCCTTACGCCAGGATGCGCCCGATCCTGGAACGGCTGAAGAATACCGGCGACGTCGACAAACGCCACGGCGCGCGCGTGCGCTACGCCAATCCGATCAATGGCGGGTCAGTGCTTCCGACGATGGGCGCTTACCTCGCGCTGCTCCCGAAGGGCTTCAAGGGCGAGTCTTATCGCTCGACCGACGCAACCATTTTCGCGGTCGCCGAGGGACGCGGTACCACCGTCATCGACGGCAAGCCATACGAGTGGGGCGTCAACGACGTATTTGTTGTTCCGCCCTGGAAGCGCTATTCGCACAATACAAACGAAGATGCGGTACTGTTCTCGATCTCAGATCGTCCAGCACAGGAATCGCTCGGCCTGTGGCGGGAAGGGAACTGAGTCAGGGCGCACCAAATATTCTCAGCTTGCATGGCCGGGCTTGTCCCGGCCAATTCGCTTAGGGATGCTCCGTGCGCACCTCAGCGGGACCGCCGGGACAAGTGATGACAAGATCGGCAAAACGTGCGCAATGATTCGTGATTAGTCTGGCGTTGGAGAAATTCCCTCATGGAAATGGAGCAACTCAGTGCCGGCCGTGGCGCGCTGACCGCGGTACGGACCGGCAAGGGTTCCGATCTGGTTGTCTTGCACTCGCTGCTCGCCGACCGTCATGCCTTTGACCCGGTGCTGCCGGCGCTCGCTGCCAGGCGTCGCGTGACGCTGTTTAATTTGCCGGGCTTCCACGGATCCCAGCCGGCGATGCTTGCGCTGATGGATGCCTATCTTGCGATTATCGAAGATGGTTTTGACGAGTTCGGCATCGGCAAGGATTCAGTGCTGATCGGCAATGGGTTCGGCGGCACCGTCGCGCTCGCCTTCGCGCTTGCGCATCCGGAGCGGATATCAAAACTCGTGCTCAGCGATGCCGCGGCTGGTTTTCCTCCCGAGGGACGCGAAGCTTTCGCCGTGATGGCGCAGAAGGTGGAGGAAGGCGGTCTCGGCAGTATCGCCGAGATTGCGGCGAAGCGCGTCTTTTCGCCTGCCTATCTTGCCGCCCACCCGGAGAAAATCGAGGAGCGCAAGAAGGTCCTGCTCGCGATCGATCCAAAAGCATTCCAGGCGGCGTGCAGGATTTTGCAGGAAACCGACCTGGTGCCGCTGCTTCACCACCTGAAGGTACCGACGCTTGTGGTGTGCGGCCAATTCGATCAAGCCACGCCGCCAGCACTCAACAAGCAGATCGTCGAGAAGGTCGCGGGCGCGAAATACATCGAGCTGCCCGGTTGTGGCCATTGTCCGCCGCTCGAGCAGCCGGAACAGTTCGTCGCCGCAATCAAGGAATTTGCCGGTCTTTAATCACTCCTTCCGATCAAATCGCCTGATTTCGACCTTCCCCCACACGCCATTGCGGTGAAAAGGGTCGGCGCGGCTGAACTTTTCGACTGATGCGCGATCCAGCGCTTCCAGCACCATCAGGCTGCCAATCGCGTTCATACCGTCGTCCGACATCAGGGGGCCACCAACGGTGATGGCCACGCCAAAATCATTCGCCTTCTTCAGGTGGGCGACGTGCTCGCCATGGACGGCTTTGCGTTTGTCTGCGGCGTCCGGACTGTCGAGGGTGAATACCGAAAACAGCATGCGTTCCTCCCTAATCGAGCGCCCTGAGCACCGCCGTGGCGATTGAACTGGTGCCATCCTTCCCGCCGTATTCCATCGGCCTGATGCCTCCGGCATAGGCCTTGTCGACAGCCCGCTCGATCCGTTGTGCTGCATCGGCGGCCGGCGCGTGATCATGCCGGTCGGCCAGCCAGTCGAGCATCATTGCCGCGGACAGGATCATCGCCGTCGGATTGGCCTTGCCCTGGCCCATGATGTCGGGCGCCGTGCCGTGACACGGTTGAAAGACCGCGTGTTTATCCCCGATGTCGGCCGACGGTGCGATACCGAGGCCGCCGATCAATCCGGCGGCGAGATCGGACAGAATGTCGCCGAAGATATTTTCCATCACCATCACGTCGAAATCCCATGGCTTGCGCACCATCAGTGCAGCGCAGGCGTCGACGTAGACGTGATCAGTCTTTACGTCCGGAAAATTCTTCGCGCGTTCGTCGAAGATTGAGCGGAAATAGGCGTAGGCCTTGAACGCGTTGGCCTTGTCGACACAGGTGAGAAGGCCTGGCTTGCCGCGCTTTTTTCGCCTTTCGGCGAGACGAAGCGAGAAATCAAACAGCCGTTGCGACGTCTTGCGCGTGATCACCAGGGTTTCGCGGGCTTCGTCGTGTGTGACCACGCCTTTGCCCATTGATGCAAACAGGCCTTCGGTCGACTCGCGGATCAGCACGAAATCGATGCCGCGGTCTTGCGCGTTCACAATCGGGCTCGGCACTCCGGGAATCAGACGGGCGGGCCGCACACCGGCATAAAGATCAAAAATGAAGCGCAGTTCGACCTGCGGCATGATCTCGGTATTGTCGGGATAGCGCACGCTCGGCAACCCGCAGGCGCCAAGCAGAATGGCGTCGGCCCCCTCGCACAATTTAACGGTCGAGTCCGGCATGGACTTTCCGGTCGCCTTGTAGTGACCGGCACCGGCTGCACCTTCGGTGAAGCGGAATTTCAGGCTCGGCGTACTCGTTTCGATCCGCCGCAGGATCTCCAGGGTCGGTGCCATGACTTCCTGGCCGATGCCGTCACCGGGCAGCACGGCGATATGAAAGGCGGTATTGGCGGACATGGATTTTCCGGATGGCGTTGTATCGGTTGCGGCGCTAATGAATACGTCCGCGCGTCTGCGCGCAAGGGATCATCAAGGACAGCCTATGCCGCGTTTTGCTGCCAATCTTGGGTATCTCTTCACCGAGCGACCGTTGCTTGAGAGGATCGACGCCGCCGCAACAGCGGGGTTCAAGGCGATCGAGCTTCAATTTCCCTATGATGTTCCGGCCTCGGCTGTAAAAACGGCGATCGAAAGGAACAGGCTCACCATCCTTGGGCTCAATACACCACCGGGCGAGCGCGATGGCGAGTTTGGCCTTGCTGCCGTACCGGGTCGGGAGAAGGACTGGCAGTCGCTGTTCACCCGCTCGCTCGAATATGCCAGCACAATTGGCGCGAGCGGGATTCATTGTCTGGCCGGCAAGGTGGCGTCCGAGCAACGCCCGGCTGCAGACCGCGTCTTTATCGACAATCTGACCCGTGCAGCCGATCTGGCCGCCGCCAAGAAAATTACACTGCTGATTGAGCCGATCAACAGTCGCGATCGGCCGAATTATTTCCTGAATCATGTCGAACACGCGGCGGACCTTGTTGGCAAGATCGGGAAGGAAAACATCCGCATGCAGTTCGATTTCTATCACGTTCAAATCGTGGGTGGAGACCTGATCTATCGTCTCGAAAAATTCCTGCCCGTCATCGGACATCTGCAATGCGCGGCGGTGCCCTCACGCCGCGAGCCGGATGAAGGTGAGGTCAACTACGCCGCGGTGTTCGAAGCGGTGGACAAGCTCGGCTATCGCGGCTGGATTGGCGCTGAATACCGGCCGCGTGGCCGTACTGAGGACGGATTGGGCTGGGCTCGAAACTACGGCGTCTCACCCTCCTCATTAACCGGCGATTAACCATCAAACTTCTTGAAAACTCACGCTTTTCTACTTTGCCTGAGGGTGAGGCATTGCTAGATTGGCGGGTATGTCGGAACGCGGCACAAGCGAAACAGACGCCCCCCAAATCGAGCAAGCGCTCAAGGAGGCCGTGCGTGAAGCGCGCATCGAGGCGGCTGAGCGCTCTGCGGTCATTGTTGATTTGCGCGATGCGGATGTTGCCCGCCTTGAGTTGCTCAACGACGCGCTCGATCCGTTGTTCCGGGAAATTCCCGGCGATGTCGAGCTGTTCGATCGTGGTGTGAGCAAAGGTGACGTGCCGCGGTTGTGGGTCGACGTGGTGGCGCATGTCGAGATGGGTCGCGACAAACGGCAATACCGTTTCGTGCAGGATACGCGATATGGCCGCGCGGTGCTGGCGGAATCCTACGAGGTGCCTGCGCTGGTGGAAGCGATCAGGCGCTATGTCGCAAGTCGGCTGGTTGAACGTGAACGTGCACTGTCGGACGACGCGGGACGAGGCGTTGCGCAGTCTGTGTTACGGCGCAATCGGCGCCAGCGTCACTGGCGTACTGTTCGTACTTTTGTTTATGGGCTCATCGCTGGCGTAGCGGTGCTGGTCGCGCTTGCCATGCTGAGCAATCCGCACCCCTAGCCAAGCAGCGTGAAGCGCTTTTGTTGCACGACCTCGCCCGACGCATCGACGCCGCGCGTGATTAATGCGCATTGCCAGGCGCCGCGCGTCCCATCGATCTGATAAAGATTGTAGGCGGCAAGGTCTCTGCCGGTATCGCCCTTGGCTGATGCCGAGGGTACGCCAACTGCCGGGACGCGGGTGCCGCTCGGTCCGTCCAGCCAATTGATCATATGGAGATGGTCGTGTCCGTGCAGCAGCAGATCTGCGCCGTGCGCAGCAATCACGCGTTTGAGCACGGGCGCATCGAGCAATTGCTTGTGTCGTGCTGCCGTACTGACCGGCGGGTGATGGATCAGTACCACGCGAAATACATTTTCGTTCTTGAGTCTGTTGAGCACAGCGGCCAGTCCGGCGAGCTGGTCTGTTCCGAGCCAGCCGGTTGCCAGAAAGGGTGCAGTCGGCACACCGGTTGAAAGGCCGATCAGTGCGATGTTGCCGCGACGGCGGACAAAGGGAAAGCCGCCCGCGGCGTCATCGTCGCTCATGTAGGCGCCCCATTGGCGCCCGGCGAATTTGGCGGCCGTGCGCACGTAGATATCGTGATTGCCGGGTACGAAGGTGACTTCTTGCGCGGACCCCAGCCTCTCAAGCCAGTCGCGTCCCTGCGAAAACTCTGCAGCCAGCGCAATGTTGGCGATGTCGCCGGTGACGGCGATGTGGTCGGGTGTTTGCCTCCTGAGATCGGCGACAATCGCCGCGAGCGTTCCCGGGTCGTGGATAAAACGCCGTCTTCGCTGCCAGTTGATGTAACCGGTCACCCTTTTGCCGACGAGTTCGCTCCAGCTCACCGGGGGCAGTGGCGCAAGATGCGGATCGGAAAGATGGGCAATTGTGAACATCGTAGCGGGAGTAACCCGCTACGAACTGCCGATCAATATGCCCGCAATGAAAACCAATGTACCGCCGACCACCACCTGGAACGCCGCCCTCAGGAAAGGCGTATCCATGAAGCGCATGCGTATCCACGAGATGATTGCAAGTTCGATGACCACGACGATAATCGACACGACTGTTGCGGTCAGGAAATGCGGGATCAGATAGGGCAAGGTATGACCGAGCCCGCCGATAGCGGTCATCACGCCGCAGACGGGCCCGCGGATCCATGATGAGCCACGCCCGGTGAGAGATCCATCGTCCGACAAGCCCTCGGCGAAGGCCATTGAGATGCCGGCACCGACAGAGGCGGCGATGCCAACGAGAAATGTTTGCCAGGTGTTGTGGGTGGCGAACGCGGCGGCGAACAGCGGGGCCAAAGTCGATACCGAACCATCCATCAGCCCGGCAAGCCCCGGCTGCACATATTGCAGCATAAAGGCGCGTCTTGAGGTGGCATCCTCGCTGGCACGGGCACTATCCGTGAGGATCTGTTCGGTCAATTTGTGAGCCAGGCTTTCGTGCCCGGCTTCGGCTTCGGCAAGCTCCAGCAGAAGCCGACGGACGGAAATGTCGCGCGCACCGTCGGCCGCTTTGCGATAGAATCTTTGAGCTTCTTCCTCCATTTTCTCGGCGAACCTGCGCACCTCGCCGAGGATGAGCGGCCGCATCAGCCAGAGCGAAGACTTGTGCGGGATGAAATCCTTGACATCATGGCGACGGATCAGCGGCAGATAGTCGCCAAACTTCTGGCGGTAGAGGTCGAACAGCATCGTGCGGTGATGAACTTCCTCCTCCGCCATCTCGTCGAATACCTTGGCGGAGGACGGAAATTGCTCACGCAAGCCTTCGGCAAAACCGCGATAGATGCGGCTGTCTTCTTCTTCGTTGGTGATGGCAAGCGCGAGCACCTCCTGCTCGGTGAGGTCGGCAAAGCGTTTCACAGAGGGTCCTTTCGATCGGGGGGCAACCGCTCTTCAATATCAATATTAGAAGTATTCTAAACTGAAAAACGTCGATTTGACACCTGTCCGCAAGGCTCTCGATAAAGGATCACCGTCCCTGGAACACGAGAATTCATCCTTATGGGCCAACACCGCCTTCGCCGCGTACTCGAGCCGGTCATCCGGCGGGGCCTGCATTTTTACTGGCGGTTCTCGCGCGCTGCGACGCTCGGCATCCGTGCCATGGTTATCGACGGCGCCGGCCGCATATTCCTGATCAAGCATACTTACGTTGATGGCTGGCATCTTCCCGGCGGCGGTGTGGAGACGGGGGAGACCCTGCTCGAAGCGCTCACGCGTGAGCTGGCGGAAGAAGGCAATATCCAGCTCGGGGCTGCGCCACAGCTGTACAGCGTCTACTTCAACAGGCGCACATCACGGCGCGACCACGTGGCGTTGTTCATTGTCCGCGACTTCCGGCAGGACGGGAACCCGAAGCCCAACCACGAAATTGTGGAGCACGCATTCTTCCCGATCGACGCGCTTCCGGAAGACGCAAGCCGGGGCACACGCGCCCGCGTGGCGGAAGTGTTTGGTGGTGCAGCGATCAGCGAGTTGTGGTGATGTCTAGTCGAAACGAGCGCGGTCGTGAGGCGCGGCGAAATCGAGCTGCGGTCCGACCGGAACGATGCCGGTCGGATTCACCTGCCGCTGGCTGCCATAGTAGTGCCGCTTGATCTGCTCGATGCTCACAGTCTCCGCCACGCCGGGCACTTGATAGAGATCGCGCAGATAGTTCGACAGGTTCGGGAATTCGGAGATGTGCCGCCAGTTGCACTTGAAGTGCGAATAGTAGACCGCATCGAAGCGGATCAAAGTGCAGAACAGGCGCCAGTCGGCCTCGGTTATCGTGTTTCCGACCAGATAGCGATGCTGCGACAGGCTTTGCTCTATCTCCTCGAGCGTATCGAAGACATTGCGAAAGGCCTCTTCGTATGCCGCCTGCGAAGTGGCGAAGCCGGCCCGATAAACTCCGTTATTGATATTCGGGTAGATCATGTCGTTGAAGCGGTCGATCTCGGCACGCAGATTTTTTGGATAATAATCGGTATGCACGTTGGTAAAATCGTCAAACGCCGAATTGAGCATGCGGATGATTTCCGGAGACTCATTGTTGACGATCGTCTCACGCTTCTTGTCCCAAAGGACCGGCACACTCACGCGGCCCGAATAGCGCGGGTTGGCAAGCAAATAGACCTCGGAAAGTTTGTTCTTGCCATTCACGTCATCGCCCGTAGAGCCCTCCGATTTGTTGAATGTCCAGCCTTCGCGCCCCATGTTGGGCGACACGGCCGATAGCGAGATGACGTTCTCGAGGGCTTTGATTTTGCGGAAAATGATGGTGCGGTGTGCCCAAGGGCAGGCGAGCGAAACATAAAGGTGATACCGGCCCGACTCCGCGGCGAAGCCACCCTCGCCGGAAGGTCCCGGGCTTGCGTCCGGCGTGACCCAATTGCGGAATAACGTGGTCGGCCTGACGAATTGACCGTTTTTTGTGCGTGAAACATCGTCCTGCCATACGCCGTCGACCAGAAGTCCCATTTCTGCCGCTCCACTATTCCCGCTTCGTGCATCAAGGTGGGGTCAATTAGCACGAAATCCAAGAGCTTTAACCAGATCGTCATGGCCGGGCTTGTCCCGGCCATCCACGTCTTTTATGCCGTACGCGCGACAAGTCGTGGATGCCCGGCACAAGGCCGGGCGTGACGGCTGAGATGCCGGGGCTCATGAGCGAGTTGGCACTGACTATTTTGCCTGAGACCGCAGCCGACGCGCCTGCGATCGAGCGGCTGCACGAACGCACGTTCGGGCCAGGTCGTTTCGCGCGCACGGCGTTCCGAATCCGTGAGGGCAGGGGTCATGTGCTCGATTTGTCATTCACCGCGCGTATCGGCACGTTATTGGTCGGTTCGGTGCGCCTGACGCCGATTTGCATCGGCGAGACTTCGGCTCTGCTGCTTGGTCCGCTGACGGTCGAGCCGCCTTTTCGATCGCACGGCGTCGGCACCGCGCTGATCAAGCGCGCTCTCAAGGAGGCGCAGGCGAGCGGCCACAAACTCGTGGTACTCGTGGGCGACGAGCCGATCTATGCCAAGTCCGGATTTAAACGCATTCCGAAGGGTCAGGTGAAAATGCCGGGGCCGGTCGATCCCGCACGGCTCCTGGTCGCCGAACTTGCTGCCGGCGCCTTCAGCGGCGTGTCCGGCCTGATCCGACCGGACTGGGAAACGGCCTAACGGAATTACCGCCCTTCTCTCGCCCATGTCGCCGCGAGGGAACCGATCAGCAGCAAGAGACCGATGAGTCCGGCGAAGATCGGCAGAACACCGATGCCACGCACAACGCTGGCGTCGCGCATTTTCAAGCCGATCCAATCATCACCTTTGTAGGTGGTGCTGGTACGCACCGGGACCACGCGCGGAATATCAAGGCTGTCGCCTTCCGCGATCCGCCGCACATCCCCGCCCGTGGCATTGCTCAGCGCATGCAAGACCTCGGTTGTCGACGTCACTTCGGCAAATTCGCGGGGATTGGCCGGACCGACATTTGCGAGCGCCGTGAGTTTGCCGTCCGTTGCGCGCCATAGTCCGAGTTCGTTTGCCGTCATTGCGGCGCGCCATAGTCCCGGCTCAACCGCCTGCAGATTGATCGTCCGCGTTTCACCCGTCGGCGAAGTAATGGTCACCGGATTGACAGTGTCGGCCATGGTCTGCCGCTGCACGGTAATGTCGCGGCCGTGCACAACCAACCGGAGGGATTCCTCTTCCAGATCGGGCTGCTTCATAAGCCAGTGAGACAGCCTGCGCAAAAGATCGAGGTGCGGTCCGCCGCCTTCGTAGCCGCGCGCCCACAGCCAGATGTGATCCGACAACAACAGCGCCACGCGTCCTTCGCCCTCGCGCGCCAGCACCAGAAGCGGCTTGCCGTCCGGCCCCTGCATTACATTCGTGCCGGTACTGCGCTTGATATCGACGAGCCGGAACCAGCGGCTCCAGTGCGGCGGATCGGTTTCCGACCCTTCGAGATTGCGGGTCACCGGATGGCGGCGGCCGGCATCGGTAAGCTGCGGTTGAAAACTGCGCTCGGTAATGTCGCCGGTCGGTTCGGCAGGCAGAATGCCATCCAGCGGGGTCCGCCAGATGCTGGTCGGACTTGCATAATCGGGCCCCGCGGCAATCAAAACGGCGCCGCCATCGCGCACGTATTTTGCGATGTTATCGAAATAGATGAGCGGCAATACGCCTTGCCGGGCGTAGCGGTCGAAAATGATAAGCTGAAATTCCCCGATCTTTTGCTGGAACAGCTCGCGCGTCGGGAAAGCGATCAGGGACAGCTCGTTAATGGGCGTGCCGTCCTGCTTTTCCGGTGGCCTTAAGATCGTGAAATGGACCAGATCGACCGAGGCGTCCGACTTCAGCAAATTGCGCCAGGTGCGCTCCCCGGCATGCGGCTCGCCCGAAACCAGTAACACGCGCAGTTTGTCGCGGACGCCGTCGATCGACACGACCGCGCGATTGTTCACTTGCGTGAGTTCACGATCGAGCGGGGACGCCTCTATCTCGACGATGTTCGGTCCGGCATGAGGAATTGGCACGTTGAACTTGATGTCGGTGTGCACGCTGACGTCACGTTTCTCCAGAATCTCGCCGTCGCGCCGAATGGTGACTTCGGCGACGCCGGCCCTGACGCCTTGATCTTCGACGCGGAAGCCGATGGTCTGCGATTGCCCGACGATGCCGAAGCGGGGCGTCAGCGTCAGCACGACTCGCCGGTCGATCTCATTCTTGCGCCCGGTGATCAGTGCATGCAGCGGCGCGGCAAACCCCAGCGTGGATGCATCGGCCGGCACATCGTGCACACGACCGTCGGTGATCAGGATTGCACCGGCCACGCGGTCCGGAGGCACGTCGGCGAGCGTCGACGACAAGGCCGAAAACAGTTTGGTGCCGTCGGTTTCACCGTCCGCAGCGCCGGCTTCCGCGACGCGCACTTCCAGTCCCGGGATACGCTTGAGCCGTTCGGTCAGGGCGGCGCGTGCAGCCTCTGTTTGCTGCGTGCGATCGCCGAAGTTCTGACTCGGGCTCTTGTCGACAATGATGGCCGCGACGGAAGGAATCGGGTCACGGTCTTCCCGTGTGAGGGACGGGTTCGCGAGCGCAAGGACCATCAGGCCCAGGGCGAGCGCGCGCAGCGCCGCCCCCCGGCTCCGCGCGAAGAGCAGCAGCATCGAGATCAAGACGGCCACGGCAAACGCAGCCCACACAACGTAGGACGGCACCAGCGGAGCAAATGAAATTCCGAGATTCACAAACAGGCTCCTATTGGCCCAGCCGTTCGAGCAGCGCGGGTATGTGTACCTGATCCGCCTTGTAGTTGCCGGTCAGCGCATACATCACGATATTGACGCCGGCGCGGAATGCGAATTCGCGTTGACGCGCCTCACCCGGCACCAGCGGAAGCATAGGCTGTCCATCCGCGCGCATTGCCCAGGCACCGGCAAGGTCATTCGAGGTGATCAGGATGGATGACACTCCGTCGCCTGCGCGCGCCGGTCGGTTTGGTTCCTCATCTTCGTTCTCTGCCGGCAAAGCCTCAACCCAGAGCTGACCGTTGGTGAAGCGGCCCGGGAAGTCACGCAGGAGGAAAAAGG
Organism: Pseudolabrys sp.; assembly: GCA_036003145.1. Classification (GTDB taxonomy): domain Bacteria; phylum Pseudomonadota; class Alphaproteobacteria; order Rhizobiales; family Xanthobacteraceae; genus Pseudolabrys. Next base: position 32,850 of record DASYSQ010000187.1, read on the forward strand.
TTTTGGTGAGCACGTGATCGTGCGGCACCGGCTCCAGTTCGGGAATGTCGAGCGAGGACAGGATCGAGCGGAGCGCGACCATGCCGGGCCCACGCATCTCACCGCCGGGCCCGGGCGGCGCGTCGACTGCGTCGCGGGTATCGAACAGGACAGTGCCTCCACGCTTCATGTAGGCGTCGATTTTTTCAAGGGCGGCTTGCGGCGGTTTCGGCGCGTTCGGTGATACCGGCCAGTAGATCAACGGAAAGAAAGCAAGCTCGTCTCGTGCAGGATCCAATCCGACAGGATCGCCGGCTTCCAGGGCGGTACGCTGCGCCAGAAATAGCGTAAGGCCCTGCAGGCCGGCCTTGCTCATGTCATCGACGACCGGATCACCGGTGATGATGTAGGCAAGGTGGGTTTGCACCGTCGCCTTCATTGCGAAGTCTTCCTGCTGCGCGGTCAGCGGCGGCGTTTTTGGGGGCTGCGGCGCGGGCTGCGCGTGCGCATCATATGAAGCCAGCAAGCCCAGGACGCCTGCCAGCAGTAATGCGGCTGTTGCACGCCGGCGCGGTCGCAGGGCACCTAAACCGCCCGACAACATGACCACGACCAGAGCATCGACCATGAGCAAAGCGAGCGCGGTGAGTAAGATTGGCCCTCGCAGATCGAGCGGCTCACCGTGTCGGTAGACGTCCATGCGGGCGTTGAGCGCAGAAACATCGAGTGGAACCGGCCGGTCGGCTGCTGCCAGTGTATTGACTGCGACGAGGCCTTCCGGCGGACCATAGAAGCCTGGCGGATGATCGAGGCTGCCGCGCCCGGTAAAATTGCTCGGAATGGGACGGGCGGTCGGCGGCGGCGTTGTAAACGCGCCGAATCCATCAAGAACGCGTGTCGGCGGCACAACCTGAGCTGTACGGCTACTGGTATTCTCCGCGGCAGCATTTTCGCCTTCGGCCGTTGCGGTGGGGCCGGCGAGCGCCACCAGTCGCCGCAGCATGTCGACGAAAGTGCCTGACAGTGGCAGATCGGACCAGCGGCTATCCGCCGTCACATGGAACAGCACGATCAATCCCTTGCCGCGACGCTCGGCGGTGACC
>DASYSQ010000188.1:0-18919 GCA_036003145.1 Pseudolabrys sp.
GGCGATCAGTGCCGTGCAACTCACCGATTCCTGGGCGCTCCGCGAACTGACCATCTGTGTCCGCGACATCGAGGCATTGCCGCCATACGCGCGGCAACTGGTCGATCATCTAAGGGCAGGCGCCTGAATTCCGTGCGGTGCGACGTGCTTCAGGTCGCAGTTTGTTGTTGCGTACCGGACTTGCGCAAGAGCTCGATGAGTTGCTGGATCGACTCTGAAAGACTTAACACCTCTTTTTCGCGAAGCTCATCGATCTTCTGATGCAGGAGTTCGATCTCCAGCTCAGCCTTGATGTTTATCTGATAGTCGTGTTCGGCGGCTTTGCGATCAATATCCTGCTGACGGTTCTGGCTCATCATGATGAACGGCGCGGCATAGGCGGCCTGGAACGAGAGTGCGAGATTGAGCAGGATGAATGGATAGGGATCCCACCGTTCGACATAGGCGGTGATGTTGAGAACGATCCAGACAAAAAGAATGATCGACTGGCAAATAATAAACGTCCAGGAGCCCATCACGGCGGCGACGGTGTCCGCTATTCTTTGACCCGATGTGAGCTGGCGCACATTTCTGTACGCCTGCGATTTACGAAACCCCTGGCGCAGTGAACGAAGCTCAGCAAGCAGGCGTTCGTCGGACTCTGGCCCATGAGCCGGGCCGGGTTCTTTTGGCATGTTTCCTCCTTTCGGTGCTCACTGCGGCATGAGTACCCAATAGTCGAAATCAAGGACCACTGCCGGGTCGTAGTCGTCGCCGCTTTTGAGCGGGAAGTCCGTGCACGGACGATCCTTTGTGGCGACGGTCCGCACACGTAGCGTCCCGACATCGCTGCGGCCCGGCAGCCTGGCGCAGTCAAGTATTTCCGACCATGCAAATACAGTGCACCCGGCAAACAGTGGTGCCACGTGGCGCCCACCATTGATTGCGGCCACCTGGAATGCATTGCCCAGACCGTTGAACGACAGGGTACGCGCGAGCGAAATGACGTGGCCGCCGTAAATCAACCTGCGTCCGAAGCGGCCTTTGCTCTCGGTGAACTGGTTGAAGTGGATTCGCGCAGTGTTCTGATAGAGCCGTGTGGCAATCTGATGCTCGGCTTCCTCCACCGTGACGCCGTCAACATGATCGATTTTTTCACCGACCTTGTAGTCGCCGAACCGGTGAGAGCTTCCGGCCAGGACATTGTCGTACGCCGCGCCATTGATTTTCGGGCAGGCGCCACCGAGGCGTGCAGGCTCTACGCTCTTTGGAAGTTCGGGCACCTCTTCGCCCGGCGCTGGCATCGTCTCATCGCGTTTGCGCACCATCACCCATCGGACATAGTCGAGCACCGCATCACCGGTATCGTCGAAACCGCGCGAACGCACGTAGACAATGCCGGTCTTTTTGTTGGAGTTCTCTTTTAGTCCGATGATTTCGGAAACCGCATTCAGCGTGGAGCCTGGATAGACGGGCTTGAGAAACCGGCAATCGGCGTAACCCAGATTGGCAACGGCATTAAGCGAAATGTCCGGCACGGTCTTGCCGAACACGACATGAAATACCAGCAGATCGTCGATGGGCGCTTTCGGAAAGCCGATGTTTTGCGCAAAAATGTCAGACGATTGCACCGCAAAGCGGCCGCCAAACAACCCCTGATACAGTGCGACATCGCCGACCGAGACCGTGCGCGGAGTGGCATGGCGGATCTGTTGACCGAGGCGGAAATCTTCAAAAAAATTGCCTGGACTGGTTTTTGGGGCGGACGGCGCGCTCACAAATTGACTCCTTCGTTCGGTCGAGTCCGGCCGGTCATTCTCACAAAACCGTGAGCCGAATGCCAGCTTGCGGCAACGGGAAACTGATGAGGACGTGTTCGCGGGCCGTGATAGCTGGGAAGCGCAACGTCAATCACGGAGTGATATCTGATGAAAAAGAGCATACTGCTGACGGCGCTTGTCGCATCCGGACTGGCCATCGCGCCCCTGGCGCCGGGCGCCCTTGCGGACGATATGAAGAAAGACACCATGTCCAAGGACAGCATGTCGAAGGACGCCATGAGCAAGGACTCAATGTCCAAGGGCAAGATGTCCAAAGACTCAATGAAGAAAGACGATATGTCGAAGGACAGCATGTCCAAAGACGGCATGAAAAAGTAACCGGACGAAAACGGCCGGGTTCGCGCATCCGTGGACCCGGTTTCGCCGTATATTCGCCGAGGGACTGATCGACAGGCCAGGGAAGGCAGAGCCGCGATGACCGCTGAAACCATCACCCTGTCGGCCGACGCAACGATCCACCCCCGCTGGGTCCGCGTCTGCCATTGGATCAATGCGCTGGCGATCCTGGTGATGATTGGTTCCGGCTGGCAGATCTACAATGCGTCGCCGCTGTTCGGCTTCACATTTCCTGGAAGCGTTACCCTCGGCGGCTGGCTTGCGGGTGCGCTGCTCTGGCATTTCGCGGCCATGTGGGTGCTTGTCATCAACGGTGTCGTTTATGTGACCCTTGGCATTCTCACGGGCCGCTTCCGCCGCAAACTCCTGCCGATCCGGCCATCTGAAGTGATGGCCGACGTGAAGGCGGCGTTGACATTCAAGCTCGCCCACGACGACCTCTCGCACTACAACGCGGTGCAGAAGCTGCTCTATTCCGGCGTGATCCTGGCCGGCGTTGTGATCGTGTTGTCAGGTCTGTCGATCTGGAAGCCGGTACAATTTCAGGAGCTGACCGCCTTGTTCGGCGGCTACGACACCGCCCGCTATGTGCACTTCTTTGCCATGGCAGCGATCGTCGGATTTCTCATTGTGCATGTGGCGCTGGCGCTGATCGTGCCGAGGAGCCTGCGCGCGATGGTCACCGGACGTTAGGAGAAACACCATGCGACAGCGCAGGATTATTCCCGGTGTCGACCCGAAGCTTCTGATCAAGGACGCGGCCAGACTGATGCCGGATGCCAGCCGGCGCAGCTTCCTGTGCGGCGCCGCGAGTCTCGGCGCGCTGACGTTTTTGACCGGATGCGACATCATTGATGGCGATACCGCCGAAGGCGTGCTGCGCAAGGTCTCCGAGTTCAATGATGGGGCGCAAGCGGCGATCTTCCGCCGCACCAAGCTCGCTCCGACGTATCCCGAAAGTGCCATCACCAGGCCGTTCCCCTTCAATGGCTTCTACGACGAGGACGATGCGCCGGAGGTGAACGGTGAAACCTATAAGCTGGAAGTCGCCGGTCTGGTCGACAATAAGAAACCATGGACACTCAAAGAGCTTTATACGCTCCCGGAAGTCTCGCAAATCACACGCCACATCTGTGTTGAAGGCTGGAGCGCGATCGGCTCCTGGCAGGGTACCCCGCTGTCGGAATTCCTCCAGCGCGTCGGCGCAGATACCCGCGCGAAGTATGTCTGGTTCAAGTGCGCCGAAGGCTACACCAACACGATCGATATGCCGACCGCACTTCATCCGCAGACGCAGATGACATTCAAATTCGCCAACCAGATCCTGCCCCGGTCCTACGGCTTTCCAATGAAGATCCGGATTCCCACAAAACTGGGATTCAAGAATCCGAAATATGTAGTGGCCATGGAGGTCACCAACACGGACAAGGGCGGTTACTGGGAAGACAAGGGCTACAACTGGTTCAGCGGGTTGTAAGCCGCGTCCCGATTGGCATCTAGCTTTCGTGTCCAGAGCCTTCGCCGTTCCGCACGCCGGTGATCAGGCGTGCCCCGCGCTGAAACGTGATGTAGTCCCAGAACCAGTTGAAAGCCACGACAAATCGGTTGCGTAGTCCGATCAGAAAATAGATATGTGCGAGGCTCCAGAACACCCAGCCAACAAAGCCTCTGAGTTCCAGCCGGCCAAATTTTACGACCGCGGCACGCCGGCCGATCGTCGCAAGCTCCCCGAGATGAATGTAATGGAATGCCTTGAGCGGCCCGCGCCCCGCGATGCGAGCTGAAATCAGCTTTCCCACATATTTTCCCATCTGTTTTGCAGCAGGCGCGATGCCGGGCACCGGATGGCCCTTGGCATCGGAAATCGCGGCCGTATCGCCGACGACGAAAATGTCAGGGTGGTCCGGCACTGACAAGTCCGGCCTCACTTTAACCCGGCCGGCATGATCGGCTTCGACATTCAGCCAACGCGCCGCTGGCGACGCTGTCACGCCGGCTGCCCAGATTACGGTGCCGGCATCGATGCGCCCGTCTTTGACGTCGACCCCGCGCGCATCGCATTTCGTTACGAGCGTGTCGGTTTTCACGTCGACGCCGACACGCGTGAGAGTGTCGCGCGCGTAATCCGAAAGTCCTTGCGGGAATGCCGGCAGCAGCCGGGGCCCGGCCTCGATCAATACGATGCGCGCGGAGCGGGGATCGATGCGGCGGAAATCGGCCGCGAGTGTCTGTCGCGCGACGTCTGCGATCGCGCCCGCCATCTCGACACCGGTAGCGCCGCCGCCGACAATCACGAATGTAAGCAGGCGCCGCTGCTCGTCCTGATTCTGGATGACCTCCGCTCGTTCGAAGGCGATCAAGATGCTGCGCCGAACACGCGTGGCGTCCTCAATTCGTTTCAGGCCCGGTGCATACTCCGACCAATCGTCGTGACCGAAGTAGGAATGCATCGCACCGGTCGCGATCACCAGATAGTCATAGGGCACGACACCGAATTGCGTACGAAGACACTTCTTATCTGTATCGATAGCGCGCACGTCTTCCATCAGCACAGTCGCATTGCGCTGCGGGCGCAAGATATGACGGATCGGCCAGGCGATGTCCGCCGGCGACAGCGCTGCGGTAGCCACCTGATAGAGCAGTGGCTGAAAGCAATGATGATTCTGCCTGTCGATTACCGTCACCTCGGCCGCTGCGCGCTTCAGCGCCTTGGCGGCCTCCAGGCCGCCAAAACCGGCACCGATGATGACGACCCTGGGATGGCCTGATGGCACGGTTCACCTCAATTGGCGCAGGGCTCAGTTTCAGCTGATAGAGGGCAGGTTGCCAAGCCCGCTGCAAGGCTTTAGCAATCCGCGCAGCAAATTCTCCGCGAGGTAAAGTGCATGGCGACCCACAACCTGCTTCTTCTTCCTGGTGACGGCATCGGCCCCGAAGTCATGGCCGAGGTGAAGCGCGTCATCGACTTCTTCAGCAAAAAAGGTCCCGATAAGTTCAGCACGGAAGAGGCGCTGGTGGGCGGCTGCTGCTATGACGCGCACAAGGTCGCGATTACCGATGCCACCATGGACAAGGCGAAAGCCGCGGACGCCATTATCTTCGGGGCGGTGGGCGGGCCAAAATGGGATAAGGTGCCGTACGACGTACGGCCGGAAGCAGGCCTGCTGCGATTGCGCAAGGACCTTGCGTTGTTCGCCAACATTCGCCCGGCCATCGTCTATCCCGCGCTTGCCGATTCCTCCTCGCTCAAGCGCGACGTGGTCGAGGGTCTCGATATTATTATTTTGCGCGAGCTGACCGGTGGAGTTTATTTTGGCGAGCCGAAGACGATCACCGATCTCGGCAATGGCCAGAAGCGCGCGATCGACACACAGGTTTACGACACCTATGAGATCGAACGCATCGGTCGTGTCGCTTGCGAACTTGCGCGCAAGCGGCGCAACAAGGTCACCTCCATGGAAAAACGCAACGTTATGAAGACGGGCGTTTTATGGAATGAGGTGATGACCCAGATGCACGCGCGCGAGTTCAAGGACGTCCAGCTCGAGCATATGCTTGCGGATGCAGGCGGCATGCAGCTTGTCCGGTGGCCCAAGCAATTCGACGTTATTGTCACCGACAACTTGTTCGGCGATGTCCTTTCGGATATCGCAGCGACGCTGACGGGTTCACTCGGCATGCTGCCGTCCGCCTCACTTGGCGAAGTCGACCCCAAGACGCGCAGGCGCAAGGCGCTTTATGAGCCGGTGCACGGCTCGGCACCGGACATCGCTGGAAAAGGTGTCGCCAATCCGATCGCGATGATCGCGTCATTCGGAATGGCGTTGCGGTATTCGTTCAATCTTGGAAAGCAGGCTGACTGGATCGACCAGGCAATTTCCGCGACGCTCGCGACGGGCCTGCGCACCGCCGATATCAAATCGGAGGGTACCGAAGTCGTTTCAACGTCGGGAATGGGCTCGGCGATTTTGGCCGAACTGGAAAAGCTCGCCGTCTGAATTTTTCTGCCGCGGTCTGAGGTCCAGCACGAAAAAGCCCTTGACGAATCGTCGTGACGGCCATCCATATATGGTCATCACGGTCTTTCGCTTCTACATGTTGTAGGAGCAAAGCTAAGAGGGAACCCGGTGCGTCGGAAACGACAAAGCCGGGGCTGCCCCCGCAACTGTAAGCGGTGAGCGGCTGTCACGTTCAAGTCACTGGTGCTGGACGCACCGGGAAGACCGACAGCCGCTACGATCCGCGAGCCAGGAGACCTGCCGTGATCGACGAGACGTCCTCGGGCGGGGTGCCCCGGTGGGTCGCTTGCAGCCGGCTGCAGACGCACTCGGTATCTTGACAAGCATCCGCTCGGCCTCAGCCCCAACATCACGGGGTTGCAGATGGCTTTGGCCTTCGATTTCGATCAAAGCGGCCAGCTGATTCAGTCAAGAGCCGACATAACAACACATAGCTTGATACGACAGGTGCCGCAGGATTTCCGTTCATTATTGCCGCCGGCTGAATCTTCCAATTTAGCGCCGCTGCCCGCGCCGCTCGCGCCGAGACCACGACCGGCCGATCTCAAGCTCGATCGGCAGCGCGATGATCTCCTCACCAGTTTCGGCAAAGCGACGCTCACTGACCGATACCTCATGCCTGATGAGCGCTTTCAGGACATGTTTGCGCGAGTGGCCTGCGCATTCGCCGACGACATTGCGCATGCGCAACGGCTTTACGATGCAATGTCGCGGCTTTGGTTCATGCCGGCCACACCAGTGCTCTCTAACGGGGGTACGTTGCGGGGTCTGCCGATCTCCTGCTTCCTGAACGCGGTACCGGATTCGCTCGACGGCATTGTCGCGACCTGGAACGAAAATGTTTGGCTCGCCTCAAACGGGGGTGGGATAGGTACCTATTGGGGCCAAGTGCGATCGATCGGGGAATCGGTAAAGGGCGGCGAGACCTCAGGCATAATCCCGTTCATTCACGTCATGGACGGGCTGACACTTGCCATCAGTCAGGGCTCGCTGCGTCGCGGCTCGGCCGCGGTTTATCTCGACGTCCACCATCCGGAAATCGAGGAATTCCTCGAAATCCGCAAGGCGTCCGGCGATTTCAACCGCAAGGGTCTTAATCTGCATCACGGCATCAACATCACCGATGCATTCATGCAGGCCGTCAAGAATGACGCGATGTTTCCACTGCGGAGTCCGAAGACGAACGAGGTTCTCCGCGAGGTCAATGCCCGTCAGCTCTGGCAGCGAATTCTGGAGACGAGGTTGCAAACGGGGGAGCCCTATCTGCTGTTCATCGATACGGTCAACAGTGCTCTGCCCAAACACCAGCGCGAACTCGGGCTGAAGGTCTCCACATCCAATCTGTGCAGCGAAATCACCTTGCCCACGGGCACCGATCACCGCGGCGAAGATCGCACGGCGGTGTGTTGTTTGTCGTCGCTCAATGTCGAGACCTGGGAGCAATGGTGCGATGAGCCGCGTTTCATTGAGGACATATTGCGCTTCCTCGACAACGTACTGACTCATTTCATCGAGGTAGCTCCGGAAGGAATGAAACGGGCCCGCTACGCCGCGCTGCGCGAGCGGTCGGTAGGCCTGGGGATCATGGGCTTTCACTCGTTTCTACAGGCAAAAGGCATTCCGTTTGAAAGCGCACTGGCGAAATCCTTGAATTTGAAGATGTTTCGTAAAATCCGCCGGGATGCCGACGCCGCGTCCGTCTCACTTGCGAAGGAGCGTGGGCCGTGCCCCGATGCGCTTGAGCGCGGCGTGATGGCGCGCTTCAGCCACAAGCTTGCGATTGCGCCCACCGCTTCGATCAGCATCATTTGTGGGGGCACAAGTGCATGCGTCGAACCAATTCCCGCCAATGTCTATACTCACAAGACTCTTTCCGGTGCGGTTTCGGTTCGCAATCCGCACCTTGCCAAGCTGCTGATGGCAAAGGGCGCTGACACGCTTGAGGTGTGGCAGTCGATCGTCGAGCACGAGGGCTCGGTCGCGCATCTCGACGTACTTACCCAGCACGAGAAGGCGACTTTCCGGACGGCATTCGAGATTGACCAGCGGTGGATCATCGAGCTGGCTGCGGATCGCGCGCCATTTATTTGCCAAAGCCAGTCCATCAACATCTATCTCCCCGCCGACATCGATAAATGGGACCTGCATATGCTGCATTGGACGGCATGGAGGCGCGGCATCAAGAGCCTCTACTACTGCCGGTCTAAATCACTCTCTCGTGCGGCCTTCGCCGGAAAGCTGGCCACGGACGGCAACCACGCGCAGGCCTCCACGGCTCTGATGCGTACCGACTACGAGGAGTGTCTGGCATGTCAGTGATTTCCAGTCTGGCAGACATGGATCCGCGCTCGCTCATCGGTAAAGGTCGTGTCGGTCTGCTCGATTCGACCGGCACCTATGACGTGGACCGTTACGCGTGGGCCTATGAGTTCTGGAAACGGCAGCAGCAAACGCATTGGATGGGCGAGGAGGTACCGCTCGGCGCCGACCTGAAGGACTGGGCGTCTGATCGCGTCACGCCGAACGAACGCGCTCTGCTGACGCAGATCTTCCGCTTCTTCACGCAATCGGACATTGAGGTCGGCGACAATTATCTCAAGCGCTACATTCCGATCTTTCAGCCGCTTGCGGTGCAGATGATGATGGCCGCTTTCACCAACATGGAGACGGTGCATGTCGATGCCTACGCGCTACTTCTAAAAACGCTTGGCATGCCGAAGACGGAATTCGAAGCGTTCCGCGACTACGCGGAGATGCGGGCGAAAGCCGACTACATGCATGAATTCGGCGTCGATACGGTGGCCGATGTGGCCCGCACGCTGGCCATGTTCGGCGCGTTCACAGAGGGCATGTCTTTATTTGCGAGCTTCGCCATGCTTCTCAACTTTCCGCGCCACAATAAAATGAACGGAATGGGCCAGATCGTGAGTTGGTCCGTGCGCGACGAAAGTCTGCATTGCGAAGGTGTGATCAAGCTGTTTCACCAATGGAATCGCGAGACCGGCGCAGTTACATCCGCCGTGCGTGACGATATTGTCGACGTTGCCAAGACGATGGTTGGACTAGAAGAGCGTTTTGTCGACCTTGCTTTCGGCCTCGGTAATATTGAAGGCATGAGTCCGGCCGACATTCACGCTTACGTCCGTTACGTCGCCGATTGGCGTCTCACGCAACTGCATCTGCCGACGGCTTTCGGCTATTTCGAGACAACGGAGGGCGGCTACAACCAGGTCAAGCCGCACCCGCTTCCTTGGTTGGTCGAGATCCTCAATGGGGTCGAGCACGCAAACTTCTTCGAACAACGAGCAACGGAATATTCGAAGGGTGCCAGCCGGGGCGCGTGGAATGGAGATGAGGGGGTTTGGACAAAATTTGACAATGCCGCGACGCGCTGAGCCTCAAAACAAAACGCGGCCTCCTGGCCGCGTTTTTATTCCAAACCTCGCGGTGCCTAATAAAACAGCCAGGGATTATTCTTGCTCGGCAGGGTCCACGGCCCCGGCAGCGCCGACTGGGTATTGAGAAGGCCGGCGGACGTATTGTCGATCACGCCCCCGGCGCGCTGGTTTGGCAGTTGCGCGTAGAAGTGGTCACTTCGCTCGCCCGGGAAGCTCTCCGTGCCGGGATCAAGATAGGACCGCTTTTGAATGATGATGCGGGTGCGCGTCCGGCCATCCTCGTCGCGGCTAACGATAACTGTCCGATCGCGGTTATAAACCACGGTCTTCTTTTTCGTCTGGACAGTCTGCGCATCGGCCGAGGTGGCCACCATGGCGCCGGCTCCGACCAAAGCGAGTGCCGCGAGAATGACTTTCAATTTCATGGGGTCCTCGACTTATTCCCTATATTCATATCAACGCAGTTTAACCGGATTCTGTTTCAGGCAACAGGGCCGATTCCCGGTAAATGCCGGTAAATTCGAAATAAAAGCCCCGCCGGGCGGGGCTTTTTTGAACGCTGCTCCGGCCAACCAGGTCAGCTTCCATAGTTGCTCTTGAGATAGTCCGCGATGGCCTTGGCGTCGGCGTCGTCGATTGGCGCGCCATACGCCTTGATCATTTTTGTGACCTCGGCAGCCCACATGCCACCATTGGGAAATGGAGAGTTCATCGGGATGTAGTCGAGGCTATGACACGCCTGGCAGTTGGCTTCGACCTTATCGAGGCCGGCCGCTTTTTTCAGTTGCACCGGTTTCTCATCGGCGGCCGCGGGAAGCGCGATCAGTGCGGCGACAAAAGCGATACCGAATGTCCGCATGGTTCCCTCCCTTACGCGCCCACCAGCGCTATATTTTGCATGACGTTGTTGTGATAGCCGGCTCCGTTGAAGATCAACTGTGATGCCTGGCTCTGACCGATTTTGTTCGTGGCATTGACCATCACCGAGTTTTTGCCGCGCTTGGCTGATAGGTCAAAACTCCAGGGCCGCAATGCAAAACGGCCGAGATACTGACCCAATCTCGCGGCGACCCAAGTCTTGCCGCCATCGGTTGAGACCTGCACCGAAGTGATGCCGTAGCCGCCATCCCAGGCCATGCCGCTGACCTCGACCTTGCCGGTTCTCACCTTGGCACCGTCGCGATGGCTGGTGATCAGCGAATTGACCACCATCTCGGTGATCGGAGTCGTGGTCGCGTTTTCTTGACTGATGAATCGCGCCACCACCGGGAACAGGCCGACCGGAATTCGGTATGCCGGGTTCATCCAGAAATCGACAAGCGGCTTGGTTAGTGCGTTGATCGTCGTGACATGCTTCATCCAATAGGTACCCGTCCATCCCGGCACGACAATGCGGGCCGGGAAACCGTTCCAATGGGGCAGCGGCTGTCCGTTCATTTCATAGGCAACAAGTGTGGACTCATCGACGGCTTTCCATGCCGGAATGCTCTTTATGAAGTCCGGCGTCTTATCAACCGCCGGACCGTCGGCGCCCTCGAATGAGATCTCGATCGCTTCCCTCTTCAGACCGACCTTGTCGAGCACGTCCTTGAGACGCGCCCCCTTCCAGCGCGCGCAGCCCATGGCACCGTAGCCCCACTCGACACCGAAAACGTGCGGCGCAGAGAGGCCACGCCGGTTGCCCGAACATTGGTTGACCGCGACCACCTCGACGGCGGGCATTTTCTTCAGATCGTCAAGCGTGATTTCGGCCTGGCCGTTGGCGCCGTCGCCACCGACTCTAATTTTGTAGGTTTTAGCGTCTACCTCGGGAATGTCCGCCAGATGGTAGCGCACAAAGAACTGATCATTCGGCGTGATCGGGGTGCGTAGATATTCGATCGGCGCTTCATAGTTTGGCGGCCGGTAGGCGAGCTTGATCAGCGGCTTCTTGCCCGGCAGCGCCTCCATGGTGGCGACAGTGCTGACGCCTTCAGGGACACCAGGGGTCAGGCTGGCGCCGGCGGCTTCCGCGTCGGAAAATTTTGGGCTTAGTCCGGACACGGCAAGCGCTGCGCCTGCGCCCGCTGTCCCAAGCAGGTGACGTCGTGTGATCATCGTTCCTCTCCCCAGAGGTTCGCCGAAGCCAACGGTCATCGCCGCAGCCTCAGATATTTTTATTGGAATATGATCCGATGGATTTGCCGGATGGTCAATTGCGATCGCGATGCAAGCGCAGGAATTCGTGCCGCCGCGAACGTAATCTCATCGAATGAGATTTTAGTGGCGACGCAAAATGGATGGCGTGCTTATCGCCCGATGCGTCGTGGCTGTGGCCGAGTCGCCAGAGCCTTCCAGAGCAGATGATACTTTGGCGTTGCCGCAAGAATTGTATCACGCTGGCCGCAATAGCTTCGATTGAGTTCGACCTGCGCGAACAGCGCACCGACCTTCGGCTCGCTGCCGGCAGTCAACAATGTCAATCGGTCGAGCGCACAAGCCAGGGTGCTCTGCTCGATGAATTCAGCGCCGCCCTGGCAGAACCAGCCTGACAACTGCAATCGTGGATCACTGTATGTGCGCACGAAGCCAAGACAACGGCGTGGCGTTCCCTTCGACGTGACGAAGGAAATGATCGTTAGCGGTCCGAATTTGCTCGCGAGAGGTTTGGCGGCGCGCTCCGCCTCGACCGGTGCAAGTGCCTCAGCGCCGGCCAGGATCTCGTCATTCGGATCAGCAAAGTGCCTGATTTCGCTTCCGGGCCGGTAAATCTCGACCTGCAGAAAAGGCGATACGCGATCCGGTTCGCCGAGCGTTAGAATATCCTTGCGGCCGCCGCTCTCTGCATGCCGCCGGATGGTGTAGCCTGACGGCACGTCGGCAGCTTCCGGGATCGACAGGGCAAATGCCCGGAACGGCCGCTCCACATCAACCCAGTCCGGCAGATGCATCGGCGTGATGACTGTCATCACTTTTGGCGATTGGAAAACATGTGCCGCGCCTATGGAAAGCAACGCGACAGCACCCAGATATGCGAGCAACCGCACAAATCTGGGCGGCAGTTCGTCACGCCATGAACGCAGGGCCGGATGCATGTGATTGTCGGCAGCGGTGTGCCGTTGTGTTGAAGGCTGTTCTCGCCTAGAAGCGCTGCCATCCGGTTGCCCCGTGCCAGCAGTCGGGTGGTAATTTATTCCGGAGCGTTAACAATGGGTTACAAGGTCGCAGTTGTAGGTGCCACAGGCAATGTCGGGCACGAGATGCTCAGCATTCTGGCCGAGCGTAACTTCCCTGCCGACGAAGTGGTCGCCCTTGCGTCGCGTCGGAGCCAGGGCGTGGAGTGCTCGTTTGGCGACAAGACACTCAAGGTGAAGGCGCTCGACCATTTCGACTTCTCTGACGTCGATATCTGTCTGATGTCCGCGGGTGGGGCGGTGTCAAAGGAGTGGTCACCAAAGATCGCTGCGCAGGGCGCGGTGGTTATCGACAATTCCTCCGCCTGGCGCATGGACCCGGACGTGCCGCTGATCGTTCCGGAGGTGAATGCCGATGCAGTTGCCGGCTTCACCAGGAAAAACATCATCGCCAACCCAAACTGTTCGACCGCGCAGCTCGTGGTTGCGCTCAAGCCGCTGCACGACAAGGCGAAGATCAAGCGGGTCGTGGTTGCGACCTATCAATCGGTATCGGGCGCGGGCAAGGATGCGATGGACGAACTGTTCTCGCAGAGCAAGGCGGTGTTCACCCTCGGTGAAGTCGAGGCGAAGAAGTTTTCCAAGCGGATTGCATTCAACGTGATTCCGCACATCGATGCTTTCATGGAAGACGGTTACACCAAGGAAGAATGGAAGATGATGATGGAGACCAAGAAGATTCTTGATCCTCACATCAAGCTCACCGCCACCTGCGTGCGCGTGCCGGTGTTCGTTGGCCATTCGGAGGCGGTCAATATCGAATTCGAGCAGCCGATCACGGCGGATGAGGCTCGCGAGATTCTGCGCAGTGCACCGGGGTGTCTCGTGATCGATAAGCACGAGCCGGGCGGCTACGTCACGCCTTACGAATGCGTCGGCGAGGACGCGACCTATATCAGCCGTATCCGCGAGGACCCGACGATCGAGAACGGATTGCAGTTGTGGGTTGTGTCAGACAATCTGCGCAAAGGTGCCGCGCTCAATGCGGTACAGATCGCCGAATGCCTGATCAATCGCAAGCTGATTCAGGCGAAGCGTCGGGCGGCGTAGGCCCCCCCTCGAACGACAGACTCAGTCATTGCCAGATCGTTATGATGCCCGCGCAGGGCATTCTTGCGCGCGGATGTGCTGCGCCAGCTCCTGGAAATTCGCCAGCGCGGAATGGCGCTCGTTGTAAAAACGGACGAGACGCTTTGCGGTTGCCGTCTGCAGTCGATCGAAACTGTGGCGTGCGGCTTCGATGGACTGAGGGGAATAACGAAATGCCTTGCGGCGCAAGATGCAGATTTGCTTTGCCGTGGGCCACGACAGGCCGGCAGCCTTTGCAAGGATAAGGGCGAAATCACTTTCGGCGCGCGAGTCGTTCATGACGCTTTCGATGAGCCTGGTTGGCGCCTGACACAAAGCCGAGAGCGCCGCGACCGTTTCCTCGAATTGTCCCTTGGCTGCGTACTCGCACACGACGGGATCGACCGGAGCCCCCGAACGCCGGACCATGTCGAATTGCGCGGCTGCTTCACGATAGTCGCGCTTTTGCCTGGGCTGTGCCGATGCGTCCTGCCCGGTGATGTCGGTCAGTACCTTATGCACTTCATATACAGCGTCGGGATTACTGGCCGTAAGTTTTTCAAACACGACCTCGGAGGCTTTCGCGATGAGTGCATTGAAATGCTCCTGCGGAATATCCTTGCGCATGGACACGCAGATCGCGAGGACTTCGTCGTTAATGGACCTGTCGACCAGTTTGCCATAGGCGGCGTCGGAAAAACGCGCGCCTTCGTTTTGCGTCACCGAGATAACGACATCGCGGTTGCCGTGCGTCACCAGAACGTCGCTGATCTTTTCGCTCACAGTGGGACGCTTTGAGATTGCAAGCAGGCGATCCTGACTGTTGTCGCTGGCGATTGCCAACAGGTCATCATCGGATAACCTGTTGGACAAACTCAGAATCGGCCCGGCGACCTCGATCGACTCGTCGCGAGCGAGCATACGCACCGTGTTCGGCGGCGCATTCTCTGCCGGGGCCAGGCGATGGGCCAGCTCGGCGCGTGCCTTGGTTTCGATTTTCTCGGCGATGCGGGAAATCACGCCGTCAAACAGGTCGACATGCTCGTCGGAATATTTATCTGCGCCGGCGAGGAACAGATCGGTGACGCGGCGGAGGATTTCCGCCTGCTTGCCCACCGATCCATTTGCGAAAGTGCCTTCAATCTCGGCGATTATCGATCGCTCTTCCGTCACGGTGTCAGACCCATCCCGGCAATGTGATAGCGGTTATCTGTAGCCGCCGGTAATTACCATCGCGTTAGGCCAAAACC
The DNA here is from genome assembly GCA_036003145.1 of Pseudolabrys sp. Classification (GTDB taxonomy): domain Bacteria; phylum Pseudomonadota; class Alphaproteobacteria; order Rhizobiales; family Xanthobacteraceae; genus Pseudolabrys. Next base: position 15,065 of record DASYSQ010000188.1, read on the forward strand.
GCGCATTCGCGGTAACCGTATTCGTCCACGGCGCCGCGGATTTGGCAGGAGAATCCATCAAATCACGGTTAAGACGCCGTAAGCGGCGGCGGTCGTTCAAAAGCGAGGCTGCGCGAACAGCCGGGCATAGTCGTCCGCTGCGATCTGTATGAATTTCCCTGTTGTCTGATCGCGCACGGATAACTGACCATTCGAGACGCCGAAGTAAGCGCCGTGAACGGCCACTTCGCTGCGTTCGATCAGTTTTCGCAGCCGTGGAAACGTCATCAGATTATCGAGGCTGTTGACGACGTTTGCCTGCTCAAGTCGCGTCAGATAATCCGCAGGCGATAGTGCGTCGCGCGGTCCCACTTTGTCCGCCGCCGGTGCCATCAATTTCATCCAGTTGCCGATGAAATCGCCCGGCGACAATGGCTCCGCATCTTCCGCGTAGGCTTTGACACCTCCGCATTGAGCGTGGCCGAGGACAACTATGTGTCTGATCTTGAGTGCGGCGATCCCGAATTCCAGCGCGGCAGAAACGCCGTGGGCCCGTTGATCCGGTGCGTACGGCGGAACGATATTCGCCACGTTGCGCACAACGAACAGCTCGCCCGGCCGAGCATCGAAGATGACCTCCGGAGATACACGGGAATCACAGCAGCCGATCACCATGATCTGCGGCGACTGGCCACTCTTGGCAAGCTCGCGATAGCGATCCTGCTCATGGCGCAGCCGTCCAATGAGAAAGGCGCGATAGCCGTCGATCAGTTGTTGAGGAAGCGGCATGCCTACCGTTCTTGAATAGATGGTCACAGGCGCACACAATCACGACCGGATCACCGTTGGCAACCCACGTTCGACGCGGGAGTGGCGTACCGACAGCGCGGGCGCTAGGCTTCAATTCCGGACAGGAGACAATTTTCGATGGCCATCCGCCCGCGTCGCAGCGTGCTTTATATGCCGGGCTCGAATGTGCGCGCGCTGGAAAAGGCGAAGACATTGCCCGTCGACGGCGTGATTGTTGATCTCGAGGATTCTGTTGCACCCGAGACCAAGGAGACAGCCCGCAAGCAGGCGGCTGACGCAGTGAAGGCGGGCGGCTTTGGCGGGCGCGAGGTATTCATTCGCATCAACGGCGTCGATAGCCCCTGGCATGCGGATGATCTGTCAGCTGCCGCACGTGCGGCGCCTGACGTCATCCTGGTGCCGAAAGTGTCTAGTCCGGATACGCTGGAGCTGATCGGCCGCCGTCTGCTCGATATGGGTACCGATCGCAAAACGCGGGTCTGGGCGATGATCGAAACGCCGCTCGCGATATTCAATATCCTCTCGATCGCCGCTGAAGCGCGCGACTCCGAAACGCGCCTCTCTGGATTTGTGATGGGCACCAACGACCTTGCAAAGGATACACGCGCCCGCCTGGTGCCGGGGAGAGCGCCCATGTTGCCCTGGCTTTCGATGTGCGTCGCGGCCGCGCGCATTCACGGTATTGATATCCTCGATGGCGTTTACAACGACATCGGCAATGCCGACGGGTTCATCAACGAGTGCAGGCAAGGTGTTGATCTCGGCTTTGACGGCAAGACGCTGATTCATCCCAGCCAGATTGAACCGTGTAACACCGCGTTCTCACCTTCGCCGGCGGAGGTGGAATGGGCGCGCAAAATGATCGAGGCATTCGACCTGCCCGAAAACAGGGGCAAAGGGGTGGTCTCGATTGACGGCCGTATGGTCGAACGGCTGCACGCCGACATGGCGCGGCGGACCGTAGCGATTGCACAGGCGATCCAGCGATCGTCCTGAAGCCGGTGGCGCTCGCCTATGCCTTTGTGGCGGCGCGGAGATCCGGATTAACAATTTTTGGGCCGGTCCATGGCTTCCCCGCAAAACACAAAAACAACTGCAGGCGCAATAGTTTAGAATACTTTTAAAGAGCAGTTTTATTTTGACTCAGCGCGGCACAGCGGTTAGCGAATACCCTAGAAGGTGTCTGATGATCGTCTGTTCCTGCAACGTATTGAGCGACCACGAAGTCCGAAGCGCCGCCAGCACCGCGGCACGGCGCTCCACGAGCCATGTCTACGGTTGCCTCGGCTGCAGCGCGCAGTGCGGCCGGTGTGCCCGCACCATTCGCAAGATCATCGACGAAACGCTTCACGGTGCCAAAGTGGGGTGTCCGGTAGGCTGTGCCTGCGCGATGCACGCTGCAGACGCCCTCTAGACAAGCCTGACAACCTGTTCCTGCTGGTTCCGGCAGCGCTCCCTGCCATTTTTTGCTAGGGTCGCGGCTAGACATGTTCCTAGACATGTTCATCGAGCGGCCGTGACAGGAGCGGAGTTATCATGAAGGGTGACGCAAAGGTCGTTGAGTTCCTCAACAAAGCGCTTCGGCACGAGCTGACAGCGGTTAACCAGTATTGGCTGCACTATCGACTGATCGACAACTGGGGCTACAAGGACCTGGCAAAGCAGTGGCGCAAGGAATCGATCGAGGAAATGGAGCATGCCGACAAGTTGGTCGAGCGCATCATCTTTCTCGACGGCTTTCCGAATATGCAGGTGCTCGACCCGCTGCACATCGGTCAGAACATCAAAGAGGTGTTAGACTGCGACTTGGCGGCGGAAATTTCTGCCCGCGCTCTCTATCAGGAGGCGGCAACACATTGCCACTCGGTGCGGGACTACGTGACGCGCGATCTGTTTGAAAAGCTGATGTCGGACGAGGAACATCACATCGACTTCCTCGAAACCCAGCTCGATCTCGTCGCGAAGCTCGGCGTTGAGCTATATGCACAACACCACATCGGGGAGATGGGAGAGGACGGCGAAGATTAATTTGCCGGCAATCACGCCCACGGCCTTGCAGCCCTGGCCTTGTCCTCGTAGCTCGCGATCTTCGTCTGCTTCTGCTTGGTGAGACCGATATCGTCGAGGCCGTTGAGCAGGCAATGCTTGCGATGCGCGTCGATCTCGAAATGAACTACGCCACCATCGGGACCGCGGATTTCCTGCTTCTCGAGATCGACAGTGAGCGTCGCATTGGCCCCACGGTCGGCATCGTCGAACAGTTTCTCGAGATCTTCCGGCGACACGCGGATCGGCAGTACGCCATTCTTGAAACAGTTGTTGTAAAAAATGTCGCCGAACGACGTCGAGATCACGCAGCGGATGCCAAAATCCATCAGCGCCCAGGGCGCGTGCTCGCGCGAGGAACCGCAGCCGAAATTGTCACCGGCGACCAGGATTTTGGCCTTTCGATAGGCCGGTTTGTTGAGCACGAAATCCGGATTTTCGCTGCCGTCATCCTTGTAGCGCATCTCCGAGAACAGGCCTTTGCCAAGGCCGGTGCGCTTGATGGTCTTCAGATATTGCTTGGGAATAACCATGTCGGTGTCGACATTGATGATGTGCATGGGCGCTGCGACGCCTTCGAGTGTGGTGAATTTATCCATGGCTCCTAGACTCCTGGTCGTCGCTGCTGCGTTGCCCTTTTCATAAGGCGTCCGGGGGTTCGGTCAATAGCAGCGGAGCATGCCCAGATATGCATTCTGGCGCCGTCAGCCTGCCACGCGTTCCTCGCGTTTGAATTTGGAGTCCCGCACAACGTTGCATACCTGCACGCTGTATTCGGAATAGTAGACTTCTCGTGCCTTTTTCTGCGCCGCACGGTGTTCGGGGTGCATGCGCCATGCCCGCATGCCTTCCTCATGTTCGAACTCAACCACCGTCACTCGTTCGCCGTCTTCCGCGAAAAAACCTTTGTGAGAAATGTAGCCTGGCATGGTCTCAGCCAGTTCGACCATGCGGTCGACCAGGGCGATATATTCCTCGCGCACGCCAGGCATCAGGCGGGAGCGGAAAACGGTGATGATC
>DASYSQ010000189.1:0-17040 GCA_036003145.1 Pseudolabrys sp.
CTGCATTTCGAGCGCGGACCAATTGATCGTGCGGCCATCGAGCCGCGGCGGCGTTCCTGTTTTCAAACGGCCGAGTTGAAATCCGAAGGTCTCGAGCGTGCGCGAAAGACCCATTGCCGGCGCTTCACCGGCGCGGCCCGCCGGTATTTGTCTTTCACCGATATGAATGAGTCCGCGCAAAAACGTGCCTGTTGTGAGGACCACGGCACCGGCAGAAATCTCGCGGCCGTCCGCAAATTTGACGCCGCAAACACGACCGCGATTGATCATGAGGTCATCGGCTTCCGCTTCGATCACCTGGAGGTTCGGGACGGCGCGAATGGCCGCCTGCATTGCCATCGCATAGAGCTTGCGGTCGGCTTGGGCGCGCGGACCACGCACGGCCGGGCCTTTGCGGCGATTCAGGACCCGAAACTGAATGCCGCCGAGGTCGGCGATTCGACCCATAAGGCCGTCCAAGGCATCGATTTCCCGGACAAGATGACCTTTTCCGAGCCCGCCAATCGCCGGATTGCAGGACATTGCGCCAATTGTAGCAAACTGATGGGTGATCAGAGCTGTCTTGGCGCCTATACGGGCGGCCGCGCCTGCGGCTTCACAGCCGGCATGGCCGCCGCCAATCACCACGACGTCGAATCGGTTGGCCATCAAAACCTCGGACGCGGGGTTGTAGCGAAGGCACGGGGAGGGGTCAAAACTATAGATTTTTCGAAAAATGTTTCACGTGGAACACTCCGGGCGGGCGGCTTCCAGATGTCCACGGCCCATATTCGGCACTTGGCGAGGACCCCAGGACCCGCAACTCCAGACCTGGCGCGCCCATGGCGGCCTGCAAAAGGACGATGCAGGGCAGGGGCGCGATCTATTTTCCGATGCAGAAGTCCCGGAAAATAACATCCAGAACATCCTCAACATCGACCCGGCCTGTCACGCGGCCAAGCGCGCGGGCTGCGATGCGGAGTTCTTCCGCCAATAAATCCTCGTGACGCGATATCTCGCTTCCCAGTGAGCGCCTCAAGGCCGCCAGAACATCTTCAAGCGAATGCCGGTGACGGTCGCGAGTCACCAATGCTGATTCGGCGCCGGCCATGAAATGCTCCGCGTAGCGCGCCAGCTGCGCCAACAGGGGCGCAAAACCTTCGCCCGTAACCGCTGAAATATCGAACTCCAGTTCATTCCAATTGAATTCAAATTCATTCTTATTGTTTAACTTTTTGTTAACCACGTTTCTTAAAGAGCTGTTAGTCCGCAAACTTAGTTCACTACTTTCCTTGTTCTGACCGGTTAGTTCATTGCTTGCGTTATCACTCTGAATTAAATCAATTTTATTGCGCACGAGCCAGACCGGCGTCATCGCCCGGTTCTTTTCCACGTCGGACAACAGCCGCTCGCTCGCTGAATCATTTGCGTCCGCGATCCAAAGCACCAGGTCGGCGCCACTCGCACGCTCCTGCGCACGCCGTACGCCTTCCAGTTCGACCGGATCAACGGTTTCACGAATGCCCGCGGTGTCGAGCAGCGTGACCGGCAGTCCGCCGAGATCGAGATGCACTTCGATGACGTCGCGTGTAGTCCCGGCATATGGCGAGACGATCGCGACCTCGCGCTTCGCAATACGATTGAGCAATGTGGATTTGCCGGCGTTCGGCGGACCTGCGATTGCAACCACGAGTCCCTCACGCAACCGCTCGCCTCGGCCGCCATCGGCGAGCGCAGCCGCGATCTCGCCTTCGAGAGACCGTGCGATTTGCAACGCCGGCCCCACGAGGTCATGCGGCACGTCGGCCTCGTCGGAAAAATCGATGCGTGCCTCGATCAGCGCCAACGCCTGGATCAGTTGTGCACGCCAGTTTTCGACGCGGTCACCCAATGCACCGGCCATCTGGCGGAAGGCCTGCCGGCGCTGCCCTTCGGTTTCCGCCATCACCAGATCGGCAAGTCCTTCAACGGCGGTAAGGTCGAGCTTGCCGTTCTCGAAGGCGCGGCGGGTGAACTCCCCGGCCTCTGCCGGCCGCAACCCGGCAAGCTTCGACAGCACGCCAAACACGGCACCGATCACCGCACGCCCGCCGTGAACCTGAAGCTCGGCGACGTCCTCGCCCGTTTCGCTGTGCGGCCCCGGAAACCACAGGGCCAACGCATCGTCGATGATCTCGCCATCGCGTCCGCGGATACGCGCCAGCGTCGCTTTTCGTGGCGCAGGAATTTTGCCGGAAAGTACCTTGAGCGCTTCACCCGCACGTGGCCCGGAAATGCGCACCACCGCGATCGCCGCCGGCGGCCTGCCGGAAGAGAGGGCGTAGATGGTCTCACGCGTTGGCTCGGACATCGCCGCGCACGGAAGCGCCGACAGAGGGCAGGGGTCAAGGCCCCGCAGCCAACGGAAGGTCTGTGGGCGCAGGAATCAAATCGCCCTGACGTGTGGCAACATGCGGAACGCCAGCCCGCGAACAGACGGCCGTTCGCGCAGGGAGCTGCAAGGCGTGCGCATTTCACCGTCTGGGATATGATCCTCCGGTTTCACGATCTGCCGGAGACGCGTCATGGCACCCAGGCTCCGCTTATTCGCCGTTTTGCTGCTGCTTGCACTTGCGAGTTTTCCGCGATCATTTGCGTATGCGCAAAGTGATCTCGCGCGCGCGTATCGCGTGATTGCATCAAAGCAATTCGTCGACCTGACCCACAGCTTCGGACCCGACACGCCGGTCTGGTCGGGCTTCGGCCAGGCCAAAATGACGCCCGCGGCAGACCCCAAAACGCACAAGCCGTACACGATCAAGGATGATGGATTCCGCGCAACCCTCTACGAAATGGTTGGTCAGTACGGCACTCATGTCGATCCGCCGGCACATTTCGACGAGCAAGGGATCACCATGGACGAGATCCCGCTCAAACAGATGATCCTGCCGCTGATCGTGCTCGACAACACGCGATATCTGGCAAAAGACCCGAACCATGCCTTCGCGGTCGCCGATCTGATGAAATGGGAAAAGCAATACGGGCGTGTCCCGCGCGGAGCATTCGTCGCCTTGCGTACGGACATGTACAAGGATTGGGATGGCAATCCGGAGCGATTCAAACGCGAACGATTTCCCGCCTGGTCTTTTGAGACGATCAAGTTCCTTTACGAGCAGCGCGGCGTCGTCGCTACCGGCCATGAATCGATGGACACCGACACCACCGAGAAGATGCTTTCGGAAACCTACATCCTCCAGCACGGGCATTATCAGATCGAGGTCATGGCCAACCTCGACAAGGTGCCGCCCAAGGGTTCGCTCATTGTCGTCACCTGGCCGAAAGTGCGCAAAGGCCTTGGATTTCCGGCGCGTGCACTTGCGATCCTGCCGTAGGGCCGGGCTCGCGCCGCAAAATCCCGAACTCGTCGCCAAATGATCCCAGTGATGGCCGTTTCATGCCGACCTTAATCCACGCTAGGCTGCGGCGATGGCGTCTGCCCAAACTCCTGCGCACATGAACCGTCTCGGCGAAGCCACGTCGCCGTATCTGCTCCAGCACAAACATAATCCGGTGGACTGGTGGACGTGGGGACCAGAGGCATTGGCCGAAGCGAAGGCTTTGAACCGGCCAATCCTTCTCTCGGTCGGTTACGCGGCGTGTCATTGGTGCCACGTAATGGCACATGAGTCGTTCGAGGATGAAGCGACTGCCCGGGTGATGAACGAGCTGTTCGTCAACATCAAGGTTGACCGCGAAGAACGGCCCGACATCGATCAGATCTACATGAATGCACTGCATCTTTTGGGAGAGCAGGGCGGCTGGCCGCTGACAATGTTTCTGACGCCACGGGCCGAACCTGTATGGGGCGGTACTTATTTTCCGAAAGAGTCCCGCTTCGGACGTCCGGCTTTCGTCGACGTCCTGCAGGAAGTTGCGCGGCTCTTTCGCGAGGAGCCGGCGCGGATTGAGCAGAACCGCGCCGCGCTGCTCGCGCGGCTCGCCGACAAAGCACGGCCGGCCGGGAAGGTGACCATCGGGCTGAAAGAGCTGGATGCGGCTGCCATGCAGATCGGCAACATGTTCGATCCGGTCAATGGCGGCCTGCGCGGCGCGCCAAAGTTTCCACAACCCGCAATCCTGGAAATGCTCTGGCGTGCAGGTTTGCGCACCAACGATCTGCGGTTTTTCGAGACGGTTGAGCATTCCCTTGAACGGATGTGCGAGGGCGGCATCTACGATCATCTCGGCGGCGGCTTTTCCCGTTATTCGGTCGACGAGAAATGGCTGGTGCCCCATTTCGAGAAGATGCTCTACGACAATGCGCAACTGCTCGAACTGCTGGCGCTCGCGTTTCAGCGCAGCGGCACGCTGTTGTTCGCCCGGCGCGCGCGCGAAACAGTGACGTGGCTCGCACGCGAGATGACCACAGGCGAGGGTGCTTTTTCAGCTTCGCTCGATGCGGATTCGGAAGGCGAAGAAGGAAAGTTTTACGTCTGGTCGCACGAGGACGTGATCAAGGCCCTCGGCACCGAAGATGGTGAGTATTTCGCCCGCCACTACGATGTGAAGCCCGACGGCAATTTTGAAGGCCACAGCATTCTCAACCGGCTCGCAGACCTTGAGCGCACTGATGACGATGAGGCCCGGTTGGCGCTGCTGCGTGCAAGATTATTGGCCGTGCGAAGCACACGCATCCGTCCCGGCCTAGACGACAAGGTGCTGGCCGACTGGAATGGCCTGATGATCGCAGCACTGGTCAATGCGGCAATAATCCTGGATGAGCCGGACTGGCTCATGATGGCCCGGCGCGCGTTCGATTTCATTGCGCACAACATGACCAAGGGCGATCGGCTCGGACATTCCTGGCGCGATGGCAAACTGCTGTTTCCCGGACTCGCTTCGGATTTCGCCGCCGTCATCCGCGCCGCGCTGGCACTCTATGAAGCGACCGGCGAGCGCCGCTATCTCGATCACGCGCTCGCCTGGCAAAGCGCGTTCGACACGCACTACGCCGACCCCGACACCGGCGGTTACTACCTATCCGCGGATGATGCTTCCGATCTGCTGCTGCGTCCGCACTCGACCAGCGATGATGCGACGCCCAATCCCAATGCCGTTGCCGCGCAGAACCTGGTGCGACTCTCGGTTCTGGCCGGAAACGACACGTGGCGGCAGAAAGCCGACCAGCTCATTGAAGCAATTCTTTCCGCGGTCGAACGCAATCTGTTTGGCCACGTGGCGCTCCTCAATGCGCTCGATCTGCGCTTGCGTGGAGCCGAGATCGTCGCGACGGGCCGGGAGACCGAGCGCTTCGCTCAAGCTGCATTGAAGCTGCCGTACGTGGATCGCATCGTGCTGCGCGCCAAAAGCTCCGCGGATCTGCCGGCCGCGCACCCCGCGCACGAAAAACTAAAAGCCACGCAAGCGAGCGCTGTTTTCATCTGCATTGCCGAGCGTTGTTCGCTGCCGGTGACAAATGCTGATGCCATTGCTGCCACCGTGGCGAATATGCGCACATCTTAATCAGTCAACATAACAACTATTTTCACTTAACTAGATTAAGTCGAATTCCTAGCGCTCCAGCTTTAAGCACGAAACTATTTCGACGCGCTTCGCGTGGGACTCTTCCACCGTCGGGATGACGCGCGGCCCCGTTGGTTCCGATATATCCCGTTGTGCATATGGATTGGGTTTTCGTAGCCACACTTCGAATTCCAAATGACACTTCGGAGGACGTAAATCATGCACTGGCGCTCTCGGATTTCTCCTGCATCAAATGCAATCAGCGCTTCGAAGACTTTGTTCTTCGGAGCTTTCGTCTGCCTCACGCTCGCATCGCCGCAAACTGCAACAGCGCAAAAAGCGCCGGAAAATGCCGGCAAGCCGGACTTCGCTCCCGCGATGATCGAGCACATGCAGAAAATGCGCCGCTACAAGGATCCCGATCGCGGCGCAGAACATATTCCGCCAGTCATTGATCACTTCAGTGTGGATCGCGATCCGCTTGGTGCGATCGCGTCATTCCAGCCGAACGGGGCGACGATCACCTCGAACAATGCTTTTTTCAAGGATATGGGAACGAATGGCAGAAGTTGTTTCACCTGCCATCGGCCTGAGAACGGCTGGAGCGTGACACCGGCTGATATCGCCGAGCGGTTCGAGAAAAGCCGCGGCACGGATCCAATCTTTCGTCTTGTTGATGGCGCGACCTGCCCGAGCGACAATGTCTCGACGCTTCGAGCAAAGCGGCACGCTTACAGCTTGCTGTTGGACAAGGGTCTGATCCGCGTTGGCCTGGCAATTCCGTCAACGGCGGAGTTCACGCTCACGGCGGTCGACGACCCCTACGCGTGCAGCAATAATCCTGCGATCGGCACATCGGGGATTCTTTCGATGTACCGGCGTCCATTGCCGGTCGCGAATATTAAGTTCCTGAGCACAGTCATGTGGGATGGACGCGAGTCCGTCAGCGACCTGAACACCAATCTGACCAACCAGGCGGTTGACGCTACCCTCGGCCATGCGCAGGCCGCCATCCCGCCCACACCTGCCCAGGCGCAAGAGATTGTCGACTTCGAAATGGGTATTTTCACCGCCCAGATTTTCGATCGCAAAGCCAAGTTCCTGACCGGCGATAATGCCAAAGGCGGCCCTGTCGCACTGTCGGTGCAGGACTTCTTCATTGGTGTGAACGATCCGCTTGGGCTTAATCCTAAGGGTATCCCGTTCACGTCGCAGATCTTCGATCTTTACCGTCCCTGGCTCAGCGCCGGGGAGCGCCATGATCATGATGACCTTCGCCAGTCAATGGGAAACGAGCAGCTATTCAGGAACGTCAATGCGACCGACGATTGGCGCCATAACGATCATGAACGCGGCATGGTGAGTGAGCATCGCCGGTCTGTTGCGCGAGGCGAGGAGGTCTTCAACAACACCCAGATCAACATCACGGGAGTTGCAGGCCTTAACGACGATCTCAATACCCCGAGTATCTCGGGATTCTGCGGCACCTGTCATGATGCGTCGAACATCGGCCACCACTCGGTCAAGGCTCCCCTGGATATTGGCGTCCCCGATGCCGGCGACAAAAAGCCCCCGGTGCTCGACATCTCAGGGCTCCCGGTGTTCACCCTGACGTGCACGCAGGGCCCCCTCGCAGGCCAGGTCTACAAAGTGACCGACCCCGGCCGCGCCATGATCAGCGGTAAATGCAAGGATATCGGCCGATTCAAAGGGCCAATCTTGCGCGGCCTCGCGGCACGCGCTCCCTACTTCCACAATGGTTCGGCTGCCAACCTGCACGACGTCGTCAACTTCTACGACCAGCGCTTCGCGATCGGCCTCACTCACAAGCAGAAAACCGATCTCGTTAATTTCTTGAATACGCTCTGACGCCGCCAGAAGATCGGACTCGCAAAAAATGGCCGGGCGAAAGCCTGGCCATTACTTTTCAGAGATCACTGTCTCGGCGCAGTGCGCGCGCTCGAGCAACCCGACTACGTATTCATCGACTCGAAAAACTCGCCGTTGTTCTTCGTATTACGCAATTTGTCGAGCAAAAAGTCGATTGCGTCCATCGTACCCATCGGGTTGAGGATGCGGCGTAGGACATACATTTTCTTGAGGATCCCAGCATCGGTGAGCAGTTCTTCCTTACGCGTTCCGGATCGCGTGATGTCGATCGCCGGGAAGGTACGCTTGTCGGCCACCTTGCGGTCGAGGATCAATTCCGAGTTCCCGGTACCCTTGAATTCTTCGAAGATCACTTCGTCCATGCGGCTGCCAGTATCGATCAGCGCCGTGGCGATGATGGTCAGCGAACCACCTTCCTCGATATTGCGCGCGGCACCGAAGAAACGCTTCGGCCGCTGTAGCGCATTGGCGTCGACGCCGCCGGTGAGCACTTTGCCGGAAGAGGGCACAACGGTGTTGTAGGCGCGGCCCAGGCGCGTGATCGAGTCGAGCAGGATAACCACGTCGCGCTGGTGTTCGACCAGCCGTTTGGCTTTCTCAATCACCATCTCCGCGACCTGAACGTGGCGCGAGGCCGGCTCGTCAAAGGTCGAGGAGATCACCTCGCCCTTCACCGAGCGTTGCATGTCGGTGACTTCCTCCGGCCGCTCATCGATCAGCAGCACGATCAGGTAAGTTTCGGGATGATTGGCGGTGATTGAGTGCGCGATATTCTGCAGCAGCACGGTCTTTCCGGTGCGCGGCGGCGAGACGATCAGCGCACGCTGGCCCTTGCCAATCGGCGCCACGATGTCGATGACCCGCGCGGAGAGATCCTTTTTGGTAGGGTCTTCGTATTCCATCTTCAGCCGCTCATCGGGATAGAGCGGCGTCAGGTTGTCGAAATTGACCTTGTGGCGCGCCTTCTCGGGATCCTCGAAATTGATCGTGTTGACCTTGAGCAGCGCGAAGTAGCGTTCGCCCTCTTTCGGAGAGCGGATATGACCTTCAACAGTGTCGCCGGTGCGCAAACCGAAACGGCGGATCTGGCTGGGCGAGACATAAATGTCATCGGGGCCGGACAGGTAGTTTGATTCCGGCGAGCGCAGAAATCCGAATCCATCGGAAAGCACTTCGACAACACCTTCACCGATGATGTCGACTTCCTGGGTCGCAAGTTGTTTGAGGATCGCGAACATCAGCTCCTGCTTGCGCATGGTGCTGGCGTTTTCGACCTGGTGTTCTTCAGCGAAAGCGACGAGTTCGGCAGGTGTCTTGGACTTGAGGTCCTGGAGTTTCATTTCCCGCATTGGGGGCTTACGTCCTTGGGAGCGTTACCGGCGAAAGTGCTGAAAATAAAATGACTTACGCCGTGTGACTTAGGAGAGAGAGATCGCAGGTCTGGGGTGACGAGGAAGCTGGGAAGAGGCCCGGAACCCGATGCTGCGACCGGCCCAAACTTTGGGAGCCGGAACGCGACTGCATCCGCCTGCGTTCGGTGGGATAACAACAAGATAAGTTGAGCCGGCCTTTCGCGCAAGAGGCGCGGCAGGGGCTGTGCAACGATTCGCGGCACCTAAAACGGCTTTACGGCCACCAGCACAACGATGATAATCAGCAGACCTGTCGGTATCTCATTGACAATGCGATAGAATTTCTGGCTATGCCGGTTGCGGTCGAAGCGGAATTCATTTACCCAATGCGAAAATAATCCATGCAGAGCGGTCATCGCCAGCACCGCGGCGAATTTGGCATGAAACCAGCCCGCACCGAGCCATTGGCCTTGCAGAAGCAGAACAATGCCGACGATCCAGGCCACGATCATTGCCGGCGTCATGATGAAGTTGAGCAGCCGGTATTCCATGGTCTTGAACGTTTCCGACAGCTCGGAGCCAGGCTTCGCCGCCGCGTGATAGACGAACAACCGCGGCAAATAGAGCATGCCCGCCATCCAGGCGACGACCGCGATGATATGCAGGGCTTTGAGCCAGAGATACATGGCTACCCCCCGCGCACCCGCTTGAGCATGCGCTCGACATTCGCAATCGGGGTTTCCGGCAAAATTCCATGACCGAGATTAAAAATCAGTGGACCATCGCCAAGCTCCTTCATGACATCGTCCACCTCGCGGTCGAGCGCTGCGCCGCCCGCCAGCAAGGCCAGTGGATCGACATTGCCCTGTACAGGCACGCGCGATTGGAGTGCGTCGCGAGCAATCGAGCGCTCGAAAGACCAATCAATACCTATCGCGCTGACTCCGGTCATCTCCACATAAGGGAGTGCCATTGCACCTGCGCCGCGTGGAAAACCGATAATCTTGGCGTCAGAGATTTTCCGGCGCACACCCGCGACAATTTTTTGCGTCGGAGCGATACACCACCGCTCGAATTGCTCGGGTCCCAGCACACCAGACCAGGTATCAAAGATCTGTACAACTTCGACCCCAGCCTTGAATTGACCAACCAAATACTCAATCGACGCTTCCACCAGTCGGTCGATTAACTGTTCGAAGAGCTCTGGATCGCGATACGCAAACAGGCGCGCGGGCGCCTGGTCCGGAGTTGCTGTCCCTGCAACCATGTAGGTTGCAACGGTCCACGGTGCTCCACAAAATCCGATAAGTGCGGTTTTATGGTCCAGTGCGCTCTTCACCCGGCGCACGGTCTCATAGACTGGTGCGAGCACATCCTGATCGACAGACGCTCGCAGCGTTGCAAGTTCCGCGGCATCACCAAGCGGATCAAGCTTCGGCCCCTCACCAATCAAAAATTCAACCTTTCGTCCGAGGGCCAGCGGCACGATGAGAATATCGGAAAATAAAATCGCTGCATCAAAGCCAAAGCGCCGCACCGGCTGCAAGGTTACTTCCGCCGCAAGCTCGGGATTAAAACAGAGATTGAGGAATCCTCCCGCCTTTTCACGTATCGAACGGTACTCCGGCAAATAGCGACCCGCCTGCCGCATCAACCATACGGGAGGAATCGTTTCACGCTGCCCTTTTAGTACGCGCAAAAGTTTTTTCCCCATGGCACTGCCAATCACGGTCTTATTCATAAAGAATCTTCTTAGAATCTGTTGTTGTAGTTAGAGTGTTGATTGGACTCATGCCTGCCGATCAACACTCTGTCCACCGGATGGACTGAATTGATCCAGAATCCAGCATAATCCAGCAGAACTCTGTCCACAGCAGCAGTGGCTGATTTATAAGGCTTTTATCAAGTAATCCACGCTCTTCCCCAGGCGAGTATCCACATAACGGCATCACGACTGCATCGGCGTCCGATCGGCGTCCCGGGGGCGGTGATGTGGATGGAAATTGAACTCATCATCAGGGACGGCTTGCTTGTCAGGCCGGGGCATGGCCTCCTCCCGTAATATCCACACGCTATCTGGTTGATATACAGATGCCCGAGACCGGTTATTTTCATCTTCACCTGGTGTCTGACGCCACCGGTGAAACACTGATTACGGTCGCCCGGGCCGCTGCGGCGCAATACGCCAACGTCTCGCCGGTCGAACATCTCTACCCGATGGTCCGCTCAAAGAAGCAACTCGACCTTGCGCTGGCGGAGATCTCGGATTCGCCTGGCCTGGTGCTCTATACCTTGCTCGAAGAGGATCTCATCCAATTGCTGGAGAAAAAATGCCGTGAGCTCGGCTTACCCTGCATGTCAGTGTTGAGTCCGGTCCTGCGGTTGTTCCAATCGTATCTCGGCGCCGAAACCATCCACCGGGCCGGCGCGCAGCACGTTCTTAACGCAGAATATTTCCAGCGCATTGATGCCCTCAACTACACGATGCTGCACGACGACGGCCAACATGTTGAAGGTCTTGAGGAAGCCGATGTTGTCCTGGTCGGGGTCTCGCGTACGTCAAAAACACCAACCTCGATCTATCTTGCCAATCGGGGGGTGAAGACCGGCAATGTGCCGTTGGTCCCTGGCGTGACGGTGGCGCCTGCCGTGGAAAATCTTTCACGACCGCTTGTGGTCGGGCTGTATGCCAGTCCCGAACGTATCGTGCAGATACGCGAGAACCGGTTACTCGGTCTGAAGGCTCATCGAGATGACGATCAATATATCGACAGGACGGCAGTAGCCGAGGAAGTCTCTTTTTCGCGCCGGCTCTGCGCCAAGCACAATTGGCCCACAATAGACGTGACAAGACGCTCGATCGAGGAGACAGCCGCAGCGGTGATGCGGCTGTTGAGTGAGCGCCGCCGGCATCCAGTGGCGTGACCATGGTGCTTTGGCTTGCTCCCCAGCCGCTCGTGCTTGCTTCGAGGAGTGACATTCGCGGCAAGATTCTCGCGGCAGCCGGCCTGCGCTTTGAGATCAGACCGTCGCAGATCAACGAACGGGCCGTGGAGATGGAATCTGGCATCTCGGATGCAGCCGCTGTGGCCCGGCATTTGGCCCGCGCCAAGGCCCTGGCGGTTGCGTCCTCGTTGCCGGGGCGTCTGGTGCTGGGTGCGGATCAAACGCTTGCATGCGGCGCAAAACGTTTTGCCAAACCGGCCGATCGTGCGGAAGCCGCTGAGCAGTTGCATGCATTGCGCGGCCGCGCCCATGAGCTTCACTCGGCGCTTGCTCTGGTCCGTGACAAAGAGATCATGTTTGCCTGTGTCGACACGGCCCGGCTTGCGATGCGCGATTTTTCCGATCGTTTCCTCAATGGTTACCTCGACATGGCGGGAGATGCGGCAACCAGAAGTGTTGGCGGCTATCAGCTCGAGGGTATCGGGATTCATTTGTTCGAGCGGGTCGAGGGCGACTTTTTTACGATTCTCGGCCTGCCGCTTTTGCCGTTGCTAGCCTTCCTGCGGCAGAACAAGCTCGTGGACGGTTAGCGCATGATCCCGAAAATCTGGTCCTCCACCCCGTGAAGATTATGCGCAGGGTAGAATGACATGTTCATCCTCGGTCTCACCGGCTCGCTTGGCATGGGAAAATCCGCCACGGCGAAGATGTTCGCCGAAGAGGGCGTGCCCGTGCATGATGCGGACGCGGTTGTGCACCGGCTCTATGAGGCTGAGGCGACGCCACTGATCGAGGCGGCTTTTCCTGGAACGACCGCCGGCGCCAAGGTAGACCGCGACAAGCTCGGGCATCGGGTCCTGGGCGATAGCGCTGCCGTCAAAACCCTTGAAGCGATCGTACATCCACTGGTGCGCAAGGCCGAGGAGCGTTTTCTCGCCGAGGCCGAACGCAGGGGAGCGGGCGTAGCCGTTCTGGATATTCCGCTCCTGTTCGAAACGGGTGGCGACAAACGTTGCGATGCGGTGGTGGTGGTCTCCGCGCCGCCTGCTGTCCAGCGCGCCCGGACGTTCGAACGCCCCGGGATGACGGAACAGAAATTTGCCGCGATTCTCGCCAGCCAAATGCCGGACGCAGACAAGCGAGCGCGCGCGGATTTCGTGGTGGATACATCCAAAGGATTTGACGCAGCACGGACGCAGGTGCGTGATATTCTGGCGCGTATTGCTACAATGCCGAAACGGCGGCGGTGATTCTGTCGCTGAAAGGCAATATGCGCGAAATCGTTCTCGATACCGAAACCACCGGCCTGGATCCGGGCCAAGGCCATCGCCTTGTCGAGCTCGGCTGCGTCGAACTGCTCAACCGGATACCGACCGGTTCGACATTTCATGCGTACCTCAATCCGGAACGCGACGTGCCGGCCGAGGCATTCGCTATCCATGGTCTTTCCACCGAGTTCCTGAAGGGGCACAAGCTTTTCGTTGAAATCGCCGACGAGTTTCTTGCCTTTATCGGCGACGCGCCGCTCGTGATCCACAATGCCGGCTTCGATCACACGTTTCTTTGCGCCGAGCTCAAACGCGTCGATCGCGCGTTGATAGCGCGTGAGCGGCTGGTCGATACGCTGTTACTGGCGCGCCGTAAGCATCCAGCGGGCCCCAACCGCCTTGACGACCTTTGCGCGCGCTATGGGATCGACAATTCACGCCGGACCAAACACGGCGCGCTGCTTGATGCCGAGATTTTGGCCGAGGTCTATGTCGAACTGACCGGGGCACGTCAGGCGCAGCTCGGGCTTGCCGAGAACGGTGTGCGGGTAGCGAATGTGATTGACGGTGTCGTCGCGATACGTGAGCGCCCCGAGCGCCTGACGCCGCGGTTAAGCGAAGCCGAACTGGCGGCACACCGCGAGTTTGTGGCGAGCCTCGGCGAGACCGCATTGTGGCGCGAGTACCGACCGGAGACCGGCTGACGGTTCAGCTCCGCGCAGGTGCCGGAGCGGGCTGCTGTTGCGCCATCTTCTGGCGGTAGAGACCGACGAAATCCACCGGATCGAGCAGAAGTGGTGGAAAGCCGCCGTTGCGGACCGCGGTGGCGATGATCTCGCGCGCAAACGGGAAGAGAAGCCGCGGGCACTCGATCAATACGACCGGATTCATGCTCTCCTGCGGGACATTCCGAATGCGAAACACGCCGGCAAATTCCAGTTCGAAACGAAACAACAAAGTCGTTCCGACTTCGGCCTTGCCGTCGAGTTTAATCACCACCTCGATGTCGGTCTCCGACAACGGATTGGCGCCGACATTAATCTGAATGCCGATCTGTGGCTGATCCTGACGCCCAGCAAGCGACTTCGGCGCGTTCGGATTTTCGAACGAAAAATCCTTGATGTATTGAGACACCACGGTCAGTTGCGGCTGCATGTCCTGCGCCGCGGCCGGAGTTGGGCCTCCGTTCGTTGTCGTCATGAACGCTCCTTCGCACCACATCCTTGCTTGTGCGGCGGTTGGCTAACATAGGGTCAAGAAGGGAACAAGGATGGTATGGTTTTGCGTCCGCACGATCTTTTTTAAGAGCTGATGGCATGCCCGGCTCAACGCTTCGGCTCGTGCCTGCGCTGGCCCGGCAATGAGGGGTCGGGCACCTGATGCCATTGTTCCGGTGGAAGGTCGACGACGCCATCGTTGCGGACTGGCGCGACAACATGGCCGAACGCGACGCGCATGGCGTGACGTAAGGGTGGTATGAGCAGGCAAAGAGCGGCAATATCAGTAATAAATCCCGGAATTAACAATAGAATTCCCCCAATCAGGATCGCGCCGCCCGACGCGTCCGCCCGCAAGGCGGTGAAACTGCCTTGGTCCAGGGCAATGCGGATGCGCGCAATATGGCTGCCGCCTGCACGGCGCAATATGAGCAAACCGGCAGCCGAACCGGCTGCCACCAGGCTCAACGCCCAGCCGAACCCGATCATGCCAGTGACCGCGACGAATACCGCAAGTTCCAGAAATGGCAGCGCCAGCAGCGCCAACAACGCCCATTTTGCCACATTAATCATTATATGTTCTCTGCCTTGTCGATGTTGGCCTAGGCGCCCTGATCGTCTAAGGTTCGATCGAGAGACCTGAATTGCGCCGAGGTCCTGGCGCGAGGCCCGGCCTTAGGATTGGCGTGGCCACCGGCGGATGCAATAGCGGCAAAGCCGGCCGCTCGGTCGTCTCGTGGACGACGGGCCGAAACACTGACTTGGCCAATGTGCCACTACGGTAGCCGAAAGCATGCGAGACGTGTTCGATATCTACACCATCATTTTCTTGGCGCTCGCAGTGTTCATCTTCCTGCGATTGCGAAGCGTGCTTGGCCAGCGCACCGGTCGGGAGCGTCCTCCGTACGATCCTTATTCTGCCCGGGAACCCGTTCGCCCGGCGGCCGAAAAGATCGTTACGTTGCCTAATCGTAACGCTGAAGCGGCCACGTCGAAACCGGCTGAGCCGACGGAATCCTCCCCCGAACGGTGGAAGGGCGTTGCCGAAGCCGGTTCGGCGATTGCGGCCGGCCTCGATGCCATCGCAGGAGCCGATGGCAATTTTGATGGCAAGCACTTCCTCACGGGTGCGCGCGCTGCCTACGAGATGATTGTCAACGCCTTCGCCGAAGGCGACCGTCGCACGTTGAAGAATCTGCTCGCACGCGAAGTTTATGACGGCTTTGAGAGTGCCATCAGTGAACGCGAGAAGCGCGGTGAAACGGTGGAGAGCCGGTTCGTGTCCATCGACAACGCGGATATTACCGCGGCCGAACTGCGCGGGCGTAACGCGCAGGTGACCGTGCGGTTCCAGTCCAAGCTCGTCTCAGTGACGCGCGACAAGGATGGCAATGTCATCGATGGCAACGCCGAGCGCGTGACCGACATTACGGACGTCTGGACATTTGCTCGCGACATTACCTCGCGCGATCCGAACTGGAAGCTTCTTGCCACTGAAGCCGGGCAGTGACGGCATGCAGGGGATCGTTCTTCGCTCCTCCTGTATCGTTGGTTTCTGCTTCTGGCTCATCGCAACTCCAAGCGATCCGGCATCGGCTTTGAATCTTCGCAATGCGCGTATTGAATCACTCAGCTTTTCGACGCTCGAGGGGTGGAAGGATGACGATCACGCCGTCGCCTTTGATACGTTCCTGAAAAGTTGTCGCGCCATCCTCAACGGCACCAGGGCGATGCGGTCCGCACGTCCTTTCTACGGTGCACTTTTCAAGGTGTGTGAGCGCGCAGTGGCGGCCGGCCAACTCGACCGCGATCATGCGCGAGCCTTCTTCGAGGACAATTTCAAACCGGTTCGAGTGACACCGGCCGGACAAACCGCAGGCTTCTTTACCGGTTACTACGAAACAGAGGTGGATGGCTCGCGCTTCCCCAGCGACGAATACACGATCCCGATTTATGCCGCGCCGGCAGAGACAGTGAGTAAGCACCAGAGCAAGGTGTTTGCGAATCTCGATCGCACCAGGATTGAAGACGGCGCGTTGGCCGGCAAGGAACTGGAGATTTGCTACATCAAGAATCCGGTTGATGCATTCTTCGCGCAGATTCAGGGCTCAACGCGCGTGAAGCTCGATAACGGCAAGCTGTTGCGTCTCAATTATATTGCGAGCAACGGAATGCCCTACACGCCGGTCGGAAAATTCCTGATCGATCGCGGCATCGTCTCCAAGGAAGAGATGTCGATGGACAAGATCCGCGAATTCATGGAATCGAATCCGGACGAAGGCAAGGAACTGCGCCGCAAGAACCGCTCATTTGTCTTCTTCCAGGAGACGCCATTGGGTACGCACGATGAGTGCATCGGTGCGCAGGGCGTGCCTCTTACGCCCGGCCGCTCGCTGGCCGTGGACAAGCGCATCCACATCTACGGCACGCCGGTCTGGATAGACGCCGAACTGCCAATCGAAAGCGAAAAACCGGAGACCAAATTTCGTCGTCTGCTGTTTGCGCAGGATACCGGCTCCGCGATCGTCGGGCCGGCGCGTGCCGACATCTACTTCGGTCATGGCGAGGAGATCAGCCATATTGCCGGCCGCATCAAGCAAAATGGACAGTTTGTGATGCTGGCGCCGCAAAGCGTGGCTATCAGCGGGACGGCGGTCGCCACAAATGTCCCGCTTCCGAAGCCCCGGCCGGCGATGATTGTGACAGCGGCTGCGCGGTCGGCCGCGGAAACAACGGCCAGCGTACCGGTGCGGCTGCCCAAGCGGCGCCCCTGACATCATGAGCTCCGGCGACGGCAGGCGGCGTCGCGTTCTTTCTGCGGAAGAACGCGTGCTATGGACCACCGTGACCAAATCGATCGCGCCGTTGCGCGAATCCAGTGAATCC
>DASYSQ010000190.1:0-23592 GCA_036003145.1 Pseudolabrys sp.
AAGTTTCCGCCTTGCCAGACAAATAGCACGAGGAAAGCGCCGACGAGCGCTGCGCCGCTGGTTGTGCCCGCTCGCAGGCCCTGGACGGTCAACGCCGCAATTCCAAGTGCGACCGCACCGAAAACAACCAGACTTGGCCAGTAAATCAACGGATTACTGCCTTGCTGGAAGCGCGCGGACTGTACCGCATTCGAAATGCGGCGGTGCAGCTCCTGCACGAAGGTCGTGTAAGACTGATCGAGCCGCTCCTGTTCGGTGATGCTTTTCCACGAGCTGGAGGCAATCGTCAGCTTGGGTGCACCCTGCGCCCATAGCTCAACAACAAAGCGCCGCGGTTGCATGCCGGTCGGCCGAAACGACATGCGAAGACGGCTGATGCTGCGATACGGAACGTGCCCCGAATGGACACCCACCGCCCAATCGATCCCGTCATCCGAAAGGCTGTAGACCCGGAGCGGCCCAAACGCCGACGGCCGGTAGGCGTAACTCAGGGGTCTTCTTAATATTTCTGTGGACTGTTCTGTCACGTGCACGCGCATCCCTTACAGCCATGGCCGACAAGGGCCGGACGGGCGCGACGAAACGCACAGGCCGCTGTTGCAAGTGTTTCCATCGCCACAGCGATATAATAACGTAATTGCGGCGTTTGGGGCTGTCGTAGCGTTTCTGGGGTTGGGGAGGCGTCGTCATGGCGAAGCTGTCGGACCTTTTTGGCCGAAAGGGCGGCGCGGCCGAGGTCGACAAACTTTTGGCGCGAGCTGCAAACGGAAATGGCAACGGCGGCAACCATATCTCTGTGGAAAACCTGTCCGACGTCGGTTCGCGGATGGGTGAGGAAAACGAGGTCCTGCGCAATCTGCTGACTGACACCGGCCGAAAGATCAGCGAGCTCGACGACCTCAAGGAGGCTTTCGACAAGCTGGTTGCGCCGTTCAACAGCACCCTCCGCGCTCTTGAACAAGAAAAATCCCAGACGATGAGTCTGTCTGGAATGCTGGCGGAAGCGCGCACAGCCTATGAGACGCTGCGCGAGGAATTCTACCAGATCGAAAAAAAGGCAACGATATTCGAAGGTGAAGCGGGAAGACTGCGCGAAGACCTCGAGCTCTCGCGAGAAGCAAATCGGGCTCTGGAAAGCACCCGGCTTGAACTTACCGATGATATCAATGCGCGCCGCGCGCAAATTGCCGAACTTGACCGTCAACTGGTGCAGGAGACCAGCCAGCGTCGGTCGCTCAGTGAATCCCGCCGGGCGCTAAAAGAACAGCACGACGGCGCCGAGAAGCGCATCGTCGAACTCGAGGGAGAACTCGCAGCTGCTCGCGAGAGCCTGGCACTTCTGGACGATGAAAAACGTTCGCTGCAAATCGCGGTCGATCAGGCACTGAACGAAACCGCGCGGCTGACGCGGCGGCTGACTGAAAGTGAGAACACGCTGACCGCGACCCGCGCTCAACTCGGTAAGGTCGAGTCAAGCTTTGCAGAAGCCTACGCGGAGCGCGGGCGGCTCGGCGCTGCCCTCGATGAATCCAAAGAGCAGCACCAGGCCGAACGCAACAGCCTGAACATGCGGTTGGACGGATTGCAATCGCGCGCCGCAACTGCCGAGCGCCTGCTTTCCGAGGCGCGGCAAAATCTTATCGCTCGCACCGAGGAGGTCCGCGCGTTCGATCGCAAATCGGTCGAAGCGACGATCGCTCGCAACAATTCGGAGAAGCGGCTCACCCAGATCGAAGTCCAGCACGAAACGCGCGAGCGACAGATCAAGGATCACGAGCAGGCGCGCATCGCCTTGACCGAGCGTAATAATGCTCTGTCCAAGGCAATGAAGATGCGCGAAACCGCCCTCGCCCGCGCAGAAGAAAAGATCGGTGCGCTGACCGAACGCAATGGGCATCTGGAAGCGGATATTCAGATCATTCGTACCAATATCGAAAAGCGGGTGGAGGATCTCAATTCTGCACTCCAGCGCGAGCGCATGGAGCGCGCCGTTGTCGAAGGCGCCCTGGAAGCTGCGCGCAAGGACAATTCCCGCCTGCAAAGCGAGGTCGGGGCCCTAAGATCGACATTGCGACGCGGGGCGCCGCTCGACGACATTCCGATTCCGCCCGCTGAGGCCGCCAACGACGAAACGCCTCTGGCGGCAAGGCGGGGCAAAACTGGGCAACTTTCCGAAGCTGGCGGCAAGGGCTAGCCTTACCAAGCCATCGAACGCGGAAAGCAATTCCGCGTTCGCTTTTTGAAGTCCGGTAGCATGGCACGAACACCGCGACGTCCTATATTAACGGGATGCGCAAGCTTCTCCTTGTCGTGCCGCTGCTCGCCCTTTTGGGTTTGTCGGTCTGGTTCGCCGCCGCTGCCTGGACGCATATCGGCGGTGATGAAATTCCGCTTTACGGATATGTCGCCATAGCGGGTGGTGTCCTGTTCTCTCTGCTGGTTGGCGGTGGCCTGATGGCGCTTGTGTTTTACAGTAACCGTCATGGCTATGACGACCTGAGCGGCGGCGACAACTAGCCGCCCCGCACTTTCGGCAGTACCATCATGCATATATTGCGCGTGCGAATGCCGGGCACGCTCTGTATTTCTGTTCACTGGTACTGATCGGGAGCACCCATGAGCAAAACCCTCGTCCAGGAGCAGTTCGGCAAAACCGCAGCTCACTACCTCACCAGCAAACCACACGCGGTCGGTAAAAGCCTGGAACGGATGGTTGCGCTCACCTCCCCGCAAAAAGGCTGGCGCGTTCTTGACGTCGCTACTGGCGGCGGCCATGTCGCCTACGCTTTTGCGCCCCACGTTGCCCGCGTTTGGGCGACTGACATCACTCAGGAAATGCTCGACATGGTGAAAGGCGAAGCTGCAAAGCGCGGCCTTGCCAACGTCCGCACGACATATGCAAAGGCTGAAGCACTGCCTTTTGAGGACGAGAGCTTTGATCTTGTCACGTGTCGGATCGCGCCGCACCATTTCGACTCGATTTCAGACTTTCTCGGTGAAGTGTACCGCACGCTCAAAACGAACGGATTGTTCGCGCTCGTCGACAATGTCGTGCCGGCAGGCAGCGTGGGCGATTACGTGAACGCCTTCGAGCGTCTCCGCGATCCGAGCCATCTACGGGCTTGGACCATGGAGGAATGGCGAAGTGCGCTTGACAGGGCCGGCCTCCAAACAACGCACGAAGAGCAAATCTACAAGACGATGGAATTCAAGAGCTGGGCCGCGCGTTACGACACCATCATGCAGGCATTGTTGCGCGCGATGCTGACTGAGATAACGCCCGAGGTGAAGGCAACTTTGCAGCCGCAAGGCACTGGTGCTGAACTCAACTTTCGCCTTTGCGAAGGCTTGTTCATAAGCAAGCGCGCCTGAAGCTGGAACCGATGAAATCGCCGGCGCCGATCTGGGGCGACGCCGGCATTTCCGATTCCGATCTGCCAAAGCGGTAAACTTATGGGCTTCGTTCACCAACCAGCCGCGCAAGGGCGGCAAATTTCGATTCACTTCCGGACTCCGGCGGGAGGTCTCGATACGGGCTAAAGTCGCGCGGTCGCACTCTGCGCCGTCGGGTTATCCAACACGGGGGCAGCGCCGTGGCAGGTGGTATTTCGCGCACGCCGGTACTCGGCAGCCGCTAACCGTTTTTTTCGATAAACCATTGAAAGCCCGTCGTGATTTGCCATTAACCTTTCATTTACCCACAGAAATTCAGATTCCGTTAGGATCGGTTAACGAGTGATTCGGCGTCGCTTCGGCCGGGCGAATCGGCGTTTTAGGGGTCACGTCAATGAGCAAATTCGGGGGCCTGTTTGCCCGCAAGGCCGGACTTTACGACAACACGGCCGCGCCAATGCCGACCAATACCACCCCTCCCGACAACCCGCTCGAACTCGACGAAGAACTGTTCTCCGCGCTGGGTGCCCAGCTTGGCGGCGAAAACGAATCTCTTCGTAATCTCCTGCTCGATGCCAACGCCAAGATTGGCGAACTCGACACCATCAAGAATGCTGTCGGCAGGCTTGTTGATCCGGTCAGCAAGGCCCTTCGCGCATTCGAAGCCGAGAAAACCGAGAAGATCAGCCTGCAGACGGTGCTCAGCAATACGCGAACTGCGTATGGCAAGTTGCGCAATGAAGTGGCCGAGCTGGAGAAAAAGGCGGCATTTTCGGAAAAGGAATGTCAGGCGCTCCGCCAGGAACTCACCACCACCCAGAACCTGCTCCGCGCTCTTGAAGCCACCAAGGCTGAAATTGCCATCGATGTCGCTGCCCGGCGCGCGCAGATCGTGGATCTGGAAGCGCGGCTCGCGCAGGAAACCGGAGAGGGAAAGGCCCTTCGCGAGGAGAATCGTCGCCTCGATGAACGGCTATCGACTGCCGAAAAGCGCGTGGCATCTCTTGAATCCGAAGTGAATGCCGCACGTCAACGGCTGCTTATGATCGAGGATGAAAGGCGCGCGCAGCAGATCTCGCTCGACAAGGTCAGCGCCGATGGAGCTCGCCTCTCGCGCAAGCTTGCCGAGGCCGAGGCGGGCCTGACGGCCTCGCAGGGCCGCTTGCGCCATGTGGAAGGCAATTTCGCAGAGTTGAGCACCGAACGAACGAGGCTCGCCAGCGCGTTCGCAGAGGCCAAGGAACGGCACGAGCATGAGCTGACGACCCAACGCATGCGGTTCGATGCTCTCCAGGCCCGCGCCTCCGCGAGCGAAAAGCTGCTAGGCGACGCACGCGAGCATCTGCTTGCCCGCGCCGACGAGATTCGGACCTACGACAGGCGCGCCGGTGAGCTGGCAATGGAACGCGACGCCCTGCAGGCACGCATTGCCGATCTTGAAACGGAGCGAATGCAGCGCGAGTCCCAATTTACGGAAGTGGATCAAGCGCGCGCCACGCTCATGGAGCGTAGCACCACCCTCGCCCGTGCCTTTACCGTTAAAGAAGCTGCGCTGACACGCGCCGAGGACACCATCTCGGCGCTGAGCGAACAGATCAATGCCCTTGAAGCAGCGCGGGCTGCCGAAAAGCAGGCCGCCGAGCAGAGGATCGAGGAATTGAGCGTCTCCCTGCGTCGAGAGCAGATGCAGTGTTCGGTGGTCGAAGGAGCATTGGAGACCGCCCGCAAGGATTTCGCCCGGCTCATGCGCGAGGCGATGGCGCTGCAAAGGGAACGGGCAGCGCCGGACGATCCCGCACATCTGCGGCCAGCCAACGCCGCCTAAAGCGCGCGTTTGAACCGGGAACAGCACGGCGCCGGGCAATCACGCGGTGCTTCCGCTTTCGGTTCGCCCCAAGAAAATGTGCGCTCTCCGTTCGCGACCGGAAATGGCACCGACAATGCCAGGATATCGCATTACCTTTGAAATTAGCCGGCGCGACGAAACCATCGGCTCATATTAGCGCGCCAGTTCGCGCGTCGCACGGTCGAGCCCGTCCAGCGTGAGCGGATACATTCGTCCGCCCATCAACTGATGCACCATGGTAATTGACTGAGTGAAGCCCCACTCCCTCTCCGGTACCGGATTGAGCCAGACACAGGCCGGGTAGGTGCGCGTCACGCGCTCGAGCCAACGAGCGCCTGGTTCGTCGTTGTAGTGCTCGACCGATCCTCCTTGGGCCACAACCTCGTACGGAGACATTGACGCATCGCCGACGAAGATCACTTTGTAGTCGTGCGGATATGTGTGCAGCACGTCCCAGGTTGGTGTGGTCGCTTGAAAGCGGCGTCGATTTTCCTTCCATACCCGCTCATAGAGACAATTATGGAAGTAGAAATATTCCATATGCTTGAACTCGGTGCGCGCCGCCGAGAACAATTCTTCGGTGGACTTGATATGCCAATCCATCGACCCGCCGATGTCGAAGAACAACAGCACCTTCACCGCATTGTGCCGCACCGGCCGCATCAGGATGTCGAGGTACCCCTTGTGCGCCGTACCTTTGATGGTGCCGTCGAGATCGAGCTCTTCCGGCGCGCCAGTACGCGCAAACTTGCGAAGACGGCGTAGCGCGAGTTTGATGTTGCGGGTGCCGAGCTCGACTTCGTCGTCGAGATCCTTGAATTCACGCTTGTCCCAAACTTTGACTGCGCGAAAGTTGCGATTGGAATCCTGGCCGATGCGAATGCCTTCCGGGTTGTAGCCGTAAGCACCATAAGGTGACGTGCCGGCGGTGCCGATCCATTTCGATCCGCCTTGATGACGTCCTTTCTGTTCGGCCAGACGCTTGCGCAAGGTTTCCAGCAACTTGTCGAGACCCCCCATGGCCTCGATCTGCTTCCTCTCTTCTTCGGTGAGATATTTTTCGGCGAGCTTCTTCAGCCATTCAGCCGGAATCTCGGCCTCGATTGCGCCATCGAGCGTTTCCAGCCCTTTGAACACGTGTCCGAACACGCGATCGAACTTGTCGAGGTTGCGCTCGTCTTTCACCAGCGCCGCCCGCGACAGGTAATAAAAATCCTCTACCCGGCGCGAGGCCAGGTCAGCGTCCATGGCCTGCATCAGCGTGAGATATTCGCGCAGCGTCACCGGTACGCCGGCGCTTTTGAGTTCGGCGAAAAATGTAACAAACATGCGCGACAATTCGCCCTAGCCAGGGTGTCCGTCAAGCGGGTAACACTGTGTTCCAGGCTGGGGAACTCATTCCATGTATCTGCGGGATAACGCTTTTCTGCCGCGTTGGATCGCGGCCGGTGGCAGCTGGCTTTTGCTGCAGGCGCCTGCCCTGTGGAACGGCTTTCCGCTGCTGCAATACGACACCGGCGGCTATCTGGCACGCTGGTACGAAGGCACGCTGGTTCCCAGCCGAGCGGTCGTCTACGGCCTCATGCTCAATGCCGGCGCGCCTGCAGCTTTTTGGCCGGTCGTCGCCGCGCAAGCCGCGATCACGGTCTGGATCATTGCACTGGTATTGCGCGCGCACGGGTTCGGCGGGCGTCCGTGGCTATTGCTCGTCGTTGTCACGACGCTGACTGTGCTCTCGACCCTGCCGTGGCTGACATCGATTCTTCTCACCGACATTTTCGCAGGACTTGGCGTCCTGGCACTCTACCTTTTGCTGCTGCGGCCCGGTCGTCTCAGTCGCGACGAGCGCTTCGCCCTGACCCTGCTCATTGCCGTCTGCGTTGCGACCCATAGCGCCACGATGGCCGTTTTGTTGACGCTGGTCGTCGCCGCGATTTTCTTGTGGCTTGCCAAACCGCACCGCATGCCGCTCGCACGCATTGGCAATGGTGTACTGGCGCTCGCGCTGGGCACCGTTTTCGTCTTTGCCGCGGACTTCGCCGTGGCGAGGCGTCTCGCGTGGACACCAGGCGGCTTTGCACTGTCATTCGGCCGCATGCTGCAAGATGGCATCGTCAAAAAATATCTCGACGACCACTGCCCCGACCCAAAACTCACGCTCTGCGCCTACAGGGACCGGCTCCCCGACGACGCCGACGTCTGGTTCTGGGGCAGCCCGCTATTCGACAGGCTTGGGCGGTTTGATGGACTCGGAGCGGAGATGCAGACGATCGCTCTCAATAGCATGATTGAATACCCTGGCCTGCAGATCGAAACTGCCGGCATTGCCACCGCCAGGCAGATGATTGCCGTCCACACAGGCGAGGGCGTCGGTGGTGGCATCTGGCACACCTATCGCATCATTGAGCAGTACACGCCGAAGCTGGCATCATTCATGCACCTGGCGCGCCAGCAGAATGGCGAAATGTCCTTTGCCGCCATCAATCGATTGCAATATCCGGTCGCACTCATCTCCATGGCCCTGCTGCCCGTCTTCGTCCTGCTTGCCTCCCGCCGGAAGGTTCCCGATGTCGGCGAATTGACCGCCGCTTGTGGCGTGGCACTTGTCGCGAATGCCTTCATCTGTGGTGTCTTGTCCAACCCGCACGATCGCTATGGCGCCAGGCTGGTTTGGATTGCCGTTTTCGCCGTCATCATCGCGATTCTGCGTTTTACCAGCCATCTTGGATCGCGCGGCGACATCGCCTAAGCTCCGCCGCGCAATGGAAATCAAACCTGAGGTCGCTGGGGGTCTTTGGACCGCATTTTCGCGAACCGCGCTACTCGCACTGGCGCTGTCTTGCGGCATTGCACCCGCATTTTCTGCTGAGCCTGTGATGGACGCTGTCTTAAAAGATCTCGCACCCAGGGGGAAACTGCACGCGGCGATCAACCTCGGCAATTCCGTGCTCGCACAGGCCGATCCTGCCACCGGTGAACCCAAAGGCATTACGCCCGATCTCGCGCGCGAACTCGGCCGCCGGCTGAATGTGCCAGTCGAGCTCGTCACCTACCCCGCCGCCGGCAAGGTATTCGACGCGGTCACGACGGGTGAATGGGACATCGCTTTCGTCGCGATCGAGCCGGTGCGTGCTGCTGAGATCGAGTTCAGCGCGCCCTACGTCATTATCGAGGGCACGTACATGGTGCCCAAGGATTCGCCTTTGCAGGCGATCAACGACGTTGACCGTCCCGGCGTGCGAATCGCGGTTGGTCTTAAGTCGGCCTATGACCTCTTTCTGACGCGCACCATAAAGAATGCCACAGTTGTCCGCGCGCCGGCCGGCGGCGGACGCGCGATGATCGATATATTCGTGAATGACAAGCTCGAAGTTGCGGCCGGGGTCAGGCAGCCGCTCGCGGCCTATGCCATGGATCATCCGGAGGTGCGGGTCATGGATGGCCATTTCATGGAAATCCAGCAGGCCATGGGCACGCCCAAGGGCCGCACCGCGGGCGCCGAATATCTGCGGGCCTTCGTCGAGGACGTAAAAGCGTCCGGCTTTGTCGCCGATGCGATCAAACGCGCCAATCAGTCGGCCAGCGTGGCACCCTCCGCCGCAAAGTGAGACAACAATAATGACCGATGCCGCGGCATTGAAGGAACTCGCTCCAAACGGAAAGCTTCGGCTTGCCATTGCCGTTGCGCCGTCGCCCTCGGCGCAATTCGCTATCAAGGATGGGGACAGCTATCGCGGCGTTGCCGTCACCTTCGGCCGCGCGCTCGCCGCAAAGCTCGGCGTGCCGCTCGAGATCATTCCGCACCAGGCTTCAGGCGAAATCCAGAATTCGGCGGCGGCCAACCGCTGGGACGTGGCCTTTCTTCCCGTCGATGAGGAGCGCAAAAAGTTTGTCGATTTCGGCAACGCCTATCATCTCCTGCAGAGCACATTTCTCGTCGCACCCGGTTCGAAAATTCAGTCGGTCAAGGATGCCGATGCCAAGGGCGTTGGTATTGGTGGTGTCTCCAACACCGCGACGTTCCGCGCGGCGAAGAAAGCGACCGCCAATGCAACGCATATCGATTTTGCCGGAGTCGACGCCGCGGTTGCCGCCATGCGCGAGAGCAAAATCGAAGCAATTGCCCTATCGCGGGAATCCCTGTCCGGTCTGGTCGGGAAAATCGCCGGCTCTCGCATTCTCGACGACGCTTTTCTCAATTCGAGCACGGCCGTTTGCGTGCCTAAGGGCAAGCCGGCTGCGCTCAATTATGTGAGCGACTTCATCGAGGAGGCGAAGGCGTCCGGGCTCGTGCGCAAGGCCCTGGATGAAATGGGCCTCAAATCTTCGCAAGTTGCACCGGCCGGGATGAAACCCTAAGCCGCCGCGTTGCGCGCGGGCGACGATATATCTGGCGTGTGGATGTGCTCCGGCCTTATCCCGAGCGCCAGCACGCGGCCTGGAATTCGCCGCAACAACGGCCATTGCATCAGCTTCATGAAAAACGGCGCTCTTGGTTGCTTGCCTCCGAGCGCCGGGCTGATGATGTTATTTTGCAGGACGATTTGCATGCGTTGAGTAAAACGCGTGGGAAATTCGCGACGCTGCTGCACGCGCTTGAGGGTTTCGATCGTTGCCGTTCCGCGCCGCAGAGGTTCGGCGAGAATATTTGCGGCGGCAACCGCGTCCTGCACTGCCAGATTGATGCCAACCCCACCAATCGGCGACATGGCGTGCGCCGCGTCCCCGATGCAGAGCAATCCGGGCCGATACCAGCGGCGCAAGCGGTCAACAGCCACCGTCAACAGCTTCACCTTGTCCCAGCTGTCGATTTCATCGAGCCGGTCACGTGTGAACGGCGACATCTCGCCAACTGTTTCGCGGAATTTGTCGAGCCCTGCGCGCTTGACCTCGTCGGCGGTATCCTTCGGGATAACATAAGCACATTGCCAATAATCGTTGCGATTGAGCATGACAATCATGCGGCCACCTTCAATGTGGCCGACCGTTTCCCCGGAATCGTTTGGTTTGCGGGATAGACGAAACCACATCACGTCCATTGGCGCGCCATAATCATCGCTTTCAAGGCCGGCCTTCAGGCGCACGATGGAGTGGCGGCCATCGCAGCCAACGGTGAGATCAGCGCGGACGTCCAGCTCGCCATCCGGCGTCTTCGCGTGAACGCCGACGATGCGCCCGTTCTCCTCGATCAAACCGGTCGCCTCTGCGCGCATGCGCAAATCGAATGTCTGATAGCGCCTGGCATGTCCGGCGATGAAGTTGAGGAAATCCCATTGCGGCATCAGCGCGATGAATTTGCAATGCACTGGCAGGCGTTCGAAGTGGCCGATGACGACGCGATCTTTGCCGATTTGCATGGAAACCTGGCGCACCACCGAGTGCGGCAGCTTAAGGAATTCGTCGAGCAGGCCGAGCTCGTACATCATCTCCAGCGTTGAGGGATGCACGGTATCTCCGCGAAAATCGCGCAGGAAATCGGGATGCTTTTCCAGTACAATGACGGGGACGCCGGCGCGCGCCAACAGGAAGCCGAGCATCATCCCGGCAGGACCAGCGCCAGCGATACAGCAGGTGGTTTTGATCGAAGCCACGTGCCACCTTCGCGTTGACCAGATTGGACCCGCGGCCAGTTCCACGCGCACGGATCGCTTTAGTCTAAGCCTGCTTGTCTGGCGTCATCACCACCAGCCCGTCAAGCTCGCCGGTCACCTTGATCTGGCATGAGAGGCGTGAGTTTGGCCGGACGTCGTAGCCGAAATCGAGCATGTCCTCCTCCATCGGAGAAGGCCCGCCAACTTTTTCGCGCCAGGCTTCGTCTACATAGACGTGGCACGTCGCGCAGGCGCATGCGCCGCCGCATTCCGCCTCGATTCCGGGAATATTGTTGCGGATGGCAGTTTCCATCACGGTCGAACCGAGCTCGGCTTCGACTGTGCGGGCCGTGCCGCTAGAGTCGGTATAAGTGATCTTCGGCATATGGAAGGGATATCAAGAATGGCTGCGCCAATGGTGACGCGGGCTTCTATATAGTCATTTGTGCGAGGGCGCCATCCCCGTCATTGCGTGCGCAATATGGCGCCGATCTCCAAAAGAGCCTCTTGAATTGCCTCCGCCAACCGATCGATCGCGAGGCCACATTCCGCTGGAGCGCGGCTCGCCGACAACTCGGTATCCTCGGCGGCACAGGCGACACCGCAAGCGCCAATGCTCGCGGCTGATCCTTTCAGCGTATGTGCCAGCGTGGCGATCGCGGCCGGTTCACTCCCGCGCATTCGCGCCATCAGCAGTTCAGCCTGCCGTTCGAACAGTTGCAGTACTTCCCGTTCCAGGCTGCGGTCGCCGGACGTCATGCGCGCCAGATGGCTGCGATCCAGCACGGCACTTTTGAGTGCTCCGGCTTCCTGTTCGAAAATTCTGACCGCGACTTGCGCCATCCCGGCCTCCCACTGTCTTTTTGTTGCCGGGGACTTTGGCCTGAACGGGACCAAATCCAGGTAAATGCGGGGCCGCGCACGGCCGCTCAAACCCGACAAAAATTTTGGTGGTTAAGGTGGTGTAATCGTGCGGCGTGTTGCGCCGTCCATGCGACGGCACCACAGGTTCAGTTCGGTGGTCATGATCGCTTTTGGCAGACCGGGGGAGCCACGTTCGCTATGGTTAGCAATCAGTTAACGATGATTAAAAAGACCTTACCAGCGTGGTTTCCTTCGCATTGCCAAGGCGATAGGATGACCGCCGGGCGATAAATAGGGGAGCTCGCGGTCAATGCCGCAGCAATGCCGCTCTCGCGGCAGGGGCCCCCCTTAATCGCTACGGTACGAGCCCCGGCGACAAGTCCGGCGTAATGACGAGGCGGCGACCCTTATGGCGAATATCCCTAAATCAAAAGACGCGACGGAAGAGGCTCTCTCTGCCATCCAGGAGGCCCTTAATATTCGTGCGCCCGAGACGCGCCCCGGAACGCCTTTTGAGCCAGTTGCCGAGAGTGACGCCGTCGCCGCATCGACACCCCCGGCCGGCGAATTGTTCCCGCAGGAAGCACCCCCGGCCGGCTGGCAGACCGGGGAAACCCTGCCACGCCGGGCCGCCAACGATGACCGCGCCGGCATCGGACAAATATTGCAGGCCCTGCGCTACCGTTCGGGGCGTGCGCCGTACATCGCCGCAGCGGTTGGCGGTTTCATTTGGGCCGTGGGCGGTATTGCCATTGCGACCCTGTATGGCGCCGAGATGCGGTCCGTTTTCGCGACGCCGGGCGTCGGCCTTGCCGCGATTGTCGCGCTCGCCGCCGCGATCGCCGTGCCGGTGATTTTCTTCTTCGTGCTCGCCCACATGTTCAACCGCGCCCAGGATATGCGTGTCGTCGCGGAATCCATGGCCGAAGTGGCGATGCGCCTTGCGCAACCCGAGACCGTTGCGCACGAGTCGATTGTCACTGTGGGCCAGGCGATCCGCCGCGAGGTCGCAGCTATGGGCGATGGTGTCGAACGGGCGCTTGCCCGCGCCGCCGAGCTCGAAGCGCTGGTGCACAACGAAGTCTCGGCGCTCGAGCGCGCCTACAACGACAACGAAGTCCGCATTCGCGATCTGCTCACCGAGCTGACCAACCAACGTGAAACATTGGTCAACCAGGCCGAGCACGTCCGTAACGCCATTGCCAGCGTCCACCTCGATCTTGCGCACGACGTTACCTCGGTCGGCGATTTGGTTGCCGACAAGGTCAATGAGGTGGCGCAACGCGTGACCCGCTCACTCACCGAGAAGGGCGAACACATCACCCTGGCACTTGGCCACGCCGGCGATTCCATGATTGACGCCCTGAGCGAGCGCGGCTCGACGCTACTCGAGCGCCTGGAAACAACCAGCGATCAGGCGACCACGGCGATATCGTCTGCAAGCGACCGCCTGTCTGCCAGCCTTAATTTCAAAACCGAGCATGTACACGACGAATTCGCTGAGCTGGCGGCTCGTCTGCAACAGATGATGAGTGCGCGTCTCGATCAGGTCGCCCAGGGCTTCGCGGAGAAATCCTCCGTCACCATTGAAACTATGGCGAACCGCTCGCAACAATTCACCGACGCCCTCACCGACACGAGCACGCGTCTGGCCGAGTCGATCGCTTCCCGCGCCAACGAGGTAAACACCACCTTGCGTTCGACTGGAGACTCGCTCGTCCTCGACCTTTCCCTGCGCGGGGGCGATGTCGTCTCAAAGCTCGAACAAACCGGCGCTCGCATCACCGACACCATTGCGAACCGCAGCGACGCGGTCGCGGATACGTTCCGCCAGAGCGCGGAATCACTCGTTACGGCGCTCAACAGCAATAGCGAGACGGTCAAAGACATGTTGGCGGCCCGCCTGCAGGCCTTTGAAAGCATGTTCAGCCAGGGCGGTACCGAGCTCACCGAGAAAATCTCGCGGGATGCCAGCAATCTCGGCAACCTGATTACCCGCCACATCACCGAATTCGATCACACAGTGAAGAACTACGGTGGCGAGCTGGTCGGTCGGCTTGGTCAACGCACGCAGGATGTGGCCGAAGCGCTGCGCAGCTACGTCGATACTTTCGACCAGCGCGTCACTGGCCGCACCGGCGAGATTTCCAGCACACTTGACGAGCGGCTTGCACATTTCGAAACGGTGCTTGGCTCACGCGTCTCCGACATCGCCAAGGCACTCACTGAAGGTGGCAAGGACGTCGTCGAAGCCCTCGACCAGCGCATCGGCGAAGTCGCCGGTACCATCAATTCGCGGGGTATCGAAGTGGCAGATTCGATCACCGCCAAGATTGGCGAGATCGATAAAACCCTGGGGACGCGCGCCCTTGAGGTCGCCAACAATCTCGACAGCCGTATCGGCCGCTTCGAGGAACTCCTTGTCGGCCGCGCTGAGACCGTCACCAGCCAGATCGAGACCCGCAGCAAAGCCGCTGCGGATGCACTTAATGCGCGGCTCGAACAGCTGAGCCAGGCGATCAAGGTCAATTCGGCCGAAGCCGAGCGATCGCTCGGTCAGCTTGCGCTGTCCACCACCGAGGCAATTCGCAACAGCGCCGGCGAGGCGGAGCGCACGCTTGTCGGCGTCAGCGAAGAGGTTGCCCGCAGCTTCGTCGGCAAAGCCGAGGAAATCGCGACAGCGGTCACCCGGCGTACCAATGAAATGACCACGGTTCTTTCCGACAAAAGCGGCGGCGTGCTGGCGGCCATCACCCAGAAAAGCGACCAGTTCACGCGCGAGGTGACCGGCGCGACCGATCAGGCGGTCAAGGCGATCGAAGAAAGAGGCTTCGCCTTTACGCGCACGATGATGGACAACAGCACCGAGATCTCGCGCATGATCAATAGCGCGGGCGAAGCGGCCACCAGCGCAGTTACCCGCACGCTGACAGAGCTCAATGACGTCACGCAGAAGGCGATCGCGCATTCGAAAGAAACCGCGACGTCAAGCGTCAAGGAGATGCTGGAAACGCACACGATGCTCCGCGCCGACACCACCGCCCTGTTCGAGCGGCTGCGCGAAGCCAATATCTTGTTGCAGGAAGTGCTCAGCGGTTCGCATGAAAACATGGGCGCTCTCGAAAACACACTGATGTTGCGTGTGTCGGAGTTCGTGACCGCGATGAACGACATCACGGCCTCGACTGGCGCCGCGACCGGGCGGGTGGAAACAAACATCTCTAATTTCCGTGATATCACCGCGCAGGTCATCACAGACCTGGGCCAGCTGGCCCGCCAGTTTGACATTCATGGCCGAGAGCTCGCCAAGGCTGTTGAGGTCATCGATCACAGCAACCAGCGCGCCGAGGGCAGCGTCAATGAGCGCCGTGTGCAGCTCGATTCGCTGGTCGCGACGCTCGACATTCGTACTGAGGATATCGAAAAACGCTTGAGCCGGTTCTCCGGACTGCTCGACGAGTCACTCGAGGCCGCATCATCCCGCGCGCGGGAAGTCGCTCGCCTCGTTTCCGAGGCAAGCGCCGAGGGTACGCGCGCAATCAGCGAGCAATATGAGCGCGTGCGCGAAAATGCCGAGGAGGAACGGCTCCGGACGACCGAAGCAATGCGGGGGATCTACGAGCAAACCACAGGCGATACCCACACCCTGTTCCACAACGCCAACGAGCGCTTCGCAGAGGCCGTCCAGGGCATGAAGCAGATGGCCGCGGAGATGCACCGCGAGCTGGAAACCACGCGCGCCGAACTACGCAGAGGGGTCTTCGAGCTGCCGCAGGAAACGGCCGAAAGCGCCGCGCAAATGCGCCGGGTGATCGTCGATCAGATCGAAGCATTGGCCGAACTCAACCGGATTGTTGCCCGTCACGGCCGGAATCTCGACGCGGTCGAGCCAGTCCGTCGCGTGCGCGAGGAGCCGACGCTTGCCGTCATCGGTGGTAGCCGCAACGAACCGGCACCGCGGAGCGAGGTGCCACCACGCAACGAGGCTCCATCACGCAATGAGGGGCCGTCGCGCAACGAGATGCCTTCACGCAATGAAACGCCGCCTCGCGGCGATAGTCCGCCGCGCCCCGTCCAGCGCAACGAGACTGGCGGAGGCCTTGCTCCGGCCGCGCGCCGCGGCAGCGAAACGCCTTCACCCGCGGCAACGCCGATCGCGCCAGGGCGCGGCTGGCTTTCCGACCTCCTCACCCGCGCATCGCGCGAGGAAACCGAGCCACAACGCGAGTTCCCGCGCGAGCCGGCACGTGAAAGCGCGCGTGAACCAACTCCCGCGCGCGGAAACGAAGAACGGCCGCCACGGCACACGATCGAGTCGCTCGATTCGCTTTCGGTCGACATCGCGCGGATGATTGACCACGATGCGGCCGCCGACCTCTGGGACCGCTACAAGCGCGGCGAACGCAACGTCTTCACCCGGCGACTCTATACCTTGCAGGGTCAACAGGCCTTCGACGACATCCGCAAGAAATATCGCGCGGATCGCGAGTTCAAGCAGACGGTAGACCGCTACATCACCGAGTTCGAACGGTTGCTCGATGAGGTTTCTCGCGACGATCGCGGCCAGGTGGTGGCGCGAACCTATCTGACCTCGGAAACCGGCAAGGTTTACACCATGCTCGCGCACGCGGCAGGACGGTTCGACTGATTGCTGGGTCTGCCCGATGTAGCGCTGGCGTATGTATCCGCGCCGTCGCGCGGCCAGGCCCCTGGGTTTCTTAAGTGCGCTTGCCCCTCGCCCTCGCCATTGCCACCGAACGCTGGCCTATTGCAGGCTCTTTTGACATCAGCCGCGGCCGAAAAACCGAGGCCGTCGTGGTGGTTGCAGAATTAAGCGACGGCGTCAGCCGGGGACGCGGCGAATGCGTTCCCTATGCCCGCTACGGTGAAAGTGTCGCCAGCGTCACGGCACAGATCAATGCCATGCGGCCGCAGCTCGAGAGCGGTCTCGACCGTCGCGGGCTGCAAACCGCGATGCCACCGGGCGCTGCACGCAATGCCATCGACTGCGCGTTCTGGGATCTGGAGGCAAAACGCAGCGGGCGGCCCGTGCATGAGCTCGCAGGCCTTCTCGCTCCCCACGCACTCACGACCGCCTACACGATTTCCCTCGCCGCTCCGGCCGACATGGCAAAAGCAGCAGAAAAATGCGCCAGCCGCGCCGTGCTCAAGGTCAAACTTGGCGCCGAAGGAGATGCCGCACGCATCGCCGCGGTGCGCGCCGCTGCACCACATTCCATGCTTATCGTCGATGCCAACGAGGGCTGGAGCGACTCTACCGTCGCCGCCAATTTTGCGGCCTGCGCCAAAGCCGCTGTTGCCCTGATCGAACAGCCGCTGCCCGAAGGAAAAGATCAGATGCTGGCGCAAATGCAGCGGCCCATTGCCGTCTGCGCAGATGAAAGCGCCCATGACTGTTCTTCACTTGCGGCGCTCGCCGGCAAATACGACGCGGTCAACATCAAGCTCGACAAGGCAGGCGGGCTGACCGAAGCGCTGGCCGTCGTCGCCGAGGCGCAGCGGCAGAATTTCACGATCATGATCGGATGCATGGTAGCCACATCGCTGGCAATGGCGCCCGCGATGCTGCTCGCGCAAACCGCCCGGTTTGTCGATCTCGACGGCCCGCTTCTGCTCAGCAAAGACCGCGCGGACGGCCTGCGTTACGCCGATAGTCTAGTCTACCCTCCCTCATCATCCCTTTGGGGGTGAGACCGCTGGAACTCACGGACCGGCTTTCCTGATGCGGCAGCTGTCCACAGGGCAAAAGCCGCAGTTCCAATCGACACGCCTGAATTCGTTCATGAAATGTGCCCCGCATCATGCCGTGGTGCGCAAAGTTTTTGAAACCAATGCTTTCCGTCGACCGCCTGCTTGGCTTAGACTTGAGCCAACATCGCACCGTCGATTCAGACAGGGGCGACGATAACGGGACGGGGATATGCGAATTCGGGGCCTGTTTTATGGCGCCGCGATAGCGGCGCTTACGGTGACATCAGCATCCGCGACCATGCGAATCGCAGAGGACCGCGGCGGCCAAATTGGACAGTACCTGCAAGCGTTTGCATCGGTGCGCTCATCAGGCGAGAGCGTCGTCATCGATGGAAATTGCCTGTCAGCCTGCACGCTGGTGCTGGGTTTGGTCCCGCGCGAACGCATCTGCGCCACGGAGCGCGCGCGCCTCGGATTTCACGCCGCGTGGATGCCAGATCGCGACGGACGGCCCGTGACCAGCCCGCTCGGCACGCAGGCCCTCTGGAGCATCTATCCGGCTTCGGTGCGGCGCTGGATCAATCAGCACGGCGGCCTGTCGCGCAAGATGATCTTCATGCAGGGCCACGAACTCACCGGCATCGTGCCCAGCTGCGATCGCAGTCCGCGCTATCAGACGCGCTCAGCGCGTCGGCTGGCGCCACAGCCGGTGCGCTACCAGTCCGCAAGCGCCTCCGGCGAAGGCCGCTAACGCCATCGCCGCATAGGCGCGGCTGCCGAAGTCTGCGAACAGCACGCCCGATAGTGCCATGGCGGCGGCCATCGCCGCGCCTGCGGCGATCGCAAGATAACCCTGCGCCGTTGCTGCCTGGCCGGCAGGTGCGTGATGCGCGAGAAACATCAGCGCGCCGAGATGAGTCGCGCCGAATGACAATGCATGCAGCAATTGTAGCCACGGCAGTACAAGCGCCGGCGGATCGAACGCCATGCCCAGCCAGCGCAATGTCCCGGCCGCAGCGCCCGTCATCAGCAGAACCGTCGGCGTGAAGAACGGCGGCAGCCGCGCCTGGACGGCGAACAACACGATCTCTGCGGCCACCCCCAATGCCCACAATGCGGCGATGTAAGTGCCATCAAGACCGGCGGCATGCCATTGCACTGCCGAGAAGCCGTAGAACACTGCATGGCTTGCCTGGATAAGGCTCGCGGCCGCAAGTACTGCGACAAACGCGGGATCGCGCAGCAACTTCTGACGCGGCACCACGTGGGCGGCTCCTTCGGGCACATTCGTCGCAAGCGGTGCGAGCGCCCACGCGGCCAGCGCGACCAATGCGCTTGCCGCCACCATCAGCCAGATGAGGTGCCGCGCCGGAATGGCGTCGGCGGCAAAGCCGGCTGCGAAATTGCCCAGGATGAAAGCGAATGAGCCCCACAGCCGCACCGGCCCATAGGCGCGTTTGCGCGCCATAAGTCCCTTGAACGCATAGGTTTCGGCGAGCGGCATCAGCGGCGTCCAGAAAAGTGATGTCAGCGCATAGGTGACAAAGATCGCAATGACGCCGGATGACAGGCCGACCAGGGCATAGCCGGCGACGGTCGCAAGGCTCGCCACGAGCAGAACCGTGCGTACCGCACCGCGCCGGTCGGCTTCGCGCGTGATAACCGGGATCGCCAGCATGCGGGCCACCATTGGCACGGCCAGGAGAATGCCGATGAGCTTGGCGTCTACATCCTTGGCCTTGAGCCAGACGGGGAAGAACGGCATCGCGATGCCGGGCAGGATGAACAAGGCGGCATAGAACGCCGCCAGGCGGGGAACGAAGTCCAACGACTTCCGCAATTCAGGCTGCATCGCCTCGCCTCGGTTCCATGCAACGCACTATCTGCACAGGGTTTTTGCGCGCCGGCGGCTGTTTGCCGGGCGCAGTTTGACTGGCCGAATCAAGCCGCATGATTGATAAACGGGACCGGCAAGGATTGCACATGCCGACCGAAACGACCGCCCAGGTCGAGCAATTGCCCAACGCGCCGGACGAGGGCGACTATCAGGCGTTCTGCGAAGCGCTGTCCACGAGCGCGCGCGGACGCGCTTTTCTCGCCGCGCACGCGCGTCTTAGTCGCAATGCCGACACCGAGCAGCTGCTGGCGGCAATCGGACGGCTGCAGTCTTTGATGGCCACCCCCGCGGCACCGCAGACCTCGGACACGATCAAGCAGCAATTGCGCGCGCTGCATGATGATATCGTTACGGCACAGTGCGAGCTCGACGCGCGCATCCTTGCTTTAAAAGCCGCAAAGCTTGCAGAGCTCATGGCATTGGTCGAACGGCGCATCGCGAACATGCTCGAGGCGCCGGGCCGGGAGGTTCCCCTGGTGATCGAGGCCCCGCCTCCGCCACCTGAATCGCCGCCCGAGCCGGTTGAAGATACCGAACGCGCGCATCTCACGGTGGTGCCGCTGCCCGAGCAGCCGGAATTGCCAATCCCCTCGCCGGCTCCGACGCAACCCCCGTCAATCTCGCTCGTGTGCAGCGAGACGATCATGACGGAGGTCGTACTCGTTGAGCCATCGCCCGCGCCTCGTCCTCACCCCGCGCCGGAGGCGATCAACACGCCTGTGAGTGGACCGACGGCTGCAACGGCTTCCGAGGCAATGCCTGCCGCGAAAGCTGCGCCGCCGGCGGATCCGCTGGCGTCAATCAAGGCGCTAAGCGAAGATGAGCGGCTTGCGTTGTTTACGTGATTGGCCGGCGTTCACGCCGCGATCAGCCGATTGAACATATCGGCATCCACGTTGCCGCCCGACAGGATACCGACGACGATTTTCCCTTTGACATTGATCTTGCCGGCAAGCAGCGCCGCGAGACCGATGGCGCCGCCCGGCTCAACGACCAACTTCAGCTCGCGGAAGGCATAGCGCACGGCCTGTGCGACTTCGGCGTCGGTCACCGTCGTCCCCTGCCCGATCAGTTCGCGCGTGATCGGAAAGGTCAATTCGCCCGGCGTATTGCTCATCAGCGCGTCGCAAATCGTCCCGCTCATACGCGCATTGGCCTCGCGTTTACCGCTGGCAAATGAGCGCAGCGTGTCGTCGAAACCTTCCGGCTCCACGACATAGAGCTTTGCCGACGGTACCCTCGCCTTCACGCCGAGCGAAATGCCGGCGGCAAGCCCCCCACCGGAGGCGCCGACGACCACCACCTCGGGCTTCAATGAGAGCCTGGCGAGATCTTCGACGATCTCGGCGCCAATGGTGCCTTGCCCGGCAATGATCAGCGGATCGTCGTAGGGTGGCACGAGCGTCGCACCTCGTTCAGCCATGATGGCTTTGGCGATGGCGGCGCGATCCTCGGTATTTCGATCGTAGGGTACGACCTCAGCACCGAGCGCGAGCGTGCGTTCGCGCTTTGCTTTAGGCGCATCGGCCGGCATCACGATGGTCGCCCGCATACCAAGCAGACGTGCAGCCGCCGCCACGCCTTGCGCGTGATTGCCGCTCGAATAGGCAACCACGCCGGCCGCGCGCCGATCGGAGGGAATAGAGGCGATCTTGTTATAGGCCCCCCGGAATTTGAACGATCCGGTGCGCTGCAGGGTCTCCGCCTTCAGGAAAACGCGTGCGCCAATCGCATCGTCCAGGACGGACGCGTTGATCAGCGGCGTTCTGACCGCGACGCCGGCAAGCCGTTTGGCCGCCGCCTCAATGTCGGCGGCTGTCGGTAGAATGGTATTGTCGATAGCGCCCATGGGCTAACCGTAGCGCCGGGAGCTCACGGTGTCATCGGTGGGAATCGTCCTATCGCCCCGGGCAAGCGCGCCAGCGCCGCGACCCAGACTCCGCGGTCTCTCGATGGGCTGTGGAGTATGGGTCCTCGCATTCGCGGGACGACGGCAATGCGTGCCATGCACAGCCTTCGCTAGACCGGGATGGGCGGCAAGCTTTGCGCCCCGGCAAGGTTGCGTGCCGACTTCACTGCTTGCGTCACGTGATCGAGAAATATGCGAGCGCTGGCAGCCCAGGTCATGCCGAGCGCGAAATCGCGACAATCTTCGCGAGAGCACTCCAGCGCATCGAGACATGCGCGGCGCAGATCATCGTCGAGAACGCCAACTGGCGCTTGCCCAATCACGTCGCGTGGCGCCGCAGCGGGAAACGCAGCAATCGGCACGCCGCTCGCCAGTGCCTCCAAAAGCACGAGCCCGAACGTGTCGGTGCGGCTTGGAAACACAAAGACGTCTGCGGCAGCATAAGCCTCAGCCAGAGCCTCACCGTGGCGCGATCCGATAAACACCGCCTCCGGAAATTTCCGCGCAAGCGTGTTCCGCGCCGGTCCGTCCCCAACAACGAGCTTGGTGCCTGGCAGATCGAGTGTAAGGAACGCTTCGAGATTTTTTTCGACCGCCAAACGGCCGACCGTCAGAAAGATCGGCCGCGGCAAGTTGAAACTGACGCTTGCGCGCGGGTGAAACAGCCCGGCGTCGACGCCGCGCGGCCACAGCCTCACATTCTTGAAGCCGCGCGTCGTCAGTTCGGAAGCAAGCGTTGGCGTCGCCGCCAGGACGGCGGTGCCCGGCGCATGAAAACGCCGAAGCCATGCCC
This sequence comes from Pseudolabrys sp., assembly GCA_036003145.1. Lineage (GTDB taxonomy): Bacteria > Pseudomonadota > Alphaproteobacteria > Rhizobiales > Xanthobacteraceae > Pseudolabrys. The sequence goes on from DASYSQ010000190.1 coordinate 22,006, forward strand.
ATGTCACATCGCTGGTCCACCGCTCCGGTACCGGCAGTCGCCCGGCGAGATAATCGGGAAATCGGGTGTGAAAGCTGGTGGTAAACGGCAAGCTCCGCTTCAGGCAGACGCGACGCATGGCATGTCCGAGCGGGCCTTCCGTTGCCACATGAATTGCATCCGGTCGGACGCGCTCAAGCCGCCGCTCGATACCGCGCGTCCCGGCCAGCGCCAGCCGGATCTCCGGATAGCTCGGCATCGGTAGGGTCCGGAATTGATCGGGGTTGAGGAACTCAATGTCGACACCGATTACCTGCGCCTCGCGTGCGATATGGCCCAGTGTACCCACGACGCCATTGACCTGCGGGTGCCAGGCGTCAGTGACAATCAGAATCTTCATGCGTTCAGGCTGCTTTGGCCGCCGGCGCCAGCGTCAGCGCAGGCCCGCTGTCGTGGCCTGTGTGCGTCCAGGTGACGATCTCAAATCTGCCGTCGTGGCCTTCGGCGACCGCGGTGCAGCTTTCCACCCAGTCGCCGCAATTGATGTAACGCAGCCCGTATTCGTCATGCATGGCAGCGGTGTGAATATGGCCGCAGATCACGCCGTCCGCCTGATGATGCCTGGCCTCGGTTGCCAGCGCCTTCTCGAAGGCACCGATGTAGTTCACCGCGTTCTTGACTTTGAGTTTCGCCCATTTCGACAGCGACCAATACGGCGCACCGAGCACGCGGCGGAAAGCATTGAAGATACGATTAGCGGCAAGGGCGAGTTCGTAGGCCTTGTCACCGAGGAGCGCGAGCCAACGCGCCTGCGTCACCACAAGATCGAATATATCGCCATGCACGACCAGATACCGGCGCCCGTCGAGCCCTTCGTGGATCGCATTCTCCACGACCTCGATGCCGCCGAAATGCGTGCCGTAGTAGCCGCGCAGGAATTCGTCGTGATTGCCGGGAATGTAAATGACGCGCGCGCCCTTGCGGGCCTGCCGCAGAAATTTCTGCACAACATCGTTGTGCGCCTGCGGCCAATACCACGACGAGCGCAACGCCCAGCCGTCGACGATATCGCCGACGAGGTAGATCACTTGTGCTTCATGACGGCGGAGGAAGTCGAGCAACTTGTCGGCCTGGCAGCCGCGTGTTCCCAGATGGACGTCGGAGATAAACAGCGCGCGAAACCGTCGCGTGGCGTTATCCGTCTCGGTACAGCGATCTCCGGTGCACCAATCATGCGCGACATGTACCAGCCGGCCTTATCAGTTTTATGACAGCGCTGTTTACCTGTTTCACACTTTGAATTCACATCGCTGTCACCCTGAGGGGGACCGCGCGCAGCGCGGACCTCGAAGGGTGACTAGCACCGTCATCCTTCGAGGCTCGCTTTGCTCGCACCTCAGGATGACGAAGCACAGTCACGCGGCAGCACTTTGCGTTGCGGCACGCCGAAAACGCACCAGCGTGTAGACGCCGAATGGCCTGACCTTGCGCCGCTCGATCAGTTCGGCGCCGCCATGCGCTTGCGCCCAGGCCGCAAGGCGCTGAAACGGAAATTCTGGCCGTAGGCCGAGCGTACGTGCCTTTTGCGCCAGCAACCGTTCGACTGCG
>DASYSQ010000191.1:0-45109 GCA_036003145.1 Pseudolabrys sp.
TGTTTCCGACTTTCACCATGGCCAATGCATCGGGCATGTCGACCGGGCATTTTCTTGGCGACACTGGCGTATTCAGCAACACGATATATGTCGGATTCCCAACCCCGCATGCCGCCAACAGCGTGACGCCGTTTATCGAAAACGATTCCGTGCTTGGCGACGTTGACGATCATTTTTCCGGCAATTTTGTCGACGAGGACGCCGTTCTTTTCGCTGCCCGTCGACAAGGGTTCAGCACCGCGGCGATCGGCAAGGTAGGGCCGACCATGATATTCGACCACACCGACCGCAAAGGCGAAAACACCATCATCGTGGACGATGCGACTGGCAGCGCACAGGGTGTCCCGCTCTCGCAGCCGATGCAGGACGCGCTGACATCAGCCGGGCTCGCACTCGCTGCCCCGGCCCGCGGCGCCAATGGCGCGGCCGGCGATGCCAGGAAGCCGGGCACGCTCGTCGCAAATGTCGATCAGCAAAAATATTTCGCCGATGTCGCCGTCAGGGTCGTGCTGCCAATGTTCAAGGCCCGTAACAGACCATTTGTGCTGGTTTTCTGGTCGCGCGATCCTGACGGTACGCAACACAATCAGGGCGACAGCCTCCTGAAAATCGAGCCCGGCATCAATGGACCGACGTCCCTTGCCGCCATCAAGAACGCCGACGACAATCTGGCCGACCTTCGGCGTGCCCTCGACGAACTGGGCCTCTCGGCGAATACTGACATCGTCATTTCGGCCGATCATGGCTTTTCCACTATTTCCAAGGAAAGCAAAACGAGTCCGGCCGCGCAGGCGACCTATGCCGACGTACCGGAGGGATTGCTGCCGCCGGGTTTCGTCGCGATCGATCTCGCCAAGGCGCTCGCGCTGCCATTGAGCGATCCTGATGACAAAAATGCTGCCGTTGCTTCCGGCAAGTATCCAAAGCGTGGCAATGGACTGATCGGCAGCGACGCCATGAAACCTGACGTCGTGGTGGCGTCTAACGGGGGCTCCGATCTCGTTTATGTGCCGGGAAAGGACGCGGCTTTGACCGCCAGCGTCGTCACCGCGCTATTGGCGCAGGACTACGTCAGCGGACTTTTCGTCGATGATGATTTGGGTGCGTTCTCCGGCACGCTGCCGCTGTCCTCCATTAACCTGCGGGGTGCCTCGGTGACGCCGAGGCCATCAATTGTCATCAATTTCCGTTCCTACGCGGCCGGATGCGACAAACCTGTCATGTGCGCAGTCAGTATCGCCGACACGGCCTTGCAGCAGGGTCAGGGTATGCACGGCAGCTTCAATCGCGCCGACACGATGAATTTCATGGCGGCAATCGGCCCCGACTTCAAATCCGGTTTCGTCAATGAAGCGCCGGTCAGCAACGCCGATATCGGCAAGACCATCGCCCAGGTGCTCGGGTTGAAAATCCCGCTCCACGGTTCTCTTGTGGGTCGTGTCGTGGACGAAGCATTGCCGGGCGGCGCAATCCCGGCCATCGAGAATTTCGTCGAGCGCGGCAGTCCGGATGAGACGGGGCTTGCGACCACTCTGGTCGGTCAACGTGTTGGCCGGATGCGATATTTCGACGCTGCCGGCTTCCCTGGCCGCACGGCCGGAATGGACGAGCGCAAAGCCGCCAGCCGCTGATCCTGCGCCGGGTGGAAAGCTTTCCCACCCGGCAATTCGATACCAAAACTTTGTTCTCTGCCGCGCGCAGACGACGGCGCAATGATCCTCTTTGCCGTTTCCCTATTCCCGGACGGCGTGGACGACTATATTAGGTGCTGGACGTGTCACTGTTTGAGTGGAGGTTGGTCATGACGTTGGCGATTGGTGATACCGCACCCGATTTTGAGGCCGAAACAACGGAAGGAAAAATCCGTTTTCACGACTGGCTGGGCAGTTCATGGGGCGTCTTGTTCTCACACCCGAAGGACTTTACCCCTGTCTGTACGACCGAGCTTGGCACGATGGCCCGGCTTAAACCGGAATTTGACAAGCGTAACGTCAAGATCGTCGGCTTATCGGTCGATCCAGTCGACAATCACAAGAGATGGTCTGCCGATATCAAGGACGTCGTAGGCTTTGCGCCGAACTATCCGATGATCGGCGATACCGATCTGAAGATCTCGAAGGCCTATGGCATGCTGCCGGCAGCGACCTCCGGATCGTCCGAAGGCCGCACGGCCGCCGACAACCAGACGGTGCGCAACGTTTTCATCGTCGGACCGGACAAGAAAATCAAACTGATCCTGGTCTATCCGATGACAACCGGCCGTAACTTCGACGAGGTCCTGCGAGTCATTGACTCGCTGCAAATGACCGCCAAGCACCGTGTCGCCACCCCCGCAAACTGGAAACAGGGCGAGGACGTGATTATTGCCGGATCGGTCAGTGACGATGAAGCTAAGAAAATCTGGCCGCAGGGTTTCAAGGCTCCGCGTCCTTATATTCGCATCGTTCCGCAGCCCCGCGGCTAGGGCTCACAAGATTGCACTGCAAGGGCGCGGGCGATAACGTCCGCGCCCTTCTCTATTTGGTGCCGGCTGGGAGCAGCTAAAATGAATGAAGCGGCCAACAAACAACCGCCCTTTGCCGAATTTCTTGGTCTCAAGGTTACACACGTGTCGCCCGAGCGCGTCACCGCCGAACTTCCCGCGCGTGACGACCTCAACAACCGTTTCGGGATCATGCATGGCGGTGCACTGATGGCCCTTGCGGACAATCTTGGCGGCACAGCGACCACCGCCAACCTCAAGCCGGGTCAATCCACGACGACGATCGAAAGCAAGACCAACTTCTTCGCCGCGGTGCCGATCGGCGACGTTGCGAAAGCAGAGTGCACGCCACTGCACCGCGGCCGAACCACCATGGTCTGGCAAACGCGCATTACGCGCAGCGACGGCAAGCTGTGTGCGCTCGTGACACAAACTCAGCTCGTGCTTGAGCGCGGAAAATAGCCGCTACATCTTTCGCGGCTTTACCGCCCCCCGATTGGCGAGTACGACCCCGCCGGCACAGATGGCCATGCCGAAGATCGAGACACCGTCCAGTCGCTCGCCAAACAGCAAGAAGGCGAATAAAGCGGTCACTGCCGGCACCAGATAGAACAGACTGGCAAAGCCGGTCGCCGCAGAGCGGCGGATCAGCCAGTACATCAGTCCGACCGCGGCTATCGACAGCACCAGCACCAGCCACGCAAGCGCGAAAATCAATTCGCCGCTCCAGTGAATTTCGCGCGTTTCAAACGCAAGAGCGCCGAGGGAAAACAGCGCGGCTGCGCCGATATATTGCACGAGGTTACCAGTGCGCCAGTCGATCGCCCGCAATAGCGTTTCTGATAGAGCGTGCCGAGCGTTATGCCGATGAGCGAGAGAAAACTCGCGATCCAGCCGAGGAGCGATCCCGTCAGAATGATTTCGCGGTCGTGCATGACCAGCACGACTCCCAGCAGGCCAAGGACCAGCCCGAACCACTGAATCCGTGTCACCCTCTCACCCATGAAACGATTGGCGATGGTCGAGGTCAGGATTGGCTGAAGGCCCGGGATCAAGGCCGAAATGCCGGCCGGAACGCCCTGGCTGATGGCGGTGAATACCCCGCCGAGATACAGCCCGTGGACGAGGGAACCTGCGACCAGCGCGTGCTGCACTTCGCGCGCATTCGGGACCCTCGCGCGCCCTATGATTGCGATTGCGGCCATGATGAGGACCACAAGGGCCATGCGCACGGCCAGGAACGTCAGCGGCTCGATATAGGGCAGCCCGTAGCGTGCGCCGATAAAGCCTGTGCTCCAGAGGAGCACGAACAGCACCGGCGCTGCAGCAATCGCCAGCTGGCTCGGGCGCATGATGGTCTCGGGGTGTGGGGGTCTGACAGACCGGCGGGACGCGCGCCTATAGCATTTTCCGTGCGGCCATGCCTTCCCCTCCCGCCTGCATTCGTCTTATGCTCAAACCGCGGGGAATTGATCGGGGCACAGCCAGATGAAATTGATCGCGGTTTACATCGTTTTCGTCCTGATTGGCCTAACAGTCGCCTATGGCCTCGGCCGAACCGTAGAACACTGGTCGCCGACCGCCAGCTTACCGGTCTTTCTTGCCGCTTTTTTCTTCGTTTTCTGGGCCGCCTGGCGGCTCGCGACACGCGTCGCCTGATCTTTTCGGTTCCCTCATATTTGATATTCTTTCGGAACCGCGGCAACGGCTGGCGGGTTTCCTTCATTCGAGGCGACGCAAAGCGTCCCGAACCAAGGAGGATGCCCATGACTGATCCACGTTTTACTGATCCGGATCCGCGGTTGAGTGACCCCGTGGTGCGCCGAGACGATAATGCCGGGGGGATGTGGGGTTGGATCGCCGGTGTCGCGGTGTTGGTGCTGATCGGCTTCCTGATTGTTGCCGGGTGGAAAAATAACGGCACCACTGCGAGCAGCGGCGCTTCCCCGTCGGCCACAGCAACTACGCCCGTACGCCCCGCGAGCACCACAGGCTCAGGCTCGTCATCGACGCAGCCGCTCACGCCGGCACCTTCGCCGGCACCGTCACGGTCTCAGTAGAGGTCACGAGTTTGACGAAATACCGATCCCGGCGCCGCACGGCGCCGGGATGATGCGCGTTTATCCAAGCACCGAATAAATCCCGAACCCAACCGTCGCGCTCACCACCGCCTCGATTGCCTGGAACTGCATTCCTGACAGCTCATCGCTGACATACGGAAACAAAATATGCCCCACCGGCAGCATGATCGCCGCGACAAACGCAACGCATAGCAGTTTGGTCAGAATAGCACTGTCAAGCATCCCACACCCTCCCCCCGTGTTTTTTCCATTGTGACACGATGCGGGACAACTGGGCAATCTCAGGTCGCAAGGAACTCATCGATCGGAACGCGATAGCCATTGGCGAGTCGGTTGGTCTCATTGGCCATGCCAACAACAGCCATCAGCTCACCGAACATGGCATCCGTCATTCCCGCCTTGCGGGCGGCCGCGGTGTGAGAGGCGATGCAATAGGCGCAACCGTTTGTGACTGACACCGCCACATAGACCATTTCCTTGGTCAGCGGATCCAGCGCCCCCCGCGCCATCACTTCCTTCACGCTTTCCCAGGTGCGCTTGAGTGTTACGGGGTCGCGCGCCAGATATTTCCAGAAATTGTTCACATCCGGGACGTTGCGGGTTTTCTTGATGTCGTCATAGACCGCACGCACCTGCGGCGAAGCGTCGGCATATTCGATCGGCGGGGGTGTGGTCATAGGGCACTCCGGTTCATAGCTGACCTTGGCCGTCCGAAGGACGACGTGCTTCGCACGCCTGCGGGCCGGGCATCCACGTCCTACGATATCGGCTATTGTTGAAGACGTGGAGGGACAAAACCGGCCATGATGGAGGGACAGGATGCCGAAAACACAGGACTATTTCGCGGGCAAAACGATCATCATCACCGGCGCGGCGAGCGGAATCGGCCGGGCCGCCGCACTTATTTTCGCCCGCGAGAAAGCCAATGTGGTTTGCGCGGACATCGATGAGGACGGTCTTGCGAAAACGGCCGAGTCAATCAACGCCATAGGCAGTCAGGCGCTGGCGCTGACCATCGACGTTACCAGGCGCGCCGCAGTCAAGAACATGGTGGAGCTCGCGATCGACGGATTCGGGAGCGTGCAATTTCTCTTCAATTCAGCCGGCGCGGCCATAAGGCGCGCCAAATTCCTCGAAATCGACGACGACCTGTTTGACAGAACATTTGACCTCAACGTCAAAGGCACCCTCTATCCGATGCAGGCAGTGTTGCCGCACATGCTTGCGAGCAAATTCGGCGTCATCGTCAATATGGGAAGTATGGCGCATCGGCGCGGCGGTCCTGGCTCTTCTGTGCATTACGCGGCGGCCAAGGGGGCAGTTGTGACCATGACCATGGGCGTGGCGCGGGAATTTGCCGCGCAGGGGATCCGCGCCATGTCGATTTCACCCGGCCCCGTAAAGACACCGTTTCAGGCGGCTGCCAGCAGTTCGGCGGAACTCGTTCAGCGTTTCCTCGAGGACGTACCGATGAAGCGTTTCGCGGAGCCGGAGGAAATCGGTGAACTCGTCCTGTTCATGTGTTCGGATGCTTGCGAATTCATGACAGCCGACACGGTTTACGTGAATGGCGGAGGCGGCTGGCGGTGATCAGCTTGTCGCAATCCAGATGCCGGCGACGACCGCGGCCAAACCCACGATCAGGTTGGGGCCGATCCCCTCGCCGATCGCGATCGCTCCGACAACGGATGCAAACACCGGGTTGACCGTGATGGTGACTGCGGTCTTGGTCGGGCTGGTCCGCGAGAGCGCGAAGACCCAAAGGATGAAAGCGCCCGCGCTTCCAACGACGCCGAGATACGCGACCGCAAGCCACTGCGACGGATCAAAACGACCAGCCGCAGAAAACCCGCCGATTGCCAGCGCCCACACCAGCAGACAGAGTGCGGCCGCGCCCATGCCCGCAGTCAGGAACGTCAGCGGATCACTGCGTGCAATGAACGGCCGCGACCAGACATTGTAGAGTGACATACATAAGGTTGCGGTGAGCATCACCAGCTCGCCGCGCCAGGCTCCCGCCGGGGCGTCGGCAAGCCCCACGATCAATGCAAAAAAGACACCGGCAATCGCTACGAGCACGCCTGCACATTTTCGTAACGTAATCTTCTCGACCCCGAGCGCAGCACCGACCAGCATTGTCGTCAGCGGCATGGTCGACAGGGTCAACGCACCGCGCGCGGCTGTGGTGTAGCTGTAGGCGAGATTGAACAGCACGGAGAACGCGAAGAAAAACAGGATGCCGAGCAGCGCCACCGCAATCCAGTCACGCCCGCGCGGCCAGCGGCTTTTCATCATGAGCGCCAGCGGGAGCAGGATCAGAAAGCCGGTGCCAAAGCGGAATACGCCGAGTGTCACTGGATCGGTGGCATGGATCACAAATCGCGTGGCGCCCCCAGCAATACCGCCGATCGCGCTCGATGCGATCGCCGCAAGAACGCCGGCCTGATCACGGGTCATGGGAATGCTTTGAGGACCCGTGCGTGACGCGATCAGAAATGCCTCGGCCAGAGGCCTGAAAAGACCGGTGGCAGCAGGCCAATTCATAGCCTTTGACTTGCATCGTGCTTAAGCATCAAAATAAGGGGTGGGAGACGTAAAAATGACAATGAAACCTGCCGCCATCATTTCGGTATCGGCCGTCGTTGCTCTGTGCGGGCCCCTGGGTATTCCGGCGCATGCGCGCGGTGGTGGATTCGCAATGCACTCCGTCCATTCCATCAATGCCTTGCATTTTGCAAAGAACTTCCGGCATGCGCGCGGCCACAGAAATTTCAATCAGTGGCCCTGGTACGGCGGCGTTTATGCAACCGCGCCCTACGACAATTATGCCACCCAGGTACAACCGGCAAACTTTGTTTACGTGGTTGAACCGCCGCGCGTGCATAGCTGCCAGTACAACAAGGAAACCATAACGGTGCCGTCGGAAAGCGGGGGAACGCGCGACATCACGGTCACGCGCTGCTGACCAAGTCTGTACAGACGTTCAGAAAACGAATCGCGAAATTTACGCGCGTTTTTGACTGGTCAAAAAATTTGTGAAAGCTTCGCCAAGCGTGAATTTCGTGCGTCATGGCGCACGAATGAAGACGCTGCATTCAAGGACGTCGGGGGCAAAAAATGTATGTAATGAACCATAGGAGGAACGAGTGAACAAATTTCTTTCCCTCGCAGCGGCCGTCGGCATCAGCGTCTTCTGCGTTGCCACCAGCCAGGCCATGCCGCTTGCACCGCTCGAACAGGCACAGGCCGGCCTAACAATTCCGGTCGCTGGTGGTTGTGGGCCTGGCTTTCATCGTGGTCCCTACGGCGGCTGCCGTCGCAATGGTTACTACGGTGGCATGTACTATGGCAGTCCTGCCGTCGTAGCCGCGCCAGGCATCGTGGTTGCTCCGCCGGTCGTTGTGGCGCCTGGTCCTTGCGGTGGCCGCGGCGCACATCGTGTTTGCAACCCGTATCGATGCTGGCGGGTTTGCAACTGATCTGCACGTAAAGTTTAATCTAGTGTCAGGTGGCCCCGCTCGTGCGGGGCCATTTTTTCACATTTGAGTCGACTCGCCGACCAAACGCCACCGCGGGGCTAGGCGGCGCGACAAAGATCCAGCAGCTTGGCATTTTCAAGTTCATGCATGGCCGCCCTCTTTGCATTCGCCGACAATTCGCCGACCGGAATCGTCGCGAATTCGTTTACCCGGATGAGCGGCAAGCGCAGATATGGCGGATCGCGAAACCAGACAAATTCGTAGACGTGGCCTGACTCCGCGTGCTCCACGGCGATCGTCCGGCCGTGAATCCTGATGCCGAAGTCACGGACAAACGCGTCCGTTGCAAGCTTCGGCGATTGCAGGCCGAAGATCCGATGCAGCACAGCATCGATCTCAGTCGGAATAAACGGCTTGTGCATGATCGCGGCAGCGCCAAGCTTGAGCGCTTCGCGCTCGCGCTGCGTATTGTACTCGCCGGAAATCATCACGACTTTTGTCTGCGGGTTTGCCTGCATCAGGCGTGCGAGCGTCGCATGACCGTCCAATCCCGGCATGTTGACGTCAAGGAACACGACGTCGAACGTTTCGGCATTGCAGCGCGCCAGTGCTTCGGCTCCGGTATTTGCCACCTCGATGTTCAGATGAAAAACCGAGCTTGCCAGCACCTTGCGCATGACCTTCAGCGTCACCGGAGAGTCGTCCACCAGTAAGACTTGCATCGGCATCGAAACGCGCCGATGCGTTGCCAGAATTGTATCAATATCGGCGGCACTGAACGGCTTGATCAGAAACTCGTAAGCCCCGAGCTGGCGCGCAAGATCGATGCAGCGCCTGTTGGCTTGTCCCGATATCAGGGTGACGAATGTCTTGTTGCCGGCAATTCGCGCGGCCCACACGGCGTCCATGCCGCCCATCGTTGGCATATGGACGTCGATAAATGCGAGATCGACCCCGTCATCGAGAGCGTTGAGACACTCCAGACCGTCGAATGCGTGCACGATGCTGGTAGAGTAGTCATCGGATAGAGCGCCGCAGATCAGCTGGTGAACAGCACTTGAATCATCAGCGATCAGAACCTTCGAATATCTCGCAGACATAATCGTCCCTCCGTCAGCCTCCCACCTGACAGGAGAAATGCGACATTGCGAAAACTGTTCAAGCGACAACCCGTTTCGAAATGAATTTCTGCTTTGCTTGTTGTCGCCAGTTTGAGTCAAACGCGGCCAGTACTGGCATACCGCAGGCGCCGAACCGCCGCGTCATTTGAGGATGTTTTCACTTTGCAAAGCGGCGCGTCAGTTGAGTCACTAGGGCGTCGCAAGATCGCATGTCTGCGCGCCTTTAAAGCCCGTGGGCAACGGACCTGAGTGCGGAAGTTTCGACAAGTCGATCAAGCCTTCCGTCATACTCGCAATACGGTGCCGCTCAAGCAGGCCGGGTGCCGGAACGGTGGCGAAGCGAACAATCCGCACGCGAGGCAGGCATGAGGAAGTTGGAAAAAAGCCAGAAGCGAAATAGCGCGGGAGCGAAAGAATTTCGCCGGCTTCATAGACACGGTCAGTGCCGAACGCATTGCGCGTTACGCGCAGCGTGCGCCATGGAAAATCGAAATAGCCGGTCACCGGGGATGGATCAAAGGCGTACGCGTACGTGATACGTTTGTCGCCATACGCAGCATGTTGCGCAAGTCCACCACCAAGTGAATGGCCGGTGACGATGATACGCGGCGGGCGACAGCCGGAAGCATATATCTTGTTGATGACGTCTCTGATCTCTGCGCCGACCTGGTCATACTCGTCGAAATAGGGCGCAAGCGCGAACCAACGAAAATTCGAAACCCAGTCGCCAGTATCGCCGCTATCCGTGCCGCGGAACGCGATCACGGCTTCCGTACAATTGGTTCTGCGCCAAACCTGATATTCGAGCCCGGTGACGCAACGCTGGCCAGGTGGACAGCTGTCGTAACCGATGCGTCCAAACAGACAGTTCCACTTCTCAGCTTTGAGTTGATTGACCCAGCGAGCCAATTCGGCCGTGTCGGAAGCCCCTCGTAGTCGAGCTGCGTCCGGGCACAACGGCGACCTATTGGCTGACTTCGGGAACAAGTTTCCCTGGTCCGTATAAGCCAATGCGGCCACCTGCGCGTAAGGCCGGTAGAGCGCCGCGTAGCCTGCCGCCGTCTCGGTTTTGTAAGCACCTGTGCCAATACCGACTGCGACCCGATCATAGCGTTGCGCGCAAGCGGCCACTGCAAGCACGATAAACGCTGCCGAGGAAATCCGAACAATAAAATGCAAGACCCCCATGTAACGGCCCCACAGTCTGGCAAGCATCAGGATAGCACATTGGGCACGGGGTAACGGCGTCAAGCTTCCGTCCGCACAATGCCAGTCAGACCCACCCGCCGCGCGCCATGATTGCGGCGCACAGCAAAATTATGACAATGGCTGCCAGCTCGCCGTGGATGATCTTGCGGATGAACCGCAGCTTTGCCGCACTCGGAGATGGGAGTTTTTCGACTCTTAATGCCTTGCGCAGGACAGGAATTCCAATGTCGGCACGATCGACAGCAAAGCAACGGCGATGAACACAGAAAACTTGGTCATGAATGCGTAGCTGTGAAAATAGTAGTCCGCGCCCTTCTCAAAGAAGAATACGCGCAGCAGACCGACAACAAGCAAAATAGCGGCCGAACCACCGAGCACTGCATCGGTGAACACCAGGCGCCGCGCCGTGGCGAGCGACAACTCCTGGCCGATCAGAATGAACTCAACGGCCAACGCCGACACGAGCGTGAAGGCGGCGACATGGTGAAGAAACGCAAAAAGCATGGACATGCTGCCTGCTCCTCCTCGTTCTCCATGTAGGAGCCTGCAGGATGCGTGCAACCCAGAAAACCCGTCTTTGCCTGCTTGACGGATTTGGGCAAGATTACACCGGCAAGTTGTCGTGCTTTCTTGCCGGCATTTCCACATGCTTGTTCTTCAGCATCGCCAAAGCCCGAGCGATCCGGCGGCGCGTCGAGTGCGGCATGATCACGTCGTCGATATAGCCGCGCTCTGCTGCGGCGAACGGCGACAGGAACCGGTCCTCGTATTCCTTGGTGCGCGCCGCGATCTTCTGCGGATCATCCATGTCGGCGCGGAAGATGATCTCGACCGCCCCCTTGGCGCCCATGACTGCGATCTGCGCCGTCGGCCAGGCGTAGTTAATGTCGCCGCCCACATGCTTGCTCGCCATCACGTCATAGGCACCACCGAAAGCCTTGCGCGTGATCACTGTAATCAGCGGCACCGTGCACTGGCTGTACGCGAACAGGAGCTTGGCGCCGTGCTTGATCAGCCCGCCATATTCCTGGTCGGTGCCAGGCAGGAAACCGGGCACGTCCACAAACGTAACGATCGGAATCCCGAAGGCATCGCAGAAACGCACAAAACGCGCTGCCTTGCGCGAGGCATCGCTATCGAGCACGCCGGCGAGCACCATCGGCTGGTTGGCGACGAAACCCACCGTACGGCCGGCGACGCGGCCAAAGCCGATGACGATATTTTTTGCATAGGCCGAGGAGAGCTCAAAAAAATCGCCCTCGTCCGCGACCTTCAGGATCAGTTCCTTTATGTCGTAGGGCTTGTTGGGGTTGTCGGGAATAAGTGTATCGAGCGACTCATCGATCCGGTCCGACTCGTCGTAGGCGGGCCATTCCGGTACGCCGCTTTCGTTGTTGGCGGGCAGGAAGTCGATCAACCGACGCATTTGCAGCAAACACTCGACGTCGTTTTCGAATGCGCCGTCCGATACCCCCGATTTTGTCGTGTGCACTGAAGCGCCGCCCAATTCCTCGGCGGTGACGACCTCGTTGGTCACGGTCTTCACGACGTCCGGGCCGGTGACAAACATGTAGGACGTGTCGCGCACCATGAAAATAAAATCGGTCATCGCCGGCGAATAGACGTCGCCGCCCGCGCATGGGCCCATGATGACGCTGATCTGAGGAATGACGCCTGACGCCATGACGTTGCGCTTGAACACCTCGCCGTAACCGCCGAGGGCGGCAACACCTTCCTGGATCCGCGCGCCGCCGGCATCGAACAAGCCGATGACCGGGCACCGCGCCTTCATCGCCATGTCCTGCACCTTGATGATTTTTTGCGCGTGCGTTTCGGACAACGAGCCGCCGAACACGGTGAAGTCTTTGGAGAACAGATAGACCGCGCGGCCATTGATGGTGCCCCAGCCGGTCACGACACCGTCGCCAGGGATTTTCGATTTCTCCATGCCGAATTCGTTGGAGCGGTGTTCGACGAACATGTCGAATTCCTCGAACGAACCCTTGTCGAGCAGAAGCTCGATGCGTTCGCGCGCGGTAAGCTTGCCGCGCTTGTGCTGGGCCTCGATGCGCGCCTTGCCGCCGCCGAGGCGGGCTTCCTCCCGACGCTTCTCGAGTTTATCGAGGATGTCCTTCATCGAATTGAACCCCTGCCCGCACGGAATCCGGCTGAGTGAAGGAATAGCATTCTTCTGTCGTCCCGGGCGAGCGAAGCGAGACCCGGGGCCCACACTCCGCAGTCTTTCGACAGGTAGGGCGTATGGGTCCCCGGCGGAGCCTGTCATCGGGCCAGCGCTTCGCGCGAACCCGTTGGCGGGGACGACAGTTGAAAGGCTTGGCTTCCCTGCCAAAGGCTGCTTTAGAACCCCCATGAGCGAACAACAGACCGCTGCCGAACTCATTGCGCAGGGCCTCGTCCATCACCGGGCCGGCCAGATTTCGCTTGCCATGGACCGCTATACGCAGGTGCTGCGGAATGACCCGCGGAACGCCGACGCCCTCTATTACATTGCCATGGTCGCCTGCGGCGAAGGCCAGTTTCAGCAGGGCATCGATCTCGCCCGCCGCTCACTGGCGTATCGCCCGCAGCAGGCGCGCGCGCATAACCTTATCGGACAGGCCCTCCATCGGATGGGCAAGATCAAGGACGCGCTGGAAAGCTTCGACAACGCGATCGCCTGCGACGCAAATTTTGCGGACGCCTATGGCAACCGCGCCAATATGTTGAGCGAGCTTGGCCGCAATGCTGAGGCCCTGTCGAGTTTCGACCGCGCAATAGCGCTGAACCCCAACTCGCCGATCGACTGGGTCAATCGCGGCGCCACGCTCCACAGTGCCGGACGTATTGATGACGCCATTGCAAGTTATGACAAGGCCATCGCGCTCGACCCGGCCTTTTGTGTGTCCCATTGCAACCGGGCCCACGCGTTGTTCGACGCCGGCCGTCCTGAAGAGGCGCTCGCGGGTTACGACCGCGCGCTGGAAATTGAGCCGAAAATGGCGGAGGCCTTTCTGGGCCGCGCGCTGGTCCTGAAAAAACTTGCACGGCTCGACGACGCGCTGGCAAGCGTCAACAAGGCCATTGAACTCAAGGGTGACGTTGCCAAGATGCACGAGGCGCGGGCCAGCCTCCTGCGGTCGCTCGGCCGCGAAGACGACGCGCATGCTGCTGATGCCAGGGCCGCAGAGCTCGAGGCGAAAAAGCGCGAGGTGAGCGAAACGCAGCCTTCACAAAGCTGACAATTAGGCGCCATACTGTCGGTGGACGGGCGGATTGCATCCTTCGGGGGGA
Organism: Pseudolabrys sp.; assembly: GCA_036003145.1. Taxonomy (GTDB): domain Bacteria; phylum Pseudomonadota; class Alphaproteobacteria; order Rhizobiales; family Xanthobacteraceae; genus Pseudolabrys. The sequence goes on from DASYSQ010000191.1 coordinate 13,664, forward strand.
TGTTTGACAACCGAGGACATTTGCCATGAGCCAAGCCAAGCCATCGCCACGCCTTTCCACCCCGACCGATCTCGGGGCCAATGCTGCCAAGGATATCGCCGGAGCACTCAACCTGCTGCTGGCGGACACCTTTGCGCTTTATCTGAAGACCAAGAATTTCCACTGGCATGTCAGCGGGCCACATTTCCGCGACTACCATCTCCTGCTTGACGAGCAGGCTGATCAGATTTTCGCCACCATCGACGTGTTGGCCGAACGCGTGCGCAAGATTGGGCAACCCACGCTGCGTTCGGTCGGCGATATTTCGCGCCAGCAACGCATCTCCGATAACGATGCAGTCTATGTCGATCCGCAGGATATGCTGGCCGAGTTGCGCGACGACAATCAGAGGTTCATTACATCGATGCGCGAGACCCATGATGTCTGCGACGAGCATGGCGACGTGGCAACGACCAGCCTGCTGGAAGTCTATATCGACGAAGCCGAAAAACGCGTGTGGTTTCTCTACGAGGCCAGCCGCCGCGGCGATCCCACCGGACATTAGTCTTTGGCGAGCAATTCGCCGGTTCGTCCCCGCGAAAGCGGGGACCGCGTATTGAGCGGACCTAGGCTGTGAGTTTGAGCACAGTCACTGCGGCCTGAAATTCAGCCGCACGAAATGCACGGCGCTCGAGCGCGAGCTGGTCCTGGCCCCATTGCGACATCTGCCAGTCCTCATCCACATGGGCGGCACTCCAGGCCGCGTCGGCATCGAGTGCATCATGTGCAAGCGCCAGCGCCATGAGCGCGGATCCGGTCAGCGTCGTGATCGATGAGACGGCCGCGAGGCGCCACGGGTCGCCCGGAATCATTGCACGCATCGCAGCAACGGCGTCGTGCGGCTGCGGCGTGTGCACGACGCCCTGCGCCAGCACAAAGCGCGCATCATAGACTTCGCGCGCCCAGGCGAGCACCGGGTCCCAGGCTTGCGATTGCTTTGCGACGAGCCCGGCCGGCGCATCGGCGCGATAACAGAGCAAATCGGATCCAATATATCGTGCTATTTCGTCCGCGACCGGTTGCGGCCTGTCGCCCACTGCGTCGATCACTGCATTGGCAAGGCGCGTGAGCGGCATGCGCGCCGGATCGATCAAGTCGGTTTGCGCATCCCATTCCGACGCGATGGCCTGCGCGAGCGGGCGCGACGGCGCCGCGAGCGCACGACGCGAGGGCGTCAGAACGGGTTTGCCGTCGAGCAATATTGCGACACGTCCCTCGCCTGCATCGTCCGCGCGCGCGTGTTTGAAGAAACGCTTGCGCAGGCGTGGCCGCACCCCTCGCCGTGCCGCCTCGGTCGGATCGAGCGGGTGGTTTTCGAAAATCTCGGTAAAAATCTCACGCATTGGGACCGATTTGTGCGGCGCAAAATGACCGGAACTCGATATCCTGAATGTTACCCCAAAACGGCGATGTTTAGGGGCGGGTGGCCATGTTGGCGCCTCTTTCAAGGAGCGAAAAGCATCATGCAGACGCGTGGTTGATAGGCCTCAGCCATGACGGAAGGATAAGTAGCCTTGCGGGGTCGTACCCAATAATATCCGCCCTCGGATTCGAGCCGCACAACAAGGCCGACCGGAACAAGCGGAGCCGCCAAGGGCTGTGACGCGACACCGTTGAGTTGTACTGAGTGGCGGGGCGCGTTTCGAGGAAGCAATGAAGACCACCGACATTTCTGCGCCTGACTATTTCCACAAGGTCGTGGACTGCCAGTGGGCTTGCCCGGCGCATACGCCCGTCCCCGAATACATCCGTCTGATCGCGCACGGCCGGTATTCTGACGCCTACATGATCAACTGGCGCTCGAACGTGTTTCCGGGAATTCTCGGACGCACTTGCGACCGTCCCTGTGAGCCGGCCTGCCGGCGCGTGCGCGTGGAGAAGGAGCCGGTGGCAATCTGCCGCCTGAAAAGAGTCGCGGCCGATTACAAGGACGACATCCGCGATCGGTTGCCGAAGCCTGCGGCAAAGAAAAACGGCAAACGCATCGCCCTGGTTGGCGGCGGTCCGGCCTCCCTGACCGTCGCCCGCGACCTCGCCCCAATCGGCTATGAATGCGTCGTGTTCGACAGCGACCCCAAAGCCGGCGGCATGATTCGCACGCAAATCCCGAAATTCCGTTTGCCCGATTCGGTGATCGACGAGGAATGCGGCTACATCCTCAACCTCGGCGTCGACTTCCGCTCCGGCAAGCGCATCGACAGCCTGAAGGCGCTGCTCGCCGAAGAGTGGGATGCGATCTTCATCGGTTCGGGGGCACCGCGCGGGCGCGATCTCGACATCCCTGGCCGCCAGGAGGCCGCGAAGAACGTTCATATCGGCATCGACTGGCTCTCGTCGGTATCGTTTGGCCATATCTCGAAGATCGGCAGGCGCGTCGTCGTCCTCGGCGGCGGCAATACTGCGATGGATTGTTGCCGCTCCGCCCGCCGGCTTGGCGGCGAGCAGGTGGACGTTGTCGTCCGCTCGGGCTTTGAAGAAATGAAGGCGTCACCTTGGGAAAAGGAAGACGCCATGCATGAGGGCATTCCGATCCACAACTACCTTGTGCCGAAAGAATTCACGCACGAAAACGGCAAGCTCACCGGCATCACCTTCGAAAAGGTCAAAGCCGAGTACGATGCCAAGGGACGCCGCAAGCTGGTGTCCGCCGGCGAGCCCGATCAGCATTTCCCGTGCGACGATGTGCTGGTTGCGGTTGGTCAGGAAAACTCGTTTCCCTGGATCGAGCGCGACATCGGCATTGAATTCGATCAATGGGGCATGCCCAAGGTCGATACCCAGACCATGGCCTCAACGCACCCCAAGGTGTTCTTCGGCGGCGATGCGGCCTTCGGTCCGAAAAATATCATCTGGGCCGTCGCGCATGGGCACGAGGCTGCCGTCTCGATCGACAAAGTGCTCAATGGCGAAGACATCACCGACCGCCCTGCGCCCGCGGTCGAGGTGATGAGCCAGAAGATGGGCATCCATGAATGGTCCTACGACAACGAGATTGCGCTCGATAAGCGCTACAAGGTGCCGCACCGCGACAAGGTGATCGCGCTCAAGGACATCAAGGCAGAAGTCGAACTTGGCTTCGACGACAAACTCGCCTTCGCGGAGGCCGGGCGCTGTCTAAACTGCGACGTGCAGACGGTCTTTTCAGCGCAGCTCTGTATCGAATGCGATGCCTGCGTGGACATCTGCCCCATGGACTGCATCACCTTCACGCCGAATGGCGAGGAAGCCGACTTGCGCAAGCGATTGACCGCGCCTTCGCTTAACCTCACGCAAGACCTCTATGTCCAGGACGGACTCAAAACCGGCCGCGTCATGGTCAAGGATGAGGACGTCTGTCTGCATTGCGGCCTGTGCGCCGAACGTTGTCCGACCGGCGCCTGGGACATGCAGAAATTCTTGCTCGATATGACTCACGCAGGGACTTCATGCCTACCGCCACACCGCTCAGCCGCGTAAACGACTTCGTCATTCGTTTCGCCAACGTCAATGGCTCCGGTTCGGCGAGCGCGAACGAGATGTTTGCGCGCGCCGTGATGCGCATGGGGGTGCCGGTCGCGCCCCGCAATATTTTCCCATCCAACATCCAGGGTCTGCCGACCTGGTATGAGGTTCGCGTCACCGAAGCCGGACATCTTGGTGCCCGCGGCGGAACGGATCTGATGGTAGCGATGAACCCCCAGACCTTCGACCGGGACATCGCCGGCATCGAGCCAGGCGGCTATCTGTTCTATGATTCAACCAAGCCGCTGCCGCCGTCGAAATTCCGCGATGACATCACTGTCGTCGGTGTGCCCCTGACCGCGATCTGCAATCGCGAATACACCGACCCGCGCCAGCGCCAGCTGTTCAAGAACATCATCTACATCGGCGTGCTCACGGCGTTGCTCGACATTGACGTTAAGGTCGTCGAGCAACTCATTGGCGAACAATACAAAGGCAAGGACAAACTGATCGAGCCAAATATCAAGGCCCTGCATATCGGCCGCGACTACGCGATCCTCAACCTCCAGTGCCCGCTTGGCATCAGGCTCAAGCGCGCCAATGGGGTCGGCGACCGTATCTTCATCGAGGGCAATTCGGCCGCGGCGTTGGGAGCCGTTTATGGCGGCGCGACCGTCTGCGCTTGGTACCCGATCACACCCTCGTCCTCGCTCGCGGACGCCTTCACCCGCCATTGCGCCAAGCTGCGCGTTGATCCGGAAACCAAGCAGGCGAAATATGCGATCATCCAGGCCGAGGACGAGCTCGCCTCGATCGGCATCGTGATCGGGGCGGGCTGGAACGGCGCCCGGGCCTTCACGGCCACGTCCGGCCCCGGCATTTCATTAATGCAGGAGTTCATCGGGCTGGCCTATTTTGCGGAAATTCCAGCCGTTTTATTCGACGTGCAGCGCGCAGGGCCTTCGACCGGCATGCCAACCCGGACCCAGCAATGCGATGTGATCTCCTGCGCCTACGCTTCGCATGGCGACACCAAGCACGTGTTGTTGTTCCCCGAAGGTCCGGCGGAGGCCTTCGATTTCAGCGCTCAGGCTTTCGATCTGGCCGACCGGTTGCAGACGCCAATCTTCGTCATGCTCGATCTCGACATCGGCATGAACCACCACCTGTCGAAGCCGCTCGCCTGGGATGACAGCCGCAAGTACGACCGCGGCAAGGTGATGACGGCTGCCGAGCTCGAGGCTGGAAAGGAATTCGGACGCTATCTCGACGTCGATGGCGACGGCATCCCTTACCGCACCTATCCCGGCACACATCCGACGAAGGGGTCTTTCTTCACGCGCGGCACCTCGCGTGACCGCTACGCGCGCTACACCGAGGAAGGCGCGCCCTACGTCGACAACATGCAGCGGCTCGTCCGCAAATTTGAGACCGCGAAGGACACCGTACCGCGGCCGCTGATCGCCACCGCCGGAAAGCCCAGCAAATACGGCGTGATCTATTACGGCTCGACATCGCCGTCCATGGATGAAGCGATCCATATGATCGAGTCACATGGCCATGCGCTCGACCGCATGCGCATCCGCGCATTCCCGTTCCATTCCAGCGTGAACAGCTTCGTTGCCGACCACGATTTTGTCTTCGTGGTTGAGCAGAACCGCGACGCCCAATTGCGATCGCTGATCGTCAATGAATGCGGCATCGACCCGGTGCGACTGGTCCCGATCCTGCACTACGACGGGACACCAATCACCGCACGCTTCATCGCCAAGGCAATCGGCGACCACCTCGACAAGCTGACGGTGAAGCCGATGAAGGTGGTGTCGTGAGCAAGCCCGCCGGCAACGAGCGCAGGCTTTATTCGCTGCAGGTTCTCCGCGCGGTGGCCGCGGTCGCGGTCGTTTTCAGCCATTTCCAGTTCGACATGGCGCGTTATGTCACGCAATCGACCGGCCTGCCGAACCTGGTGATCGGCAATGCCGGGGTTGACCTGTTTTTTGTGATTTCCGGATTCGTGATCGTCTATGCGAGCGAACATTTGTTCGCTCAACCGGCGGGACAATGGACGTTTCTTCAGCACCGCTTGATCCGCATTGTGCCGCTTTACTGGATCGTCACCACCGCCTACATCGCGATCGCCCTCGCAGGGCCTGTATTCGAGAAATCCTACTCCGCTGCCACGATCCTCGGCTCCTTTTTCTTCATTCCGGTTCCCCGACTGGACGGAATAGTCGAACCGATCGTCGGCCAGGGGTGGACGCTCAACTATGAGATGCTGTTCTATGCAGTCTTCGCAGTCGCCGTCGCCGCTCCGCGCCGCCTCGCTGTTGCCGCGACTGCCTTTTTTCTGATCGGTCTGGTGTTTATCGGACGCTTTGTCGATGGACTGCCGACCGCCGTCGCCTTTTGGGCGGATCCGATCATCATCGAGTTCATTTTCGGAATGGGTATCGCGCTCGCCTATCGCGAAGGCGTGCGGCTGCCCCGACTGGTCGCCGTGACGCTCATCGTGGCCGGATTTGCCCTGCTTGCGCTTTTTCCGACAGGCGGTTCGCTGCGGGCTTTCGTGTGGGGCATTCCCGCAGCGCTCATCGTTGCCGGCTCCGTGTTCGGACGCTTTGCTCTGGATGCCCGGGGCTGGCGTATCCCGATTATCATCGGGAACGCCTCCTATGCGCTATACCTCGTTCATTCTTTCGCCGTGCGCGGCACGTTGTTCGGCGCGAAAGCTGTATCGCTCGACGTCGCGAAGGCGCCCTGGCTCTACCTGCTCGTTGCGGTCGCCGCGGCAATCCTGCTCGGCATCGCTGTACACTACACGCTGGAACGTCCGCTCATCGCCGCGCTCCGCCGCCTTGCCAGGCTGAACCGGGTCGTGACAGCGGCGCCACGCAAACAAATCGCATCGTAGGACTGGCCATGACCTATCTCGCCAAACCAAAATTTCACCACCCCGACCTGCCGAAGAACGCGCTGGGCTACACGCATCGCGACTACGAAGGTACGGTTTCGACACTGTGCGCCGGTTGCGGCCACGACTCCATTACGGCGGCCATCATCCAGGCCTGCTTTGAGCTGTCGATCGAACCGCACCGCGTCGCCAAGATTTCCGGCATCGGCTGCTCGTCAAAGACGCCGACCTATTTTCTCGGCAATTCGCACGGATTCAATTCGGTCCATGGCCGCATGCCGTCCGTGCTGACGGGCGCCAATCTCGCCAATCGCGACCTGATCTATCTCGGCGTGTCCGGCGATGGCGACAGCGCATCCATCGGTCTTGGCCAGTTTGCGCACTGCCTGAGGCGCGGCGTGAACATGGTCTATATTGTGGAGAACAACGGCGTTTACGGCCTTACCAAAGGTCAGTTCTCGGCGACCGCCGACCGCGGATCGAAATCCAAACGCGGCTTCATCAACACCGACAATTCTATCGATCTGGTGGCGATGGCCCTACAGCTGGGCGCAAGCTTTGTCGCCCGCTCCTTTTCGGGCGACAAGCATCAGCTGGTCCCGATCATCAAGGCGGCAATCGCGCATAAGGGAGCGGCTTTCATCGACGTGATTTCGCCCTGCGTTGCCTTCAACAACCACGCCGGGTCGACCAAGAGCTTCGATTTCGTCCGCGAGCACAATGAGGCTGTAAACCGGCTCGATTTCATATCCAGCCGCATGCCCATCGAGGTCAAGTACGAGCCTGGTACGGTCGAGGTTGTTGAACAGCACGACGGTTCCAGGCTCGCGCTGCGCAAGCTCGCTGCCGACTACGAACTGCATGACCGCACCGCGGCCCTTGGGTTTCTCCAGCACCACGCCGCCAAGGGCCAAATCGTTACCGGCCTGCTCTATGTCGAACAGGAGTCGGAAGACCTGCACGCCCACCTGCGGACCGTCGACGCACCACTCAACGCCCTCGGCGAAAAAGAGTTGTGTCCGGGTCGGGCGGCGCTCGACAAATTCAACGCCAGTTTGCGGTAGCCTCTGGCCTCTCAACGGTCATTGCCGGGCTTTGACCCGGCAATCCATGGTGCGTGGACGGACAAGAGCCGCATGGAAAAACGCCGCCTCGGTCAATCGGACCTGCAGCTTGCCCCGCTCATGCTCGGCGGCAATGTGTTCGGCTGGGCGATCGACGAGAAGAGCTCCTTCGCCATTCTCGATGCCTTTGTCGACGCGGGCTACAACGCCGTCGACACGGCGGACAGCTATGCCCGCTGGGTGCCGGGCAATCCGGGCGGCGAGTCGGAAACTATCATCGGCAACTGGCTCAAGCGCAGCGGCAAGCGCGACAAGGTGCTGATCGCCACCAAAGTCGGCGAAGACATGGGCGAAGGCCGCAGCCTGAAGAAGGACTACATTTTGCGCGAATGCGAGGCCTCCCTGCGGCGCCTGCAAACCGACTGCATCGATCTTTACCAGACCCATTTCGACGATGAGGTGACGCCGCCGGAAGAGACCATGCAGGCCTATGCCCAGTTGATTGCCGCCGGCAAGGTGCGCACGATCGGCGCATCCAACATGAGCCCGGCGCGCCTGAAAGCCTCCCTTGCGGTCAGCAGGAGACTTGGCCTGCCCCGCTACGAGAGTTTGCAACCCCTGTACAACCTCTCCGATCGCAAGGAATTCGAGGCCGAGTTCGAGCCGGTCTGCCGGCAGGAAAAGCTCGGGGTCATCAACTATTATTCGCTCGCGGCCGGTTTTCTGACCGGTAAATACCGTTCGCCCGAGGAAGGGGCCAAACACCCGGGGCGCGGTGGCCGGCTCAAGCGCTATCTCGATGCGCGGGGCATGCGTATCTTGGGCGCGGTCGACAAAGTAGCCGCAAGCCACGGCGCGCTGCCGGCGCAGATTGCGCTTGCTTGGCTCATCGCCAAGCCGGTTATCACGGCACCAATCGTCAGCGCCACCAGCCTGAAGCAGCTCTCCGAAATTCTCAAAGCCCCGCAAATCACGCTGGCGCAAGAGGATATCGCCGTGCTCGACGCGGCGGGAGCTTGAGCACGAAGCCTCTTCGTCTTTAGTGCTACCTCTCCGGTTTCGTCTTTAATACTACCTCCCCGGTTTCGAGAAGAGACTTGAGATTGGAGAGGATGCGCGGCCAGCCTCCGGAAACGGCTTCAATGAATTTGGAACCGGGACGATCCATCTCATGCGTGATGGTCAATTTCACAGCCTCACCGACCGGCTCGAGCTCGATCGTGCACTGCGAATAACCTTCCGATTTCAGTTCGGGCCTGAATTCGTTGCGCCATTTGAGCACGAGGAGCCTGGGAGGATCGATCTCGACGATTTCGCCGCTGTCGGCGATACGGCCATCGGGGAAAACCATTTGCCACGGCGAGCCGGCCTTCCAATCGGTCTCGTGATGCACGCCGAACCAATATTTTCTGGTGAAGTCCGGACTCGTCAGCGCCGACCATAGTTGATCGGGTGTCGTTCGGATGAATGTGACATAGACAAATTTCGGTTTACTCATCTCCCGCCTCCAATGCTTTTTTCATGTCGCTCAGCGCCTGCAGGCGTGAGCGTTCGAACTTCCCGATCCAGCGCTCGCCGATCTCGTGGATCGGGACAGGATTGAGGTAGTGCAGCTTCTCCCTGCCCCGCCAAACAGTGGCAACGAGATTGGCTTCCTGCAAAATTGCCAGATGCTTGCTCACCGCCTGCCGGGTCATCGAAAGCCGCACGCAGAGCCCATTCAATGTTTGACCGTTTTCGGCACGCAGCCGGTCGAGCAGCTCTCGTCGGCTGGCGTCGGCCAGCGCTTTGAACACCGCATCCATGGCGACAATATGCAACCTTTTAGTTGCCTGTCAAGCATCGCTGTCTGTGGAACCCGGTCCTCGAGCATGCGTTGTTCCGCGCATGAGCGCTCAGGCCTCCTTTGCCCGCAAAAATCACCAGAAGGCCGCGCGCAGCGATGGCCGCAGGCGCGGCATCAGCGCCGACGAAGCCAAGGATGTCGAGGAACTGGCGACCCCGCGCACGCCGGTCATCTATGAAGTCGTGCGCCGTCTTGGCGAGGAAGAGATGGCGCGACCTTTCACCTCGCTTTGGTGGTCGGGAGTCGCTGCCGGGCTTTCGATCAGTTTCTCGCTATTGGCTCAGGCTATTCTGCGAACGCATCTGCCTGACGCATCGTGGCAGCCGCTGCTGACCAGCTTCGGCTACTGTGTCGGCTTCATCATGGCTGTGCTGTCGCGCCAGCAATTGTTCACCGAGAGCACGATCACCGCCGTGCTGCCGGTCGCGGCCGAATTCACCTGGAGAAATATCGGCCGCATGGCACGGCTGTGGGCGATCGTGCTTGCGGCCAATCTAGCCGGCACGTTGTTCGCGGCGCTGTTTTGCACGTACACACCCGTACTCCCGGCGCAGATTTATGATGGCATGGTGACGGTCAGCCGCGATCTGCTCGCCTTCAGCTGGGCGGAGATGCTCTTTCGTGCCGTCGCCGCCGGTTTTTTGATGGCCGCCATGGTCTGGCTGATGCCGGGCGCCGAGCGCGCGCAATTCCACGTTATCACGCTCACCACATGGCTCATCGCTGTCGGCGGCTTTACCCATATCGTCGCCGGCAGCATGGAGGGCTACCTTCTGATCCTGGCCGGAGATTGGGCGTGGTGGCAGATGGTCAGCCAGTTCATGGCGCCGGTGCTGATCGGCAACATCATTGGCGGCACGGCGTTATTTACCCTGATCGCCTACGCTCAGGTGATGAATGAGATTTGATGCGCGCGGGCGCTAAAGTCATACCTTAACTTGAAGAAACGCCCCTAAATTACCGATCACGTTTCTCAAGTAGCAGATGAAGATCCGCTATTGATTGACGCACGCGCCCATGTAGTTGCCACCTGTGGCCTGGCCATAGACGCCAGCCTGATGGGCGCAACGGGCCGCACGGTCCTGAAAGGTCTCGCCACCGCCGGGGGCTGAGCCCGACACTGTCGGCAAATTCTGGAAGGTCCGCCCCGTCTGCGGAACGAAAACAGACGGCGGAACGGCCGCGTTCGGCGGGGTCACGATCTTCGACTTCGGAAGAACCACGTGTTTCACCGTCCCGCGCGGGGATCTATACTTCGGCGCAAGCCAGGGCTCCGGCAATTCCCGTTTGGACCCTTTCTCGGGAACCATGATGCTGTAGTTGTCGCTCATGATGTTGCCGGCTTGCGCGCGTGCAGGCGTGGTCGGCAGGGCCGACATGAAAAACAGCGCAACGACCAAGAATCCGCGCATCGTTCCTCTCCGATAGGAACCCTGCTCCCATACAAGATAGGAACCCCGGGGTAGGTCCGCTACTCCTCCGGGGACTCTTCAATGGGGTCGTAGCGCTTGGCATCGAAGCCGAGCAAATTCCATGATTGCTCCATGTGAGGTGGCAGAGGCGCAGAAACGTCGATCACACCCCCACGCGGATGCGGTACTGCGATACGCCGCGCCAGCAAATGCAGCTTGTTCTGAATGCCGCCCGGAAACTCCCAGTTTTCGATGTTGAAGTATTTCGGGTCGCCGACGATAGGGTTGCCGACATGCGCCATATGCGCACGCAATTGATGGGTGCGGCCGGTGACAGGCTTGAGCGAAATCCAAGTCACTTTCTGCCCTGCGGTTTCCACCACGGCGTAGTAGGTGACAGCATGAACGGCGTCTTTCTCGCCATGTTTGGCGATGCGCATAAAGCTGTCCTCCTCGACCTCCTGCTTGGCGAGGAAAGTGGAAACGCGCCCCTGCTGCGGCTTTGGCACACCGGCGACCAGCGCCCAATAGATCTTGCGCGCCGAGCGAGACCGGAAAGTTTTCGCAAGCGCCGCGGCGGCAAACCGGGTCTTGGCGACCAGCAAGCATCCAGCCGTGTCCTTGTCGAGCCGATGGACCAGGCGTGGACGCTGGGCATCTGGTCCCGGCCCGCGTAAGGCACCAAGCATGCCGTCGATATGGCGTGTCGTGCCGGAGCCGCCCTGCACGGCAAGCCCCATTGGCTTGTTGAGCACCAGCACATCAGCGTCTTCGTAAAGGCTGATCGACCTGATGTATGCGCGGTCTTTCAGCGCTTGCGGCGCGTCATCGCGCGGAGCCGGCGCGTCCACCTTCAGCGGCGGTATTCGCACCGCCTGCCCGGCTTCCAGGCGCGCCTTCGGCTGGGTGCGCTTGCCGTTCACCCGCACCTCGCCTTTGCGGATAATGCGCTGGATATGGCTGAACGACAGGCCCGGAAAGCGCGCCTCGAAAAAGCGATCGACGCGCATGCCGGATTCGTCCGGTGTGACGCTGACGGTCTGCACCCCGGCCGAAAACTGCATGGCCTTTGGTCCGTCATCCCGGGGCGGCGCCCGCGAGCCGCTCGCCGCAGGTCGGTCTTGGCCGACCTGCGAATTCTTTTTCCGATCACGGGTAAATTCAGGATCGGTGGATGAACGGTCCGATTTGCCGCCCTGCGAGGCGCGCTCTGCCCGCACCTTGGCGGGACGGGACAGAGTGTGGCGCTTGCCGCTCGATCGGTGTTCGGAGTGTTCGGCGCGCGGCCCGGAGTAATGCTGCGGCTTTTGCCGGTTACCGCGGCCGCGCACGCGCGGTCCGGCTGATTGCCGGCCGCCGCCGGGCTGGCGCGGGCCGGAGCGTCCGCGGCTCATTCGGGGGCCCGCTCCTTCCTCAGCTTCGCCCAATATTCCAGGCGCTTTCTGATCTCGCGCTCGAAGCCGCGTTCGGGCGGATCGTAAAATGTCTGCCGCTCCAACGCGTCGGGGAAATAGTTCTGGCCCGAAAAGGCTTCTTCGGCATCGTGGTCGTAGGCATAGCCCCGGCCGTAACCCTCTTCCTGCATCAACCTGGTCGGTGCATTGAGGATATGTTTTGGCGGCAGCAGGGAACCCGCTTCCTTCGCCGTACGCATGGCAGCACCGAAGGCGGCATACCCGGCGTTCGATTTTGGCGCCGTAGCGCAATAGATGACCGCCTGTGCGATCGCCAGTTCGCCTTCCGGCGAGCCCAGGAAGTCGTAGGCTTCCTTGGCGGCGTTGGCGATCACCAGCGCCTGCGGATCGGCAAGCCCGATATCCTCGATCGCCATGCGCACCACACGGCGCGCGATATAAAGCGCAGGCTCCCCGGCATCCAGCATGCGGCAGAGGTAGTAAAGCGCAGCGTCGGGATCGGAGCCGCGCACCGATTTGTGCAGCGCGCTGATGAGATTGTAGTGGCCATCCTGCGATTTGTCGTAGATCGGCGCGCGGCGCTGTACGATGTCCTGTAATTTGGCGCTGTCGAAAACCTCATCCTTGCGCGCGGCGCGCCAGACTTCTTCTGCAAGCGTAAGGGCAGCCCGTCCGTCGCCGTCCGCCATGCGCTTGAGAGCGTCTCGCGCCGCCGCATCAAGAGGAAGGCGCCGATCCTCCATCTTCTCGGCGCGCTTGAGCAATCTTTCGATCGCTTCCTCATCGAGCGATCTGAAGACAAGGACACGCGCGCGCGACAGCAACGGCGCATTCAGTTCAAAGGACGGGTTTTCGGTCGTCGCACCGACCAGGATGATGGTGCCGTCCTCCATCACCGGCAGAAAACTGTCCTGCTGGGCGCGATTGAATCGGTGAATCTCGTCGACAAAAAGCAGCGTGCCCTGCCCCATTTCGCGGCGGCGGCGCGCCTCCTCGAATACTTTCTTGAGATCGGCGACACCGGTGAAGATCGCCGAAATTTGCTCGAAATGCAGGTCGGTTGCCTGCGCCAGCAACCGGGCGACGGTCGTCTTGCCGGTGCCGGGCGGCCCCCAGAACACCAGCGAACCGAGGGAACGCGTTGCCAGCATTCGCGTGAGCGCCCCGTCGGGCCCGAGGAGATGATCCTGGCCGACAACTTCGTCAAGCTTTTGCGGCCTGAGCTTGTCTGCGAGCGGACGCGGTGCGTCCTTGTCCAGGCCCGCGGCAGCGAACAGACTCGGGCCGTCCGCTTTCGCCCGCGGCGTCATCCGCTGAACACCGCGGAAATCTTCTGCCCACCACGCAAAATGTTAATTCGCCAGCTGCGGTTGGGCGTGCTCGTCAGGCGCTCGAGGTCGCGGGTTTTGTCAATGCGCTCGCCGTTGACTTCCTCAATCACATCACCGCGCTGGAATCCGAGATTGCTTGCATAGGATCCGGCGTCGACGTCGACGATCGCCACGCCGTGATCAGCATTTTGCAGTTGCAATTCGTCGACGAGCGCGGGCGACAGGTTGGCGATCTTGACGCCTGAAAATGGCGAGCGCGATCGAATCACGATCTCCTCACGAGGAGTTTCAGGCGCGCTTTGCAGGGCGATCGTCATTGTCTGCTCGCGCCCCGCCCTGAGGATTGCGAGACGGGCGTTGCCGCCGATTGGCTTCGTGGCGAAGCGATAGTCGAATGCATTGGGGTCATCGACATTCTGCCCATCCACCGAGACGATCAGGTCGCCCGCCTTCAGCCCGGCGCGCGCCGCCGGGCTGTTCGCGGCCACATTGGCGACCAGTGCGCCGGCCGGGCGCTTGAGACCCATGCTGTCGGCGATTTCGGACGTGACTGCCTGCAGCTTGGCGCCGAGCCAGGGCCGCACAACCGCGGTACCGCCAATCTTCGCGGAAGCCACCACGACGCGCACCATGTTGGCAGGGATGGCAAAGCCAACGCCTTGCGAGCCACCCGATCGCGAAAAGATGGCGGTGTTGATGCCGATCAGTTTACCGGTCAGATCGACAAGCGCGCCGCCGGAATTGCCCGGGTTGATGGCGGCATCGGTCTGGATGAAGAAGCGGTAGTCGGAAATGCCCACTTGCGTGCGCGCAAGCGCTGATACGATACCGTGTGTGACTGTCTGTCCGACACCAAACGGATTGCCGATGGCCAGTACGACATCGCCGACTTGCACTGCATCCGAATCGGCAAAATCGAGGACGGGAAACTGCTCGCGCCCGTCCTTGATGCGCAGCACCGCAAGGTCGGTGCGCGGATCCTTCAGCACCAGCGTGGCCTCGAACTCGCGTTTGTCGGCGAGCGAAACCTTGACCTCATCCGCGCCCTCGATGACATGATTGTTGGTCACCACCAGGCCCGCGGCATCGATGATCACGCCGGAACCGAGAGACCGCTGCAGCTGATTGCCGCCTCCACCGGGCACGCCGAAGAAGCGGCGGAAGATCGGATCGTCGAGCAGCGGGTTGCGGTTCTGCACCACCTTGGCGGCATAGACATTGACCACCGCCGGCGCGACGTGTTGCACCACCGGCGCATAAGACAGCCGCAGCTCCGATTGCGTCGGAAGCCGCCGCTCCTGCGCCGCGGCAGCGCCCGCGAGTGTGGCGGCAATCAGGATGGCGGTGAGGCTTTTACGGCGCATGAAATCGAATCCCGGCGAATGATCGAGATATAGGCCTCTCACCGGCCTAAATGAAGGCCGTGAACCCCTTTTCCTGTCGGCCGGGATAAAGCGGTCAGTCCAGCGCCGGCACCGTGCGCAGATAGGCCACGATGGCGTCGAGATCGTCCGGCGTCAGCGTTGCGTAGTACTGATAGCCCATCGGCGGCTTGAGCTTGCTGCCGTCTTTGCTGACGCCGGTCGTGATCGCGCGCTTGATATCGTCGTCGCTCCAGGCGCCGATCCCCTTGGTCTTGCTCGACGTGATATTGCGCGCAACCGACACGCCCCACGGACCGGGAAATTGGAAGCCACCGGCACCCAGGCGGCTGTCCCACTGGCGCACGCCCTTCTCCATCGGCGTATGGCACTCCATGCAATGGGCGATGGTCGCGAGATAGAAACCCTTCTTGAGCTTGTCGCTCATCATTCCTTCGTTGAACGGTTTCTCGCCCCCGGGGATCACATGCTCGACCTGCGGCATCTTGTAGACCGGATCAGCAACCTTGTTGCTCACCGGTTTGAGGGTGCGCAAATACGCGACCACGGCATCAAGATCGCGGTCGGTCATGATGTGATAAAAACCGGTCGGCATGATCATCGCGACATGCACGCCGTTCGGCCGTATGCCGGTGCGCATGACTGTCTTGATCTCCGCGTCGGTCCAGCCGCCGATGCCGGTTTCCTTGTCCGGCGTGATATTTGGCGCTGTGACCTTGAATGGCGGCTCATCCCAGGACAGGCCGCCCGAGTAATCCTTGCCGGCGACGGCTGCGGGCGGGCCTTTCGGCGAGTGGCAATTGGCGCAGGTCAAAATTCCGTTGGCGAGATAGTCGCCTCGCTTGACCTGATCTGACTGCGCACTGGCCGCGCTCGCGAGCGCGGCTGAAAGCATCGCTGCCAACAAAACTGTCCGGATTGTCATGAATGTCCCCCCTGGGCGGTCGCTTTGGGCAGGATCATAGCCGCCGGCCACAGTCCGGCAAACAAAAAGGGCGGCCGGGAAGGCCGCCCTTTTGAAAAGCGATTGTGGATGATCAGGCTGCCGCCGTCGCCGCTTCGTCGACTTTGGTCGCCTGGACCGGGCCGGAATCCTTGCCCTTGGCCTCAACGTCACGGTCGACGAATTCGATCACGGCCTTCGCAGCGTTGTCGCCGTAGCGAAAGCCCGCCTTCATGATGCGGGTATAGCCGCCGTCGCGCTCCTTGTAGCGCGGACCGATGACATCAAAGAGTTTCTTGACCTGGGTAATATCGCGGATTTCCGCAATCGCCTGGCGGCGGGCATGCAGCCCGCCCTTCTTTGCGAGCGTCACGAGCTTCTCCACGATCGGCCGCAGCTCTTTCGCCTTCGGCAGCGTCGTGATGATCTGCTCGTGCTTGATCAGTGACGCAGCCATATTGGCGAACATGGCCTTGCGATGCTCCGCCGTGCGGTTGAGCTTGCGGTGAACCTTGCCGTGACGCATCGCCTACTCCTCAGTCCTCTCGTTCGTCATGCCTGGCCTTCTGCCGGGCATCCACGACTTCCGTTTATTTACCAAGACGTGGATGGCCGGGACAGGCTCGGCCATGACGCCTCACAATCTCAATAGTGATCCTCGAAGCGCTTGGCGAGTTCCTCGATGTTCTCGGGCGGCCAGCCTGGCACTTCCATGCCGAGATGCAGGCCCATCTGTGCCAGCACTTCCTTGATCTCGTTGAGCGACTTGCGGCCGAAATTCGGCGTGCGCAGCATTTCCGCTTCGCTCTTCTGCACAAGGTCGCCGATATAGACGATATTGTCGTTCTTGAGACAGTTTGCCGAACGCACGGACAGTTCGAGCTCGTCCACCTTCTTGAGGAAGGCCGGGTTGAAGGCCAGATCCGGAATGGTCTCGGCGGTTTCCGCCTTGCGCGGCTCCTCGAAGTTCACGAACACATTGAGCTGGTCTTGCAGGATGCGCGCGGCATAGGCGAGCGAGTCCTCGGGCGACACCGCGCCATTGGTCTCGATGGTCATTGTAAGTTTGTCGTAGTCGAGGATCTGGCCCTCGCGGGTGTTCTCGACTTTGTAGGAAACCTTGCGGACCGGCGAATAGAGGCTGTCGACCGGGATAAGTCCGATAGGAGCGTCCTCGGGACGGTTGCGTTCCGCCGGCACATAACCCTTGCCGGTATTGACGGTGAATTCCATGCGGATCTCGGCGCCCTCATCGAGGGTGCAGAGGACGAGGTCCGGATTGAGCACGACCACGTCGCCGACGGTCTGAATGTCGCCGGCGGTGACTGTGCCGGGGCCCTGCTTCTTCACGACCATCCGCTTGGGACCCTCGCCCTGCATCTTGATGGCGATGTCCTTGATGTTGAGCACCATGTCGGTGACGTCCTCGCGCACACCGGCGATCGAGGAGAACTCGTGCAGCACGCCGTCGATGTGCACCGATTGCACCGCGGAGCCTTGCAGAGAGGATAGCAGAATGCGCCGCAGCGCATTTCCGAGCGTGACGCCGAATCCGCGTTCGAGCGGCTCGGCGACAACCGTTGCAACCCGCGCGGCGTCGCCGCCCGCGGAGACCTGGAGCTTGTTCGGCCTGATCAGTTCCTGCCAATTCTTCTGGATCACGTCTTCACCTTTTCAGCGGCGCGGCCTTGTCGCGCCTCGCGCACCCCACCCGCCGCGTGGGGAAAATCTCGGCGGTAGCACGCGTGCGGGACGCCTGAGCCCGCACGAAGGAAATCACACGCGACGACGCTTTCGCGGCCGGCAGCCGTTATGCGGAATTGTCGTCACGTCGCGGATCGAAGTAATCGTGAAGCCGGCCGACTGTAGCGATCGCAGCGCCGACTCGCGTCCTGAGCCGGGACCCGACACCTCGACCTCGAGGGTGCGCATGCCGTGCTCTTGCGCCTTCTTGGCGGCGTCCTCTGCGGCGACCTGCGCAGCATAGGGCGTCGACTTGCGCGAGCCCTTGAAACCCATGGTCCCGGCCGACGACCAGGCGATGGTGTTGCCCTGCGCATCGGTGATGGTGATCATGGTATTGTTGAACGAGGCCGCGACATGGGCGACGCCCGAGGCGATGTTCTTTCGCTCGCGCCGTCGGACGCGGGTGGCTTCCTTACCCATTCTCAATCCTTTCGCGCCCGTGCGCCGTCGTCGGCGCGGGGCTCATCCTGTTATCAAGTCGGTCCCGGGGTCTTCTTCTTGCCGGCGATCGTCTTGGCCGGGCCCTTGCGGGTCCGCGCATTGGTGTGGGTGCGCTGACCACGAACCGGAAGCCCCTTGCGGTGGCGCAAGCCCCGGTAGCAGCCGAGATCCATCAGCCGTTTGATATTCAATTGAACTTCGCGCCGAAGATCGCCCTCGACCATGTAGTCGCGGTCGATGATTTCGCGGATCTGCAGCACCTCGGCGTCGGTCAGCTGCGACACCCGGCGCTCGGACGGCAGGTTAACCTTGCCCATGATATCCTGGGCAGTCCTGGACCCGATGCCATGGATGTATTGCAGCGCGATCACGACGCGCTTGTTGGTCGGTAGATTGACGCCCGCGATACGAGCCACTTAACTTCTCCTATATCGGCCGATGGCGCGAAAGGCGCCGAATTCTTGTGTCCCTGGAAGGGGATAGCGCAAAGCGTAACACGACGCCCGTCCCCCGCCTTATTGGGGGCCGGCATCGCGTCAAACTCCTGAATGTGCAGCTTATTAAGGGATTCATCGCGTCCTCGTCAACCTCCGCCGGGTACGGTTTTTGTGCTGTCCTGGCTTGTTTTTGCGCCTGGTCGCCGTGGGCCGTGTCCGGCGCGCGCTCCCCTTACGGGCCGTCCGCTTGACCGCCTTGGCGGCTTTGCTCTTCGGGCGGCGGCTCGCTCTGGACTTTGACTTTGGAGCGGCCATGGGCCCGGCCATGGGCCCGGCCATGGGACCGGCCTTGGCCGTGGATTTGCGACCGGTCTTGCGACCAGCCATCCGAGCCGCCCGAGGCGCCTTTGCGGGCGCCAGTAGGCGGTCGATCTGCGCCGAGACATCGTCAACCGCGGCCATCCCGTCCACGCGCTCGAGCAGGCCTTTGCCGGCGTAGTGGCCGACGAGCGGGGCCGTTTGCTCCCGATAAGCAAAGAGACGGCCCTTGAGCACCTCCGGATTATCATCCGAACGTATCTTCTCGCCGCGGGCGGTCATATCGGCGATCCGCTTCTCGATGCGTTGAAGAAGAATTCCCTCATCCACCTTCAACTCGATCACCGCGTCGAGTTTGAGGCCCCGCTCGGTGAGCAATCGGTCAAGCGCCTCGGCCTGCGGCACGGTGCGCGGAAATCCGTCAAGCACGAAGCCGCGTTTGGCATCAGGCTGATCGATGCGATCGGCAATGATCGCCACCACGACGTCGTCAGGGACCAGCTCGCCTCGTTCCATAATGCTTTTGGCGCGAAGGCCAACCGGCGTTCCCGCTGCGACGGCGCTGCGCAGCATGTCACCCGTCGAAAGCTGGACAACTCCGTGTTTGGCTATCAAACGCTGCGCTTGCGTGCCCTTCCCCGCCCCCGGCGGGCCGAGCAAAATCACTCTCATCGCGAGCGACCTCGCAGCTTCGAGCGCTTGATCAGTCCTTCATACTGATGTGCGAGCAGATAGCCTTGGATCTGCGCCACCGTGTCCATCGTGACACTGACCACGATCAACAGCGACGTGCCGCCGAAATAAAACGGCACCGCCGCATAAGAAATCAGGATTTCCGGAATAAGACAGACGATGGCGAGATAGAGTGCGCCAACCGCGGTGATGCGGGTCAGCACATAATCGATGTACTCGGCGGTGCGCTCGCCCGGGCGGATGCCAGGAAGAAACCCGCCGTGTTTCTTCAAATTCTCTGCCGTTTCTGTCGGATTGAATACGACCGCGGTGTAGAAAAACGCGAAGAACACGATCAGCGCGATGTAGAGAATGAGGAACATTGGCCGGCCGTGCCCCAGCAGCGTCGTGACCGTCGTAAGCCAGCCGGGTCCTTGCCCTGCATTGAAGTTTGCGACCGTGGTCGGCAGCAGCAACAGCGAAGACGCGAAAATCGGCGGGATCACGCCCGAGGTGTTTAATTTAAGCGGCAAGTGCGAGGACTGACCCTCGAACATGCGGTTGCCGACCTGACGTTTGGGATACTGGATCAGAAGGCGCCGCTGCGCGCGTTCCATGAAAACAATGAAGGCGATGACGGCGACCGCCATCACGATCACGAGGAGAATGAGTCCGGTCGACAACGCGCCCTGACGGCCAAGCTCGAGAGTGCCGGCGATCGCCGACGGCAGTTGCGCCACGATTCCCGACAGGATGATGAGCGAAATGCCATTGCCGATGCCGCGCGAGGTGATCTGCTCGCCCAGCCACATCAGGAACATGGTGCCGCCAGTGAGCGTGATCGTTGTCGACAACAGGAAGAAGATTCCCGGGCTGCTGACCACGCTTCCGGTGCCCTGCAGACCGACCCCGATGCCGTAGGCCTGAAATGCCGCGAGAACCACGGTGAGATACCGTGTGTACTGGTTCATGATCTTGCGGCCCTGCTCGCCTTCCTTTTTGAGCGCTTCAAGCGTCGGCGAGACCGTTGTCATCAGCTGAATGATGATCGAGGCCGAAATGTACGGCATGATGTTGAGCGCAAAGATCGCCATCCGGTGGATGCCGCCACCAGAGAACATGTTGAACATGCCGAGAATGCCGCCCGCCTGGGTATTGAAGATCTGCTCCCAGGCGTTGGGGTCAATACCGGGCAACGGAATGTAGGTGCCGAGGCGATAGACCAGCAACGCGCCGACGGTAAACCAGATGCGCTTCTTGAGCTCTTCCGCCTTGGCGAGCGCCGAGAAATTGAGATTGGCCGCCAGTTGTTCCGCTGCCGAAACCATCAGTTGCTCCTGCCGCCCCCAGCCGTTCCGCCGCGTCGCCCCGCGGTTTGTCCTTTTAGATAGGTAAGCCTTCCCGAACTTGAACCCGGCGGATGGCCGCCATTATTCGGCCTTCGGCGCCTCGGCTTCCGCATCCACCTTCGCATCCGCCTTGGGCTTGCCGCCTTTTGGCTTATCGCCACCCTTGTCGCCGCCTTTGGCAGCTTCCAGGGCCTTGCGCTTATTCTTTCCCTTTGGCTCGGCGTCCGCTTCCTTGGCCGGCGCAAGGACTTTCACCGTCCCGCCGGCCTTCTCCACCGCCGCAACGGCAGATTTCGAGGCGCGCCAGACCGAAAATTCGACCTTGCTCTTGAGCTCGCCGTCACCAAGGAGCTTCACGCCGCCCTTCGCGCGCCGCATCAGGCCGGCCTTGACCATGGCTGCGGCATCGACGGGAGCCTTGGCATCAATGAGACCGGCATCGATCGCGGCCTGCACTTTGCCAAGGTTGACTTCGTTGAGCCTGACCGCGAATGACGTATTGCGGAAACCGCGTTTCGGCAGCCGCCGATGCAGCGGCATTTGGCCGCCTTCGAAGCCTTTGATGCGCACGCCGGACCGCGCAGTCTGGCCTTTGCCGCCGCGCCCGCCGGTCTTGCCCATGCCCGAGCCGATGCCACGCCCGATTCGCATGCGCTTCTTTCGCGAACCCGGCTTGTCGGCAATCTGGTTGAGTTTCATCGTAGCGTATCCTCTTACTTCGCGTCGCCGACCACGCGCACCAGGTGTTGCACCTTGCGGATCATGCCGCGGGTCGCCGGCGTATCCGGCAAATCGCGCATGCGGCCGATTTTGTTGAGACCGAGCCCGATCAGCGTCGCGCGCTGATCGTGATGGCGCCGTTGAGGGCTGCCCACCTGCTCGATCTTGATCGTCTTTTGTGCCTGAGCCATGCGCCAAATTCCTTAATCAGCCGCCGCTTCCGCGTCGCCTTCGCGGCGGCGCGACTGCAAGGTGGACACCTTGATATTGCGGCGGGCTGCAACCGAGCGCGGTGAATCCTGGTGCTTGAGCGCATCGAAGGTCGCCCGCACTACGTTGTAGGGATTCGACGACCCGAGTGATTTCGCCACAACGTCCTGCATGCCGAGAGTTTCGAACACTGCGCGCATCGGACCACCGGCGATAATGCCCGTGCCCGGAGGGGCAGCGCGCAGGAATACCTTGCCCGCGCCGTGACGGCCGAGAACATCGTGATGCAGCGTCCGGCCTTCGCGCAACGGAACGCGCGTCAGGCCGCGCTTGGCAGCATCTGTCGCCTTGCGGATCGCTTCCGGTACTTCGCGAGCCTTGCCGTGGCCAAAACCGACCCGGCCTTTCTGGTCGCCCACCACCACCAGCGCAGCAAAGCCGAAACGGCGGCCGCCCTTGACCACCTTGGCCACGCGGTTGATGTGCACCAGCTTGTCGGTGAACTCGCTGTCGCGCTCCTCGCGTCCGCCGCGTTCGCCGCGCTCTCGTCGTGGTTCATGTGCCATGATTGACCAATCCGTTAAAAGTTGAGGCCGCCTTCACGCGCGGCGTCGGCCAGCGCCTTGATGCGTCCGTGATAGAGATAGCCGCCGCGGTCGAACACGACGTCCTTGATGCCTTTTTCCTTCGCTCGTTCGGCAATCAGCTTGCCGACCGCCTTCGCCGCCGCAATGTCGGCACCCGTCTTGGCGCCTTCGCGCATCGTCTTTTCCAGCGAGGAGGCTGCTGCCAGAGTCGCGCCCTTCACATCATCAATCAGTTGCGCATAGATGTGTTTGGACGAACGAAACACCGACAGCCGCGCGCGACCGCTGGTGCCGGCCGCAAGCTTGACCTTGCGGCGCACCGCCGCCGTCCGTCGCGCAGTTCGGTCAGTCAATCTCGACATCGCGCGTATCCCTTACTTCTTCTTGCCTTCCTTGCGGAAGATGTACTCGTTTGCGTATTTCACGCCTTTGCCCTTGTAGGGCTCGGGCGGGCGGTAACCGCGGATCTCGGCGGCGACCTGGCCGACTTTCTGCTTGTCGACGCCTGTCACCACGATTTCGGTCGGCTTCGGTGTCGTGATCGCGATGCCTTCCGGGATCGGATAGTTCACGTCGTGGGAAAATCCGAGCTGCAATTGCAGCGTCTTTCCCTGAACCGCGGCACGATATCCGACGCCGGTGATCTCAAGCTTCTCCTCGAAGCCTTTGGTCACGCCCGACATCACGTTGGCGACCAGGGTACGCGAGGTGCCCCACATCGAGCGAGCGCGCTTGCCCTCGCCGCGCGGCTCGAGCTTGATCGCGCCCTTGTCCATCGCAACCGAAACATCGTCGTGAACAACGACCTGAAGGGCGCCCTTGGGGCCCTTCACCTTCACGGTCTGGCCGTCCACATTGGCGGTAACGCCCGTCGGAACTGTGACCGCTTTATTGCCGATGCGTGACATTAGAACACCGTGCAGATGATTTCGCCGCCCACATTGGCCTCGCGGGCAGCGTGGTCGGCCATCACGCCCTTGGGAGTCGACAGAATGGCGACGCCAAGACCGTTGTTGATGCGCGGCAGATTTCGAACCGCCACGTAAACGCGACGTCCCGGCTTGGAGATGCGCTCGATTTCGCGGATCACCGGCTCGCCGTCGAAATATTTCAGCTCGATCTCCAGCTCGGAGCGGCCGCTGGCATGCGCCACGCTGGCGTAGCCGCGGATGAAGCCTTCGGTCTTGAGCACCTCGAGCACGCGCTCGCGCTGCTTGGACC
Organism: Pseudolabrys sp.; assembly: GCA_036003145.1. Lineage (GTDB taxonomy): Bacteria > Pseudomonadota > Alphaproteobacteria > Rhizobiales > Xanthobacteraceae > Pseudolabrys. The sequence goes on from DASYSQ010000191.1 coordinate 37,149, forward strand.
CCGGCATCGAGACCTTCGACTTATTCCGCATTTGCGCGTTGCGGATACGCGCGATCATGTCGCCGATCGGATCGTTCACCATCGCGCCCTCCTCACCAGCTCGACTTCACAAGACCCGGAATGAGGCCTTTGGAGCCAAGCTCGCGCAAAGCGATACGGCTCAAGCGATGTTTCCGGTAATAGGCGCGCGGGCGGCCGCTGAGTTCACAGCGGTTGCGTATGCGCGTCTTCGAGGAATTGCGCGGCATTTCGGCGAGCTTCAGAGTAGCGGCAAAACGCTCCTCCATCGGCAGCTTCTTGTCGTGCGCGATCGTCTTGAGCTTCGCGCGCCGGCTGGCAAATTTCTTTGCCATCCTGCGCCGCCTGTTGTTTTTCTCGATCGAACTTTTCTTCGCCATGCTTTCGCTCCTTGCGGTTCCGCGTATGAGGACCGACCTCACTGCCGGAACGGGAAGTTGAACGCGGTCAGCAGAGCGCGCGCTTCTTCATCATTGCGCGCGCTCGTGCAAACGGTGATATCGAGGCCCCAGGTATCGGTAACCTTGTCGAAATCGATCTCTGGGAACACGGTGTATTCCTTGATGCCGAGGCTGTAGTTCCCACCGCCGTCGAAACTCTTCGGATTGAGGCCGCGGAAGTCGCGCACACGCGGCAGCACGATGTTCACCAGCCGGTCGATGAAGTCGTACATGCGCGCCTTGCGCAGCGTGACCTTGCAGCCGATGGCCTGGCCATCGCGCAACTTGTAGGTCGCGATCGACTTGCGCGACTTGGTGATCACTGCCTTCTGGCCGGCGATCAGTGACAGGTCATTGGCGGCGTTGTCCACTTTCTTGCGGTCGGCGACACCCTCGCCGATGCCCATGTTGAGCACGACCTTGGTGATCTTGGGCACCTGCATGCGGTTGGTGTAGCTGAACTGCTTGGTCAGCTGCTCGCGTACGTCCTGCTCGAAATGCGTCTTCAGGCGCGCGACATAGTCGGAGCGCTCACGCGGCTTCTTCACCTTCGGTGCATCGCTCTTGGGCGCGCCGCCATCCTTGGCGCCTTTCGGTGCCTGGGGTGGCTTTTTCTTGGGCTCGTTGCCCTGTTGCTGTGTATCAGCCATCGATCTCGACTCCGGAACGCTTGGCGACGCGCACTTTCTTGCGCGCGTCGCCCTCGCCCACGAACTTGAATCCGACGCGAGTCGGCTTGCCGTCCTTGGGATCTGCGACCGCCAGATTGGACAAATGGACGGAACTCTCCTTGGAGATGATCCCGCCTTCCTGCTGCGCTGTCTGGCGCTGGTGGCGCTTGACCATGTTGACGCCGCGCACGAGTGCCCGATCCTGATCGGGGCGCACCTCTATCACCTCGCCGGTGCGGCCCCTGTCGCGGCCGGTCAGTACAACGACTTTATCGCCCTTGCGGATCTTGGCGGCCATCACAGCACCTCCGGGGCGAGCGAGATGATCTTCATGTGATTCTTGGCTCGCAGTTCGCGCGGCACCGGCCCGAAGATACGGGTACCGACCGGCTCCATCTGCGGCGTGATCAGCACCGCCGCATTGCGGTCAAAGCGGATCACGGAGCCGTCCGGGCGCTTGATGTCCTTGGAGATGCGTACGACGACAGCCTTCATCACGTCGCCTTTCTTCACGCGGCCACGTGGAATTGCTTCCTTCACCGAGACGACGATGATGTCCCCGATGGTGGCGTACTTACGCTTGGAGCCACCAAGCACCTTGATGCACATGACGCGACGCGCGCCGGAATTGTCCGCCACGTCGAGGTTGGTTTGCATCTGGATCATGATGCGGATCTCACTGTATGGTCGCGCATAGCGCTCATTGAACTTTCTGTTTCTTCTCGCCCCGGACCACAGCCCAGCGCTTGAGTTTGGAAATCGGGCGGCGCTCCTCGATCCACACCACGTCCCCCACCGAATAGGTGTTGGCCTCGTCGTGGGCATGATATTTCTTCGACCGGCGAATGGTTTTCTTCATCGTCGGGTGCGTAAAGCGACGTTCAACGCGCACAACCACGGTCTTATCCTGCTTGTCGCTCACGACAACGCCATGGAGCGTACGCTTCGGCATCTCGAACCCCTTATCCCTTCGACTTCGACTTGTTCGACTTGGCGCGCGACTTCGGCTTCGCGGCAGCCTTCGGTTTGGCAGCTTTGCTCTTCTTGGCCGGTGCAGGCGCAGCGTCGGCCTTCGGGGCCGGTTCCGGCATTCCGGCGCGCTTCTGCGCCGCAACGGTTTTCATCCGCGCGATGTCGCGGCGAATGATGCGCACGCGCGAGGTATTCTCGAGCTGGCCCGTGGCACGCTGGAAGCGCAGATTGAACTGCTCCTTCTTGAGCTTGAGCACTTCGTCATCGAGTTGGTCGAGCGTCATCGCTCTTGCGTCTGCGGCTTTCATGGCGTCACTCGGCGATACGTTCAATAAAACGGGTCTTGACCGGCAGCTTGGCTGCAGCAAGCGCCAGCGCCTCCTTGGCGACGGCAACAGGAATGCCGTCGACCTCGAACAGGATGCGGCCGGGCTTTACACGGACCACCCAAAGTTCGGGCGTACCCTTGCCCTTGCCCATGCGAACTTCGATCGGCTTCTTCGACACCGGCACGTCGGGGAATACGCGGATCCATACGCGGCCGGACCGCTTCATGAAACGGGTGAGCGCACGGCGCGCAGCTTCGATCTGACGCGCGGTGACACGCTCGGGCTCCAGCGCCTTGAGGCCGTATTGGCCAAAGGCGAGCGTGGTGCCGCTGGTGGCGACGCCGTGAATGCGGCCCTTGAACGCCTTGCGAAACTTTGTGCGGATCGGTTGCAGCATGACTTAACTCTGTTGGTCCCCTCAGGCCGCGGTTTCACGGCGCGGACGACCGGTGTCGCCCTCGGCAAGCTTCTTGTCTTGCGCCATCGGATCGTGTTCGAGAATTTCGCCCTTGAAGATCCAGACTTTGACACCGCAGGTGCCGTACGTGGTGAATGCGGTGGCAACGCCGTAATCAACATCGGCGCGCAGCGTATGCAGCGGCACGCGGCCTTCGCGGTACCACTCCATGCGCGCGATTTCGGCACCGCCCAGGCGGCCTGAGCAGTTAATCCGGATGCCCTCGGCGCCGAGACGCATCGCCGACTGCACGGCGCGCTTCATCGCACGGCGGAAAGCGACCCGCCGCTCGAGTTGCTGGGCGATCGATTCAGAGACGAGCTGCGCATCAAGCTCAGGCTTGCGAATTTCGACGATGTTAATGACGACATCGCTGTCGGTGAGCTTGGCAACGGACTTGCGCAACTTCTCGATGTCGGCGCCTTTCTTGCCGATCACCACGCCCGGGCGAGCCGAGTGGATGGTGACGCGGCACTTCTTGTGCGGGCGCTCGATTACGATATGCGACACCGCGGCCTGCTTGAGCTGCTTCATCAGCTCCTTGCGGATCTTGATGTCCTCATGCAGCAGCGTGCCGTATTCCGCCTTGCCGGCGAACCACCGCGAATCCCAGGTGCGGTTGATGCCGAGGCGCAGCCCGATCGGATTGACTTTTTGACCCATCGATTACTCCTCAGGCTTCTGCCCGCGCCTCGACCTGACGTACGACGATCGTCAGGTGAGAAAACGGTTTGAGAATGCGTCCGACACGGCCACGGCCGCGCGGGGTGAAGCGCTTGATCACGAGCGCCTTGCCGACATGGGCCTCGGCGACGACGAGGTCGTCGACGTCGAGGTCGTGATTGTTCTCTGCGTTGGCAATCGCCGATTCCAGGCACTTGCGGACGTCCTTGGCGATGCGCTTGCGCGAAAACTCGAGATCGGCGAGCGCGCTCGCGACCTTCTTGCCGCGGATCATCTGCGCGACGAGATTGAGCTTCTGCGGAGAAATCCGCAGCATCTTGCTCACTGCCTTTGCCTCGTTATCCTCGAGGTCTCTCTCGCGTTGGCGCTTGCCCATGGCGATACTCTTTATCCCTATCCCTTAGCTTGCCGCCGGCGCGGGTGCGGCCGGAGCCGGAGCCGCACCAGGCGCTGCAGGAGCGCGTTTGGCTTTGCGGTCGGAAGAATGGCCGTAGAACATCCGGGTCGGCGCAAACTCGCCGAACTTGTGACCGACCATTTCTTCGTTCACGAGCACCGGAATGTGCTTCTGGCCGTTATAGACGCCGAAATTCAGCCCCACGAACTGAGGCAAAATGGTCGAACGCCGGCTCCATATCCTGATCATTTCGTGGCGACCCGAAGAGCGGGAAGCCTCTGCCTTGCGCAGCAGATAGCCATCGACAAAAGGACCTTTCCAAACTGAACGCGTCATAGCTTCTGTCCTTACTGCTGCTTCTTCTTGCGATCGTGCCGGCTCGCAACAATGAAGCGTTCGGTGCGCTTGTTCTTGCGGGTTTTCTTCCCCTTGGTCGGGAAGCCCCACGGCGTGACCCAATGCTTGCCGCCCTTGGTGCGGCCGCCATGCGGGTGGTCGACTGGATTCATGGTGATGCCGCGGTTGTGCGGCATGCGCCCCTTCCAGCGCTGGCGACCGGCCTTGCCGATCGTCGTGTTCATGTTGTCCGGATTGGACACCGCGCCGACCGTCGCCATGCAGCGGCCGTGCACGATGCGCTGCTCGGTCGTGCTCAGACGCAGGATGACGTAATCCTGATCGCGTCCCACGATCTGAACATAAGTGCCGGCCGAGCGCGCGATCTGACCGCCCTTGCCGATCTTTGTCTCGACATTGTGCACGATGGTGCCGACCGGAATATTCGCGATCGGCATCGCATTGCCCGGCTTTACGTCGGCATGCTCGGAAGCAATCACGCTATCGCCCGGCGCAAGTCGCTGCGGCGCCAGGATGTAGGAGAGTTCGCCGTCCTCGTACTTGATGAGCGCGATGAAGGCCGTGCGGTTCGGATCGTATTCCAGCCGCTCAACGGTCGCGGGCATGTCAAATTTCGTCCGGCGGAAATCGATCCGGCGATATGCCTGCTTGTGACCGCCGCCACGGAAACGCGAAGTGATGCGGCCGTGGTTGTTTCGGCCACCTGTCGAATTCTGTCCTTCGGTGAGCGCCTTGACCGGCGGACCCTTGTGCAGGGTCGAGCGGTCAACGATCACCAGCTGGCGCTGGCCCGGCGTCACCGGATTGTATGTCTTTAACGCCATCGCAACGCTCCCTTACAATCCCGTGGTCACATCGATCCGGTGACCCTCTTCGAGAGTCACGATCGCGCGCTTCACGTCGGACTGTTGCCCGATCCTGTTGCGGAACACTTTTCGCTTCCCCGGCCGCGTGAGTGTGTTGACGCTTTTCACCTTGACGTCGAACAGCTTCTCAACCGCTTCCTTGATCTGCGGCTTGGTCGCGTGGATGGCCACCTTGAACATGACCTTGTTGTACTCGGATGCCATCGTCGCCTTTTCGGTGATCACCGGGGCGATGATGACGTCGTAGTGGCGCGGATCGCTGGTGCTCATTTGAATCGCGCCTCCAGTGCATCGAGCGCGGCCTTGGTCAGCACCAGGGTCTTGCGCCGCAAGATGTCATACACGTTGATGCCCTGAACCGGCAGGACATCGATATTCGGAATGTTACGCGCCGCGTTGCGGAAGTTGGCGTCGATCTCCGCGCCGTCGATGATCAGCGCATTTTCGAGGCCGAGCTTGCCGAATTGCTTTGCGAGCCCGCTGGTCTTGGCGTCTTTCGCCGTTGCCTTCTCGATCACAATGATGCCGCCGTCCTTGGCCTTCGACGACAGTGCGTGCTTGAGCGCGAGCGCACGCACCTTTTTCGGCAGATCGATAGCGTGGCTGCGCACGACCGGGCCGAACGCACGGCCACCGCCGCGGAATTGGGGCACGCGCGCGGAGCCGTGACGCGCACCGCCGGTCCCCTTTTGCGCGTACATCTTCTTGCCCGTGCGCCAGATTTCCGCGCGACCTTTGGTCTTGTGGGTGCCGCGCTGACGTTTGGCGAGCTGCCAATTGACACAACGCTGGATGATGTCGGTACGCGGCTCGAGGCCAAAGATTGTGTCCGACAACGTGGCCTTGCCGGCTTCCTTGCCGTCGAGGGCGACGATCTTGAGCTCCATCACTCGCCCTCCTTCTTCTTAGCAGCGGACGCGGCCTTGTCGGCAGCCTTGTCGGCAGCCTTGGCGGCCTGATCGGCGGCCTTTGCAGCCTGCGTTGCAGCTTTTGCAGCCTGCTCGGCGGCGGCAGCCGCTAGCGCGGCCGCCTGCTCCGCATTGGGTGCTTGATCGGACGCCGGCTTGGCCTGCTCCGACTCAGTCTTTGCTTCGGCCGCTTCGCTCACGCGGAACTTGCCAGGCTTCGGCGCTTCCTTGGGCAGTTTTTTCTTCACTGCGTCGCGCACCGTCACCCAACCGCTCTTTGATCCGGGCACTGCGCCCTCGACCAGAATGAGGCCGCGCTCAACATCCGTCTGCACGACCTTGAGATTGAGCGTGGTGACGCGTTCGACACCGAGATGGCCAGGCATTTTCTTGTTCTTGAAGGTCTTGCCCGGGTCCTGACGGCCGCCGGTGCCACCGATCGAGCGATGCGAGATCGATACGCCGTGCGAAGCACGCAGCCCCGCGAAATTCCAGCGCTTCATGCCGCCGGCAAAGCCCTTGCCGATCGTGATGCCGCAGACATCGACGAACTGGCCCGGAATGAAGTGATCGGCCGTGATTTCGGCGCCAACGGGGATCAAGGCATCTTCGGTCACGCGGAATTCGGCGAGCTTGCGCCTGGGTTCCACGTTCTGCTTGCCGAAATAACCGCGATCCGCCTTGTTCATATTGTTGGCGCGGCGCGCGCCCGAGCCGAGCTGCAGCGCCACATAGCCATTCTTGTCTTTGGTACGGTGAGCGACCACCTGGCACTGCGCAAGACGCAGCACCGTGACCGGCACGTGCTCACCGGCTTCGGTGAACACCCGTGTCATTCCGACCTTCTGCGCAACCACGCCCGAACGCATTGCTAATCCCATCCCGGCCTTACAGTTTGATCTCGACGTCAACGCCGGCAGCGAGGTCGAGCTTCATCAGCGCGTCCACCGTTTGCGGCGTTGGATCGACGATGTCCAAGAGGCGCTTGTGCGTGCGCATCTCGAACTGTTCGCGGCTCTTCTTGTCGACGTGCGGCGAGCGGTTCACCGTGAATTTCTCGATTCTCGTCGGCAGCGGAATCGGGCCACGGACCTGCGCACCGGTGCGCTTGGCCGTATTCACGATCTCGCGCGTCGACGCATCGAGGATGCGGTGATCGAACGCCTTGAGCCGGATCCGGATATTCTGGCCGTTCATTGTCGTTTCTCTCGTCCGTCGTGCCCGCCCGTCAGACGGGCAACCACGGAATGCCTAACCTGTGTAAAGACGCGGATGGCCGGGATTGGCCCGGCCATCACGCCCGAATTCATCACTCGATGATGCTCGCCACCACGCCGGCGCCGACCGTACGGCCACCCTCGCGAATGGCGAAACGCAGTTTCTCCTCCATGGCGATCGGCACGATCAGGTGCACTTCCATCGCCACGTTGTCGCCCGGCATAACCATTTCCGTGCCTTGCGGCAGGTGCACCACACCTGTCACGTCGGTTGTGCGGAAATAGAACTGCGGACGATAGTTGGTGAAGAACGGAGTATGACGGCCGCCCTCTTCCTTGGTGAGGATGTAGGCTTCCGCCTTGAATTTCGTGTGCGGCTTGACCGAGCCGGGCTTGCACAGCACCTGACCGCGCTCGACTTCCTCGCGCTTGGTGCCGCGCAGGAGCGCGCCGATGTTGTCGCCCGCCTCACCCTGATCGAGCAGCTTGCGGAACATTTCAACGCCGGTGACCACGGTCTTGACCGTCGGGCGAATGCCGACGATTTCCACCTCTTCACCCACCTTGATGATGCCGCGCTCGACACGGCCGGTGCAGACGGTGCCGCGGCCCGAGATCGAGAACACATCTTCCACCGGCATCAGG
>DASYSQ010000192.1:0-6755 GCA_036003145.1 Pseudolabrys sp.
GCGGGCCGCGCCGGTGAAGCGCCGGCAATGGGTCTTTCGCGCACGCTCGAGACCTTCGGATTTCAACTCGGCCGTTTGAAAACAGGAACGCCGCCGCGGCTCGATGGCCGCACGATCAATTGGTCCGCGCTCGAAATGCAGCCCGGCGACGATCCGCCTGAACCATTTTCAATGCTGACAACGCACATTGAAAATCCGCAGATCGAATGCGGCATCACGCGGACCAATGTGGCCACGCATAAAATCATTCGCGACAATGTGCATCGGTCACCAATGTACTCGGGGCAGATTGCCAGTCGTGGTCCGCGCTATTGTCCGTCAATCGAAGACAAGATCGTGAAGTTTGGCGAGCGTGACGGGCACCAGATATTCCTGGAGCCCGAAGGTCTCGACGATCACACGGTCTATCCGAACGGAATTTCCACATCGCTTCCGGAAGACGTTCAACACGCGTTGGTCGCGACGATTCCCGGGTTGGAAAACGCGCGCTTCATTCGTCCGGGCTACGCGATTGAATACGATTACGTGGATCCGCGCGAGCTTGCGCCGACGCTGCAAGCCAAACGATTGCGCGGGCTGTTCCTGGCGGGTCAAATCAATGGCACCACAGGATACGAAGAAGCCGCGGCACAAGGGCTTCTTGCTGGTCTCAATGCTGCGGCTTTGGCAGGCGAGGGCGCGGAAATCATCGTCGATCGCGCGCAAGCCTATCTTGGCGTGATGATCGATGATCTCGTCACGCGCGGTGTCAGCGAGCCGTATCGCATGTTTACTTCGCGCGCCGAGTATCGTTTGCAGTTGCGCGCGGACAATGCCGATCAACGTTTGACCGAAACCGGAATTGCGATCGGTTGCGTGAGCGCGGAGCGCGCGCACGCGCATCGCAAAAAATCGTCAGCGCTGAAAGACGCGCGCGAATTTGCCAAAGCGGTTTCGCTCACGCCGAAAGAAGCGGAACGTTACGGACTATCGCTCAACAAAGATGGACAGCGTCGCACGGCATTTGAGTTGTTGTCGTATCCGTACGTGGCGATATCCGATCTCGCTAAAATATGGCCACGCTTTGGCGAGCTCGCGCCGAAGATCGCCGAGCAGCTCGAGATCGACGCGAAGTATGATGTTTATCTTTCGCGTCAGGCCGCTGACATCGCGGCATATCGGCGCGACGAGAATTTTGAATTGCCGGAGGACCTCGACTACGCGGCGCTTTCCGGACTGTCGAACGAGATGAAACAAAAATTGCAGGCGCATCGGCCGCGCACGATCGGACATGCAAGCCGCATCGATGGCGTCACGCCGGCGGCGCTGACTTTGCTGGTCGCGCGCGTCCGGCGCGGCAAGAAAAATTCCGCGAAGACCGCGTGAGCAAAAGCGGGCAGGGGACTTTTGATCTGAGTGCGGACAAAAATCACGCACGCACGCTCGCGCGTGTTTCACGTGAAACGGAAAAGCGCCTGGATATCTTCGTCGACTTGCTATTGGGCTGGCAGAAAAAGACGAACCTCGTGGCGCCTTCAACACTTCCCGAATTGTGGACCCGCCATATCGCTGATTCGCTCCAGCTCCTGCCCCTGGCGCCTGAGGCGCGCCTCTGGGTCGACTTCGGTTCTGGCGGCGGCTTTCCAGGGATACCGATTGCCTGCGCGCTTGCGGGCCACGCGGGAGCTCAAGTCCATCTCATTGAAAGTAATGGAAAAAAGGCTGCTTTCTTGCGTGAAGCGGTGAGGGCGACCGGTGCACCGGCGGTCGTTCATCAGGAGCGGGCGGAGAAATTTGGGGAAAGCTGTGCAGAAACCGTCCACGCGGTGACCGCGCGTGCGCTCGCCCCGTTGAAAATCCTCTGCGATCAGGCGTTTCCTCTGATCAATCGGGGTGCGATCGGCTTGTTCCTGAAGGGACAAGATGTAGATGCTGAATTGACCGATGCCGCTAAATATTGGAGACTTGAGGCGTCTAAGGTGCCCAGCAAGACAAGTCCCCAGAGTGCGATCGTCATCGTCCGCGGCCTAAGGCCTCTTTAGACCAGCTAGGCCATTGATTTAAAAGGCGATTTAGCGGGGATAGCCCGGACCGCCAAAAACCGATGGAATGCGACATGACCGATTCGACAACCGATCAGCCTGCCGAACCTCAGGTCGTCGCGTTCGGCAAGCCGGCCGTTAGCGCGGAGGCCGTCCGCCCGCGGACGCTGGCCATCGCCAATCAGAAGGGCGGCGTCGGCAAGACCACGACCGCAATCAATCTCGGCACGGCGCTCGCTGCGATCGGGGAGCATGTGCTGATCGTCGACCTCGACCCGCAGGGCAATGCATCGACCGGTTTGGGCATCGAGCGCAAATCGCGCCGGACATCGACCTACGATGTTCTCACGGGCGCATCGCCGATGCGCGACGCTGTGCTGCCGACTACCGTTCCGCGACTTTCCATCGCGCCGTCGACACTCGACTTGTCGGGTCTTGAGCTTGAGATCGGTCAACAGCGCGACCGCGCGTTCCGTTTGCGCAACGCGCTCCGTCAGCTCAACAACGGGCCGCGCGCTCATGATTTCACGTATGTGCTCGTCGACTGTCCGCCATCGCTAAATCTGCTCACGGTCAACGCAATGGCAGCAGCGGATTCAATTCTTGTCCCGCTGCAATGCGAATTCTTCGCGCTCGAAGGTTTGTCGCAACTTCTAAAGACTGTCGAGCAAGTCAAGAACACACTCAATCCGACATTATCGATCCATGGCATCGTGCTCACGATGTACGACTCGCGTAACAACCTCTCTAGCCAGGTTGTCGCCGATGTTCGCCAGTTCATGGGCAGCAAAGTCTACGAAACGATAATCCCGCGCAATGTGCGCATCTCGGAAGCGCCGTCCTACGGCAAGCCGGTGCTGGTCTACGATCTCAAATGCGTCGGCAGCGAAGCTTATCTGCGGCTGGCAACGGAAATTATCCAGCGCGAGAAAGCTTTGAAGGCAGGCTAGAGCGCGGGTTTGGTCCCGCGCGCGCGTATTGAGCATTGACAGGCAGAGAATACGGAAAGGGATAGCGTGGCACGAAGTTCAGGAGCGGCAATGGCGGATCACTCGCGATTGGGACGTGGCCTGGCCGCACTCATGGGTGATGTCGGCGAGGAAACGTCTGTTGCCGACACAGGCCGAAAGCCTCGTCGTGCGCCAATCGAAAACTTGCGCCCGAATCCGCGCAATCCACGCCGGATGTTCACGGAAGCCGAACTCGACGAACTTTCCTACTCGATTCGCGAGCGCGGGATCATCCAGCCCATTGTCGTGCGCGCGCTACAGGGTGACAATTTTGAAATTATTGCCGGCGAGCGGCGGTGGCGCGCCGCGCAGCGCGCCGGGCTGCATGACGTCCCGGTCGCGATCATAGAAGCAAATGACGCGCAGTCACTCGAATTTGCCATCATCGAAAATGTGCAGCGCGCCGATCTTAATCCGATCGAGGAGGCGAGCGGCTACCTCGCTCTCATGGACGATTTCAACCGCACGCAGGATGAGGTCGCGCAGATAGTCGGCAAAAGCAGGCCGCATGTTGCAAATACAATTCGTCTGCTCAAGCTATCCGAGCCAGTGAAACAGCTGGTCCGTTCAGGCAAGATTTCAGCAGGTCACGCACGTCTTTTGCTCGGCCAGCCCAATGCAGAGCGGATCGCGCAGGAAATCATCGATAAAGGCCTGAGCGTACGCCAGCTCGAAGCGGACATGCGCAAAGAGGACACGGCGGAAGCTCGCCGCGCAACACGAGAAACGAAGGGATCCGAGGCCACGAAAGATCCCGACACGCGCGCCCTTGAGAAACGGCTGTCCGATGCGCTCGGTCTTGAGGTCGGTGTCGATCATCGCGGAGAAGGCGGCACACTGCGAATCAAGTATCGGAATTTGGAACAGCTCGACGCAGTCCTAAGGAAGCTGGGCGGTTAGTCGTTTAAGGCTGCCGGCACGGCAAAGCCGTGTTACATCCGCTTGATCAACCCAGTCCGGCTGCATCGATCAATGCGGAGGCCGCCTATGGCCAGCGACGCTGCGAAGGCAAAAAGAATCCTTCATATCAAGATCAGAACGCCGTCAGCAGACGCAACAACGCTGCTGACGACCATGATGAAAAATGCGCTACCGATGTACCAGGCTTTTGGCGACACGCAGGTCCGCCTGCTGCGAAACGCCGATAACCAGGCCCAGTTCCTTCAGGTTATCGAGTATACAACGGATCGAACATTCGAACTCAATCGCCAAAAAATCGCCAGCGATCCAATCATGCATAACTACTTGCAGGCTTGGCGCACACTCTTTCCCGGGGCGGTTGAGGCCGACGTATATGAGGATATAACTGAAGAAGTTTGACGTCTTCGGAATAAAGGGCTCCAGCGCGGGTTTTATCGCGCTAGTATAGGAGACGGCCGTACCGCATCGCTTCAGAAAATTCACCGGGGATCATCATGAGCACCAGCATCCAGAACAGTTCGCACCCAGCCTTGTCGGGCGCCGACAGTCTTGCCACCAGCATGTCCGATATCGTGTTGCTCGTCGGCCGTATTTTCATTGGCTGGATATTCGTCCGCAGCGGTTATGGAAAGCTCTTCGATATCCCGGCCTATGCGGCCACGTTCCCTGCACGTGGGCTGCCGACTTTTTTGGCATATATTGCCGTGCCGTCAGAATTTTTCGGCGGTCTTGCCCTGATGTTCGGCTTCGCGACTCGGTACGCCGCGCTGGTGATGGCCATATTCATGCTGGTGGCCACGTTCAGCTCGCACCGCTACTGGGATTTCACCGATGCAGCCGCACGACGCGCTCAGGACTCAAATTTCTACAAAAACATGGCCATCCTTGGCGGCATCTTCTTTCTGTTTGTCTGCGGTGCCGGCCGATTCAGTCTCGACGCCTGGCTGCGCAAACGGCGCTAGGTATGGCCGCGTGCTCTTGAGGCTTAGCCGCCTTCGCTTGGCCTGACCTCGGCACGGACATCGCTTCCAAGATTGGGGAAGGGTGGGCGCTCTCGTGGCGCGTTCCAGCGATTCATTTCCGTATCTATATGCAAGGCCGTCGCATCAATTGATCCGAATTGCGCCACCTGAGTACGTCGTTCGACGCCGTTAAAATCAAGTGCATAGGCACTGCCGACCGGCCCGGGCGTCCAGTCTTCTCCCGGGAGCAGGGTGATCCTGGCATCGTCAATGAGCCCCCGTGTCAGAAGTGGATCGAAATGGCGCATGCTTCGTTCATTCAGATCGAGCACACGTCCCGGCCTAAGGGGCCCGACATCATTGATTTTGACAATGAGCCGTTTGCCACCGCTCTCCACCAGTGCAAAGGCCGGCTGATAAAGTTTGCCATAGCGGACACCGCCAAAGCGATTTCGCAGGTCGGTCTTTATGGCGGCCGTCCATGCGGCGGGATCATAAAGTTCACCGGAGGCAGTTTCTGGCCCGCCTTCTTCCCTGCCGTCACGGTAGGGGTTGTAGGTTGAAACCTTGCCGATGATTGTCGCATGTGCAAGGGCGGCCGCACCCTCAATGCGTGGCAGCCCCATGATCGCAACCCGTTTCAGCAAACCGCGATAAGCGGTCGCGAATTCCGGCAACAATCTTTTCTGAGCAAACGACACCAAATCCACGCCATCGGTGCTTGCGCGGGCAGGCAAGGCTTCGAACAGGTCAAACATGTGGTGTCCAGCCTTCGGCGCGGCCGCGAAGAGTGGCAACGACTCACTGTCGACCGGCGGCAATGCGATAAGAGACAGGGCGACCGTATTTTCACGACGGCATGTGTCAATGCGAGCGCCCTGGACGCCGGTCTCGTCTGGCAATGATGATTTCGTATCCTCAGTCGCTGGACGTTCAACATTCGTCAACGTCAGGATCACGACGTCGGACTTGGTATCAGATTTCCGGCCGTCAGTGATTGAGACAATGCGCTCGTCCTGCGCACCCCATACGATGTCGGGTAACAGTGCGAATGCGAGCGTCAACGCGACCAACGCTCTCCTGCCGCGTGCGGGTCGAGAGTCTGATCTACGCTTGCACTTGTATGACGACGCCGGCGAGAACATCAACACCGCCCGCAATTGAACTACTTTCGAGAAAAACTGTTTTATTCAGGCCCGATAAAACGCGCGTAAAATGCATCGCTACAAAACTCATAGAGTTTGATGTAAATGCAGGAGATGACTCGCTCATCCGATTGTCCTTCCTCATTTTAGGCCCAATGACGCCACCTTTGTCGTCATCCAAAGAGACGAGAGACCGTTCTTCGGTACGCTCTCGAATATCGAAAATAATTTTTTGGTCTGTCGCTTAAGACCTGGTGTTTTTCCGTCCGCACTTTGTCGCGAACGATTTTGCACTGCGGGAGCAAGGTGTTTCGCGGGTCAACGATGCAGGCGTTGTGGCGGATGAGGCCGCATGCGTCGAGAAGCGCAACAGCGCCAGGAAGTTTGCCGATATCCGAAGTACCGGCCCTGCTGCTGCGAACGGCGACAACTTTGGGCGGCGCCAACGTTTCGTCGCTGCGGAGACAGTGGTCGGAATTGCCGCCACGGTCGCAGTCGCACGTCCTTGCATCGGGCGCTGAGTCCGGCGGCGCGCGCAGAATCAGCACCTCGGATCGGAACATTTTTCGAATACCGGCGTGCCGCCAAGCGCGAAACGATCGATCTCTGCCATTGGCGCGGGCATCCCACGCCACCTTTGTGCTCGTCAGGTGCCCGCTTGACTTGGTTGTGCGGAAACCACAATCACTCCAGTTC
>DASYSQ010000193.1:0-15055 GCA_036003145.1 Pseudolabrys sp.
CAAAGTGGCGAACCATTGGATTCGCGGGCAATGGCTTGGTGAGCCTAAGGGGCAGTACGACCATTTTCCCACTTGGCGCACAAGCCTCTTGGCGATCTGGGATATTCGGCAACGTTTTCAGTGGTGCCAGGTGAATATCCGTGCCGACGAATTGCCGCCCGACGCAAAGGAATATGGCGATCTCGAATTGTATCTCGCCACGCAGAACGAAGGGCAGAAGCTCAGCGTACCGGGTATCAGGCACTGACGCGGTTCACAGTGGGGCCGCGGGCGCTCCGTTTCATGGCTCGTCCTTCCGGGGCCGCACGGCGGCGCATCCTGGAATGACCTGGAATGGTGACCGATGATGACTCGCCGTGAAATTCTTCACGTCGGCGTTGCCACCGCGGCTCTCGCGGCAGGCGACAGCGCTCTCATGCGCGCGGTCGCGCAACAGAACTTGAGTGAATCTGAGCTTCTCAGGTTTGATGCGCTCGGCAATGTCACGCTGCTGCATGCTGCTGACATCCATGGCCAGCTCCTGCCGGTCTACTTTCGTGAGCCGTCGGTCAATCTCGGAGTCGGCGAGGCGAGGGGGCAGCCTCCGCATCTTACGGGCAGGGATTTTCTCAGACGCTTCGGTGTCCCTGAGAAATCCGCATCGGCCTATGCCCTGACGGACCTGGATTTTGCAACTCTGGCGAAAACCTATGGCCGCATCGGCGGCCTCGATCGGCTGGCTACGGTGGTCAAACATGTGCGCGCCGAACGCGGCAACGAGAAAGTCCTTTTCCTTGATGGTGGCGATACCTGGCAGGGATCGCTCGCCGCGAACCGCAGCAAAGGGCAGGACATGGTCGATTGCATGGCGCTGCTCAAGCCGGACGCCATGACCGGCCATTGGGAATTCACCTATGGCGAAACGCGGGTGAAAGAGCTGATCAAGACGCTCGACTATCCGTTTCTGGCGCTCAACATTCGCGACACCGAATGGAATGAGCCTGCGTTCGAGCCGATGAAGTTGTTCGAGAAAGGCGGGCTGAGGATCGCAGTACTCGGGCAGGCCTTTCCCTATACGCCGGTCGCCAATCCGCGCTGGCTGATGCCGAAATGGTCATTCGGAATCCGCGAGGAGGATGTGCGGGCCAATGTTGAAAAGGCACGCAAGGCCGGTGCGCAGCTTGTTGTACTGCTTTCGCACAATGGTTTCGACGTCGACCGAAAGCTTGCCTCACGTGTGCCGGGGATTGACGTGATCCTCACTGGCCACACCCACGACGCATTGCCTGAGGCAATCAAAGTCGGCACGACATTGCTCGTGGCCTCAGGCAGCCACGGAAAATTTGTATCTCGCCTTGACCTCGATGTGCAAAACGGCGCGGTAAAAGATTTCCGTTATAGGCTGATCCCGCTATTTTCCGATGCGATCAAACCGGATGCCGAGATGGCCGCGACGATCGCCACGGCGCGCGCGCCTTACACCAGGGAGCTGGGACGCGAAGTGGGGCGTGCCGATTCGCTGCTCTACCGGCGGGGTAATTTCAATGGCACGTTTGACGATCTCATTTGTGCGGCGCTTCTGACGGAGCGTGACGCCGAAATAGCTCTGTCGCCCGGTTTCCGGTGGGGCACCAGCGTGTTGCCCGGTCAGGCGATCACCGTGGAGGATATTCACAACGCCACAGCGATCACGTATCCGCAGGCCTACCGCGCGTCGATGACCGGGGAACGGCTGAAGGAGATTCTCGAGGACGTTGCCGACAACCTTTTCAATCCCGACCCCTATTATCAACAGGGCGGCGACATGGTGCGCTGCGGAGGTCTGGGCTATGCGATCGATGTGTCAAAGCCGATGGGTCAGCGTATCTCTGCCATGACGCAGCTGAAATCCGGCAAGGCGATCGAGCCAAAGAAGGAGTATGTTGTTGCGGGTTGGGCGAGCGTGAACGAAGGCACCGAAGGTCCGCCGGTCTGGGATCTGGTCGAGCGCTATGTCGCCAATGCAAAGACCGTGACAGTCACTCCCAATACCAGCGTCAAAATTTCCGGGGGCTAATCACAAATCGTATTACATTCACAAAATAGAATGTGATATGAGGCTGTCCCGTAGCCGATCCGCCGGGAGGTGCCAATGACCGACACGACGCCCACAACGCGCCGTCGCTTTCTTGGTGGCGCTGCCGGTCTTGCGGCGGCCGGCGTAACCGCAGCGCATGCTGATAATGCGAAGAATCATCCACCGAATGTTGCCGATTGGACGCGGCAGCTTGGAGAGGGAGTTGGCGTTCGTGCCTACGGTGTGCCGTCCAAATACGAAAAGGACGTTGTCCGCCGTACCGTGCCCTGGCTCACCGCCACGCCCGAGTCATCGGTGAGCTTTACGCCGCTGCATCAGCTGGACGGAATTATCACGCCCAACGGGCTTTGCTTCGAGCGCCATCATGGAGGCATTGCCGAAATCGACCCCGCGGATTACCGGCTGATGCTGCATGGCCTGGTCGAAAAGCCGCTGATTTTCACTCTCGACGAACTCAAGCGTCTGCCGCGCGTCAACAAAATCTATTTTCTGGAGTGTGCGGCCAATTCCGGCATGGAGTGGCGCGGCGCTCAACTCAATGGCTGCCAATACACGCACGGCATGGTGCATTGCGTGCAATACACGGGCGTTTCGCTGAAATTGTTGCTGGAACAAGCGGGTCTCAAGCCGAGCGCGAAATGGATCATGGCCGAAGGCGGCGACGCCGCCGCAATGAATCGGTCCATCCCGCTGGGCAAGGCGATTGACGACTGCATTGTCGCCTACCGCATGAATGGCGAGATGCTGCGCCCGGAGCAGGGTTATCCTGTGCGGCTGGTGGTGCCCGGCTGGGAAGGGAATGTCTGGGTCAAATGGTTGCGTCGTATCAAGGTCGGTGATCAACCATGGTTCACGCGCGAGGAAACGTCCAAATACACCGACCTGCTCGAAAACGGCAAGGCGCGCCAGTTTACGTTCGTGATGGATGCCAAATCGGTGATCACCTCGCCGTCACCGCAGGCACCGGTGAGGCAAAAAGGGTTCAACGTCATATCGGGCCTGGCTTGGTCGGGACGAGGCAAGGTCAAGCGCGTCGATGTGTCGGTTGACGGGGGACGCAATTGGCGCACCGCACGGATTGATGGGCCGGTTTTCGACAAGGCCTGCGTCCGCTTCTACTACGAGTTTGACTGGAACGGCGAAGAGCTCCTGCTGCAATCGCGCGCGATGGATGACGCCGGCTACGTTCAGCCGAGCAAGGATGATTTGCGCAAGATTCGCGGGGTGAACTCAATCTACCACAACAACGGCATTCAGACCTGGGCAGTGAAGCCGGACGGGGAGGTCGAGAATGTCGAGGTGGGCTAGCTGTGTCGCCGCGGCGGTGTTGTTTGCTCTTGCCCCTTCTGCACACGCGCAGACAAAAAAAGAGGCCGCACGCAACTACGGCATTGGTCGGGGCATCAGCGCAGAACAAATCGCTGGCTGGGATATCGACGTCCGGCCGGACGGGCAGGGCGCGCCGCCGGGGCGTGGCTCGGTGAAGGACGGCGAAAAGGTCTACCTGGATAAATGTGCGGCCTGTCACGGCGAGTTTGGCGAGAGCGCCGGCCGCTGGCCGCAGATTGCGCAAGGCAAAGGCACGCTCGCCTCACATGATCCGGTCAAGACCGTCGGCTCCTATTTTCCGTACCTGTCAAGCGTGTTCGATTATATCCGGCGTGCCATGCCCTTCGGCGATGCGGAATCGCTAAGCGACGATGAACTCTATGCCGTCACCGCCTACGTGCTCAGTCTCAACGATATCGTCGATGATAAATTCGTGCTGTCGAAAGATACCTGGGGCAACGTGAAGATGCCGAACCAGGGTGGCTTTTACGACGACGACCGGGAGAAAACCGAGAAGGCCTTCTGGAAACCAAACCCATGCATGAAGGATTGCCGTGGGCCGGTGAAGATTACCGGGCATGCCCAGGCGGTCGATGTAACCCCCGATGAGAGCACACAAAAGCGCGGGGTGGAGTAGCGCCGCCACAACATTTCGCATATGACACTCCGGCAATTCTGACGTCCAGCCGGGTTTCCATGGCCAAACTTAATCTTTCCGTCGCCGTCGGCCCCTACGACCGCACGCGGGCGCTGATCGACGGAACAGTCCAGATCGATGGGGTCAAGCCGGCCTGCATGACGCTGTCGCCGGAAGAGATCTTCTTTCGCGCCTTTCGGCAGGCCGAATTCGATATCTGTGAATTGTCGCTATCGAGCTTCACGGTGAAGACCGCCCAGGGCAATTGCCCTTATGTCGGGGTGCCCGCGTTCGTCTCGCGGGCATTTCGTCATACGGCCATCTATGTGCGCACGGACCGGATCAAAAAGCCGGGCGATCTTAAGGGAAAGAAAGTCGGTCTGCCTGAGTATCAGTTGACCGCGAACGTGTGGGCGCGCGCCATCCTTGAGGATGATCACGGCGTTAAACCCTCCGACATCCATTGGGTGCGCGGCGGCATCGAGGATGCCGACCGACCCGAGAAGATCAGCATCAAGCTGCCGTCTGATGTGAAGCTCGAAGACGCGCCGAAAGGAAAGTCGATTTCGGCGCTGCTCAAAGAAGGAGCCATCGACGGCTTTATCGCCCCGCGGCCGCCATCCTTGCCGAAAGATACGCCAAACATCGGCTGGCTTTTCCCGGACCCGGTTGCGGCGGCGAAAGATTATTTCAAACGCACGGGTATTTTCCCGATCATGCATTTGGTCGGCGTGAGACGCACATTGGCCGAAAAACATCCGTGGCTGCCGGGGGCGGTGTTCAAGGCGTTCGAGCAGGCCAAGAAGGTGGCGATCGAACAATTGAGTGATACCTCGGCGACGAAGGTGACTTTGCCGTTCGTTGAGGAACGGATTTCGGAAGCACGCGCGCTGATGGGTGAGGACTTCTGGTCCTATGGCGTGGCCGCCAACCGCAAGACGCTCGAGACGTTCCTGCGCCACCATCATTCGCAGGGTCTCTCATCGCGTCTCGTGACGGTGGAAGAAATGTTTCATCCCGGCACGCTCGAAACATTCAAGCTCTAGGACTTTTCAATGGCCACACTTCGCATCATGAGCGGCGGCGCGCCGAAAGAGATCTTTCTCCAGCTGACGCCGCAGTTCGAGGGGCAATCCGGCCACAAGGCCGACTATCTCTTCGCTGTGATGTCGGCGCTGCGCGACAGGCTTGCCGCCGGTGAAGAGGCAGACGTGCTCGTGATGCCGACAAACATCCTGGACGGCTACCAGAAGGACAAGATTGTGCGCGCGGAAGGCCGCGCGGTCCTTGGTCTCGTCAGCATCAATGCCGTGGTCCGAAGCGGTGCTGCGAAGCCCGACCTCTCGACGCCTGAGAAGGTCAAGCAGGCCATCCTCAACAGTCGCGCGATCACGCATGCGACTCCCGGCGCGACACCCAGCGGCACCCATATGGGAAAACTGGTCGAGCGGCTTGGTATCGCCGATGCGATGAAAGGCAAGATCATCCACCGGCCGGCGCTTGAAGGCGGTGTGCAGCTGGTTGCGAGCGGGGAGGCCGAAATCGGATTCTATCCGAAGAGCGAAGTGGTTAATACCGATGGCTTGAGCGTCGTGGGGCCTTTGCCACCCGCCATTCAGCTCACGACGATTTACGGTGCAGCCGTGACAGCAGCAAGCCCGGCGCCGGACGCGGGCAAGGCTTTTATTGCCTTCATGACCGATCCGGTCCACCGGTCCGCATGGGCCCACGCTGGTTTCGATCCGCCGGGCTAAGTCTTGGGCGACTTCAGCTTCACGTGGATGTTCTTTTCCTGCGTGAAGGCGAGCATCTCCTCAAAGCATTCCTCGCGTCCCAGCCCCGACTGCTTGAAGCCGCCGAAGGGCGCGCCGAGGAAGTGCTTGCTTACCTCGTTGATCCAAACATAGCCGGCCTGGACCGCGAGCGCGGTGCGATGCGCCGTTGAGAGATCGTTGGTCCAGATCGATGCGGTGAGGCCATATTCGACCGAATTCACCGTCTCGAGCATGGTCCGCTCATCATTCCATTTGAACACACCGAGCACTGGCCCGAAGATTTCCTCGCGCGCGATTCTGTTTTTCTCAGTGACAGCGAACACGGTCGGCTCGATAAAGTATCCCCCCTTGAGTGCCGGATCGGCGGGGGGGCCACCGCCGGTGATGAGTTGGGCACCCTCACTCCTGGCGGAATCGATGAAGCTCATGACCCGGTCGAATTGCTGCCTGGAAACGATCGCGCCCATGGTGGTGGCGGGATCGGTCGGAATCCCCGGCTTGTAGTATTTGATCTTCTCTTTCACGCGCGCGATCACTGCGTCGTAAATCGCCTGGTGGATGAAGGCCCGGCTGGTCGAGCCGCAGGACTGGCCGCACCAGGTGAAATTCATGCCGCCGATCACAGCAGCGGCCACTTCGTCCGGATCGGCATCGCCATACGCGATCAGTGCATTCTTGCCGCCGAGCTCAAGCATTGTGCGCTTGACCGTGTCTGACGCCGCTTTCATGACCGCGCGTCCGGTCGGTACGCTGCCGATGAGCGCGATCATGGCGACGTCCGGGTGGCTCGCCAGTCTTTGTCCGGCCTCTCGTCCCCCCGGGACGACGTTGAACGCGCCTGCCGGGAGCAGCCCGCCAATCAGTTCGGCCAGCCTCAGCGAGGAGAGGGGCGCCTGTTCCGGTGGCTTCACGATGACTGTGTTGCCGGCGGCGAGCGGGGCCGCAGATTTTCCGGCGCAGAACATGAAAGGATGATTAAACGGTATGATGCGGCCGACGACACCCAGAGGTTCGCGGACGGAGAAATTGACCACGTCCGGGCCCATTGGAATCGAAGAGCCCTTCATCTCGGTGACAAAGCCCGCGAAGAACTCCATTTGCGCGGCCGCGATCATTGCGTCACTGACCATTTCCTTGACCGGATTGCCGCAGTCGGCAGCATCGATCATCGCAAGTTCGTTGGCGTTCTGACGGAGGATTTCCGCAATCCGCCGCAGGATTTTGGCACGTTCGAGCGGCAGCGTGCGCCGCCACTCCGTGAACGCCGCTTTCGCTGCCGCGACGGCGGCATCGATATCCTCGGCTCCGGAATCGGCGACCTTGCCGAGCGATTGTCCGGTGCCAGGGCTGACCGTATCGACAAAGCGGCCGGCCTTGGGCTCGTGCCACGCGCCGCCGTAATAGGCGCCGCGATTATTCGGCAGCTTGACGGCCTGGGCAGAAGCAGCTTGCGGTGAAACGGCGGTGGTCATGGCGGCGTCCGTTTGTTGCGTATCATTGGCGTGGTGAAATCCGGATCAACTCGGCCGTTTGCTCTTTCGTGAGAGGAGCGGGAATGAACTTCAGGTTCACGGCTTCCGGAATCAATGAATCGAGACCATGGATCTGATCGGGATTGACCAGGCTCTTGGGGAAAAATTCGTCACGCACGCGTTTGGCCATTGGCTCTGGCACCTTGGCGAACTCGGCGTAGTCTTTGATGACTTGCGGATCTGACGAGTACATATAATCGATGCTCTCGCGATAGGCTTTCATGAAGCGCTCGATAACGTCCTTGCGCTTCGCCAGCGCGTCCGCGTTGGCGACGAGCACGCGGATCGTCTGGCCGCGCACCAATGCGGCATCGGTCGCGCGCGCGACCAGATGGATCTTGCCTTCGTCCATCTCCTTCAAGCCAAATGGCGGTGCGGCCCAGCCGACGTCCACCTGATCGGTCATGACGGCCGTCAGCGTTGCGCTCGGGTTGCCGGTGGCTTGCGGCTTGGCCGTTAGCTTGAACTCGTCGATAAAGGCGCGCACCACGCTGTTGGTCGAGGAGCCGTTCGTCGAAAAAGCGATGGTGTGGCCGTTGGTGTCCTTGAGGGTCTTGATGTCCGGATTCTTGGCGTACCAATAGTCGGCGGCGCCGGTCGCTTGTGCGCCGATAATGCGAACCGGTGCGCCCTTTGCATACGCCGCCATTGCGCCGAGCGTGCCGACCGCCAGTCCGAGATCGACGCTGCCGGAGATGACCGGCTGCAAGGTCTCGCCGCTGCCGGACGTGTAGATCATCTCGAGTTGCAGACCATGCTTCTTGAAGATTCCGGCCTTGTCGCCGAGGTGGGTAATGGACGTATCCCAGTTGCCGCGCTGGCCAATGGTCATCTTCACGAGATCATCAGCAAAGGCAGACGTCGCACCGAGCCATGCGAGCGCTATCACAGCGGCTGTCAGATTGTGAATTCTTGTCATGCCATCCTCCCTGGCTATCGCTTAGTTTCGTTTTATGCTGTCGAGCCCGCCGAGCTTGCCAATCAGTGCATTGGCGCCGATCGCCAGGACGAACAGAACGATCAACATCGCATACATCCCCGGCATGTCGAAAATACTGTAGGTCTGGATGATCAGGAAGCCGATGCCTTTGTTCGAGAGCTTGGTTTCCGCGAGCAGAGTACCGATCAGCGCGAAGCCGAAGCCGAGGCGTATGCCGTTGATGATCGGGTGCCGCATGGCAGGCAGATAAATCTTCAGAACCATCTGGCGGGTATTGGCGCCAAAGCTCCGGCCGACGCGAATAAGCACTTTGTCGATCTGTCGCATGCCGGCTGCGACATTGAGTGCCATAGGAAAGAAACAGGACAGCGTGCCAAGCGCTACTTTAGATTCCGGCCCGACCCCGAACCACATAATCATAATCGGGAAGAAGATGATCTTCGGCGTTGGCCCCAGATAATAGAGATAAGGCTCAAAAGCCCTGGACAAGAAACGATTGCCGCCGAGCAAAAGGCCGACCGCGAGTCCGGCAGATCCTCCGATTGCCAGCGCTGCGGCGATCTCCGCGGCAGTGACGCCGAGATTGAAGTAGTAATTGGGATCCGAAAGCAGCCTTACCAAAGCGCCGCCTATCGACAGCAGCGAAGGTACGACGTCGCGATACAGCCAGCCGGAATGAGCGAGAAATTCCCATGCCGCCAACACCGCCAGGATGATGGTTATCCGCAGCAGCGTCACCGGGCTCATTCCGGAGGACGCGGCTGCCGCCTGTCTTAATTGACCGGTCGTAACCATCGCTCGGCCTTTTCCAATGCCATGAAGAACAACACGCTCACCAGGATCACGAAGCAGATCGCCGCATAAGTGCCGGCGAGATCATAGCGCTCAGCGAGGTCGTTGATGAGCTGCCCAAGCCCGCCAAAATTGATGAGGAATTCGGTGCCGACGACATTGATCAGCGCGAAAATCAAACCAAGGCGGATACCTACAAAGATGGTCGGTAGTGCCGCTGGAAACAGAATCTTCCAGAACTGCTGAGTTGCCGTGAGGTTGAAGCTGCGTCCGACATTGACGAGCACTTTGCGTGTGCCGGAAATTCCTTCGATGGTCTTGAGGATCACCGGGGGCAGCGCGGAAAGAAAGCCCATCATGATGATGGTCCACGCGTTGCGGCCGAAGATGACCATAAAAAGCGGATAGGTGAGCACCAACGGTGCCGAGGCGAACGCGGCGACCCAGGTTTCGCAGGCACGTTGCAGCAGATTGAAGCGCTGCATGACGACGCCGATGCCTATGCCGCATATCGTGACCATCACTCCTGCGATGAGGCATTCGCCGGCCGTGAAGAAGAAACGGTGGACGATATTTTCCTCAAGAAACAGCCGACCGAAGCTTGCGATGATTTCAGACGGAGGTGGAATGATGAAACGGTTGAGTAATCCAAGGCGAATGAGCGCTTCTACCATCAGCAAAAATGCGATGAACGAGCCAAGGCCTAGACACGAGGCGGCATAGTCGCGGCGCGATAAGCGACCCGGTGAGAGTTCCATCGTCACAGCGCGCGGTCTCCCGGATGCAGCGCATTTTTTTCTTCGTCGCGCATGCCGCGATTTGCCTCTTCGCGCAGGTCGTTCCATATCTGCGCTACGTAACGGCCAAAGGCCTCGCTGCCGACAATCTCGGACGTTCGTGGCCGCGGCAAATCGATGTCGACGATGCGTTTCAACTTGCCGGGCCGGTAGGTCATCACCAGAATGCGGTCGGACATCTGAACCGCCTCGGTGATGTTGTGCGTGATGAGCAACGTTGTTTGTTTCAGCTGTTGCTGGATCTGCAGGACCTTGTCGCCGAGCAACAACCGTGTCTGTTCGTCGAGCGCGGCAAACGGCTCGTCCATCAGCAGGATTTTCGGCTCCGAAGCCAATGTTCGGGCAAGAGAGACGCGCTGGCGCATGCCGCCCGATAGTTCGCCTGGATAGCGGTTTTCGAAGCCGTCGAGACCGACCAGCTTGATAAAGTGGCGTGCCCTCTCGATGCGCTCCCTCTTTGGCATACCGACGAGTTCGAGCGGAAAAGCGACATTGTCGGTGACCGTGCGCCAGGGGAAGGTGGACTCTTCCTGGAAAACCATCCCGATTGATTTGTGCGGGCCGGAAATTGTCTCGCCGGCCACATTGACCGCGCCCTGATAGTGTCCAAGCAGACCGCCGATCACATTGAACAATGTGGATTTGCCGCAGCCGGAAGGACCAATGATCGACAGGAACTCACCCGGCCTGACTTTAAGAGAAACGTTATCGACCGCCGTGATCGGCCCTTCGGGCGTGTCAAACTGGACGACGATGTCGTCCGCCACCAGAATGGCATCGCTGGGTGCTGAAGACGGCATGAGAGGCTAGTCGCTCTTGCGGGTCATTGCCGCAGTCGTTGCGGCAGTGTAGCCAGGCTCGACGCGAACATCGACGACGGCAATTGCGCCTGTCTCGACAGCAGCAATCGCCTTCTCAAAGGTGGGCCTGAGTTCGGTGGCGTCCGTCACCGGGCCGAATCCCTGTGCACCTTGTGCGCGCGCCATACCAGCAAGATCGATATCGGGTTCAGAGATGCGTTGACCGATCCAGCGGTTTTCAACCGGTCGATTCCGCATACGGGCAACACGCTCCTGGTGCAGTTCGTCATTAAAGAAGGAGCGATTGTTGGCAACCACGATCAACAGTGGAATGCGGTAATGCGCCGCGGTCCAAAGAGCGGTCACACCCATCAGGAAATCGCCGTCGCCGCACACCGCTACGGGAAGGCGGCCGCTGCCCTTGAGTGCAAGCGCGGCGCCGACCGAAATCCCCGGACCGCCGCCAACGCCTCCGCCGCCATCGGATCCAAGATAGTCGAGCGGGTGGTTGAAGGCCCAGGTCGCACCATTCCACGACAGCGAAACGTGGGTCAGGCTGACCGGACGGTCGCCGACTGTTTCACGCAGCGCGGTGGCAAGATGATCAACGGTCAGCTTGCCGCCGGACGGCTTGGGGAAGTCCTTTCCGCGTTCCGCGGCCGCGCGCGCGGACCCCGGTCCGAGCGCTCCCAGCAGTGGCGGCACCGCGACATCCGGTTCGCAGTCGATGAATACATCGACCGGCGGCAGGCCCTGATAGTCCATGCTCCAGCCGTTATGCAGGTGATGGTCGACGGAGACCTGAATGACCTTGGCGGTGACATTTCCCACCGCCTTGAAGGTGCCCGCCACGTCCAGCCAATCCAGGCTGAGAATGACGTCGGCGGAGCGGATCGCTTCAGCCGCCTCGGGCGCCAACACGGTCCCACCGGGCGCGCCGGCATGCAGATGATGGAAGGTAGGGAACGAGGCCGCAATTTTGAGATCGGTGACGACGCGTGCGTTCAGCCGCTCGGCGAGCGCGACGCGCGTGTTCCAGGCGCTGACATCGCGCGACGTCCTCCCGGCGAGGATCACCGGCTGCTTTGCGCTTAGCAGCAAGTCGGCGGCCTGCTTGATCGAGGCTGCGGGTGCGCCGCCTTCGACCGGCGGCATGAAACGCCCGGTATCGATCGGGGGCACCGGCCCGGAGAGGCTGCTCTCCTGCATTTCTGCATCGAGATTGACGTAAGTCGGTCCGCGCGGTGCAGTGTTGGCAATCCAGTTGGCGCGCAAGACGGCTTCGCGTGCAGCGGCCGGCGAGGCGGGCTGGTCGTCCCATTTCGTGTAGCCGCGAATCAGCGCACCCTGATCACGCGCCGTATGGATCCAGTCAATCCACGGACGGCGCTTGACGGCGTCTACCGGGCCGGTTGCGCCGAGGATCACCATCGGCATTCGGTCGCACCAGGCATTGAAGATCGCCATGGTGGCATGCATCAGACCGACATTGGAGTGCACGGCGGCAGCCATCGCCTTGCCGGTGACCTTGGCATAGCCGTGAGCGATCGCGACCGCGCTTTCTTCGTGCAGACAAAGCAACATTTGCGGCCGCTCATTGCCCAAATAGTTCACGAGGCTGTCGTGCAGGCCGCGATAGCTCGCACCCGGATTGAGCGCGATATACGGAATCTCGGTCGCGCGCAGCGCGTCCGCCGCCACGTCGCTGCCGAAGCCGGCCGCGTTGACGCCCGCAGGAACCGGACGATCGAGTGCGGTCAGGCCGTCGACACCCGCAGGACGTGCCTTCGCGCCGTCGCTTCTGTTACTTGCCAAGGTTCAGGGCTCCGCCGTGTGCCGCCCGGGGGCGGATGATGGGCGGCATCCAACCGGATTACGAGCCCTGACGCAATCGGGCGAGTACTTTGAGGCCGGCATAACCGTCGGCGGGCTCCATGCCGACCTTTTTCTGATAGGCGAGGATGGCCTTGATTGTGTCGCTGCCGGTACGCCCATCGATGCCATCGGTCTTGAAGCCGTGTTCGTTGAGACGGCGCTGAATCTCCTTGACCTCGTCCAGGGTCGGTACGCGTTCCCCTCCGGGGAACTGCTGGCGGAAGGGCAGATCACCGCGGATCCTGTCGCCAAGGTGGCAGAGCGCCAGTGTGTAACTCGTGGAAGGATTGTAGGAATAGACCGCACGAAAATTTTGGCCGACCAGGAATGCTGGCCCGTCGGCGACCGGCAACCAGAGCTTCACCTGATCGCCAGGCCGTGCGAAAGGCGCGCCATCGGCGCGCCGCACACCGAGTTCCTGCCATTTGGCATAGGACCGCATGGTGCGATTGTCAGCGAGCCTCCCGCGGCCCGCAGGCAAGGTAACCTCGCAACCCCAGGCCTCCCCACGCCGGTATTTGCCCCGCTCAAGCAGATAGCGAGCCGTGCCCGCGAATGAATCGTCCGGCTTGCCGAACGGCGAGGCGCGGCCATCGTGGTCATAGTCGACCCCGACATGCAGCCACACCTCCGGCATCCACTGGGTGTGACCCATGGCGCCGGCCCACGAGCCGATCATTTCCGATGGCTGTGCCCAGCCGCGGTCGACGATGATGAGCGCATTGAGCAGTTCCGCCTCCCAGTACGCGCGGCGGCGCGGTTCGCCCGAGGCCAGCGCGGCGAGTGCCGGTATGACCGGCCGCATATATTTCGGATTGGTCACAACATCGCCGAACGACGACTCCATTCCCCACAGCGCCAGCGTGATGTAGCGATCGACGCCATAGTCCTTCTCAACGCGCGACAGCAGGCTGGCATATTCTTTCGCGCGCTCTTTTCCGGTGGTGACGCGCCAGTCGGAGCAGCGCCGGTTTATGTATTGCCACATCAATTCGGTAAACTCGGGCTGCGAACCATATTGTGCAAAGACGCTCGTGTCGGGCGTCACCGCACCCATGACGCGGTCATACGTCTGCTCCGAAATGCCGCGCTTGAGCGCCCGCGGGCGGAATCCAGCAACCCAATGGGCGAAGGCCGGAGATTGTGCGGCGCTCGCGTGCCCCACCGCGAAGGCTGCCGCGATACCGAGGGCACCGGCCATAAGAGCGCGGCGAGTCGTGAATGAAGCCGTATGCGAGATTCGCGGCATGATCTGCATTCTAGTAAAGGACCGGGCGCAGACAATGCGCAGCCAGCACTAACCCGCGTTGTGACGGCCACGCTTGCGCACATGCCGGCGCTTCTTCTGCGGCTTTTCGGTGGCTTTGTGCGGTTTGACGCGAACGGCCGCGGACTGTTCGGTGTGCGTTGTTGCTGGGTCTTGCACTGTCGTGACAGGTTCCGGCTTCCGGATCACTGGCGGTATTCCAGCGACCGCGGGCACTGCATCGCCAGCCTTGATTTCCGTGCCGCGCGCGCCGATCAGCCGCTCGTAAGCTGATACGAGCGTCATGTAAGGGTTGACAAAAACCCAGCCAAGCCCAGTCGGCACCTGCATGTCGAAGTGCAGGTGATAAGTGGTGCCACGCTCGCGATTGTTGTAGTTGCCGACTTTGCCCAGCAGATCACCTTCATGCACCAGCTTGCCGCTGACGATGCCGTCAGCGTCGAGTTGACTGGGATTCATGTGTATGTAGCGCACACGCACATGCGTGTTCGCGGTATTCACGAAAAGATACACGGCCTCCTGTTTGGGCGCGCGCAGGATAAATCCGTCATGGGCGGCGACAACGTCGTGCTGATAGGGCAGGCAACGATCTGCACCATCATTGAAGAGCGTACAGGAGCTTGGCCGGATATCCTGGCCTTGATGGCCTTCGCCGCCCGGACATTGGCCAACGAAGTAGCGGCGATGCTCGCAGAAATTATCACGCCAGGGGTATGAGTAGTTGCCGGGAGCAGCTTCGTTGAATACGAGCGGCCGTCCGTTGACGTTACATGAATAGGGCTGGTCCTTTCTGCGCGGGCTGCGCACCGAGCGGCCAGTGAAATCGCAATCACCCCAATTGTTGAACGACTGCGAATTGGCGAAGGCCGGAGCCTCTCTGAGTGGAAAGCGTAACCGCGCGTAGATTGTGTAATCGGGACGCCCCCCGATGTCTTTCTTCAGTCCTGAATTGGGGATGAGAAAACCTGGACTGAAATAGGAAAAATCCCTTGATTCCTCTTTTGGCCGATCGAGCGGCAGCGTACCGACCGTCGGATTGGCTGATGGGGTCCCTCCGGCGAGCTTGAGCGCGCGCAGGAAGCGCTCCATGACTCGGTCGGCTTGTCTGCAAGTGAGGATTTTTGAGCGCGGACGAGTGTCGAGGCAGTAAATGGCGGCAACATAAGTTACGCCGTAACGTTCGAAACTATAGCGGATGTAGGACTCATGCAGATAGCGGCGAAGTCCCGGGAAATCGTTTTGCAGGACCTTTACC
>DASYSQ010000194.1:0-6696 GCA_036003145.1 Pseudolabrys sp.
TCTTTATACCCGCGAGAAAGTTGAACATTTCTCCCGCGAAATGTTGCAAGCCGCCGGTGCCGGATGAACCAAAGTTCAGCTTGCCAGGATTCGCTTTTGCGTAAGTTATGAGTTCTTGTACAGACTTTGCCGGAACGGCCGGGTGAAGGTACATGACGTAGAACAGCGATGTCGCCTGGGAGATTGCCTGCAAGTCCTTGGTGAGGTCATACGGCAGTTTCGGGTTGGTCGCCGAATTGACTGAATGCGAAGCCGAGATCAGGCAGATGGTGTAGCCGTCGGGTGCTGCCGTCGCGGTAAGCTCCACGCCAATTGCACCCGCAGCGCCCGCACGATTGTCCACGATGACCTGTTGTCCCCAACGTTCCGTCAGTTTCGCGGCGATGGCGCGAGCAGTGATGTCGGTGC
Organism: Pseudolabrys sp.; assembly: GCA_036003145.1. Classification (GTDB taxonomy): domain Bacteria; phylum Pseudomonadota; class Alphaproteobacteria; order Rhizobiales; family Xanthobacteraceae; genus Pseudolabrys. Next base: position 409 of record DASYSQ010000194.1, read on the forward strand.
CGCCGCCAGGGACAAAGGGCGCAATGAGACGTATCGGTTTGGCCGGGTACTGGTCCACCTCCACGGATGCGGCGTGCGCCATGTGGATGCCCGCGCATGCCGCCGTCAGCGCAAGCATCTTGCTTTTGAGATTGATATTTGAAGTCATGTAGCTCAGCAGCCGGCAACGCACTTGCCTTTGCCGTCGAATTCCATCGTGCGCCCGCTGATGGCGAGGTGAGTGGCCGGCGTTAGTTGCTTGATGAGCGCCGCCGTGCGCGAAGTCGGTCTCAGCTTTCCGCCTTCCGTCACTGGCTCGTTCGGATGCGTGAGGATCACCGATGCGGGCCGGACCAGTTCGTTCATCGCATGCGCGCCGGTAGCGAAGATTCCGGGGTTGGGGCCGAGATTCAGCACGGCGAGATTGGCCTTGTGGAACTCGTTTACGACTGTCTTCATCTCGGCATGGATGCTGGTGTCGCCCGAGAGGTAGGCGGTCAGTCCATTGGTGAACTTGACGACGAAGCCCGTGGCGGGGCCGTATTCGAGGACGGCGCCGTCCGCCTTCAGGGTTTCGCGTTGCGCTGCCGAGAGCAGCGCGGGCGGGGCGTTGTTCACGTGCGAGGCGTACACGATCGTGATTTCCACTCCTTGCGCTGCGTCGGCCGCCTTCGCGACGAAAATGCCGCCGAGATCCGTTTGCGAGCTGCATACCGTCGCGACCGGCACGGTGGTGGCACCATCGGTCTGCGGGCAGAAGCCGATCGGCTTGCCGCCGCGGATATGCTCAATCTTGTTGCCGACGAAGCCGCTGATGGCGCGGGTCATCACCAGCGCTGCATTCTTCGCTGCAGCGACTTCGGCGGTCGTTGAATTCGGCGCGGGCACCCTTTCAGAGTTCGCGCACGTTCCGGCGCCCGGCGCCTTGAGCTTGAGGTCGCCGACGTGGTCGCCGTGCATGTGGGAAAGCAGCACCATATGAATCGTGCCCAGCCGCGGATCGTCGCCGCCGGTCACGTTGTGCGCCGGGTCGTACAGGAAGCGAACGCCGGTCGGATCCTCGAAAACGATCGCGCGATCGTTCGCGCACAGCTCTCCGGGGTGAGAACCGATCGGCGTTATTTTCACGTTATGGGGTAGGGCCGGAAATGCGGCGAGCGAAAGGGCGATTGCTGCACAAGCGGTCTTCATGTCGTTCCTCCAGGAGTGTATATAGTTGGTAGCTGGATGCATCAATGCGAATAGTAGTCGGGATGCACATATTTCAAAAGCGGTGAACCTCCACTACGGCCCGCTCGTCACCATTGCATACGATTGGGGCATCAGACTGGCGAGTTTTTGACAGGGGTAAATGACCGGGCCAGAACGGAAAACAAATGTAACTCGGATGGTCAGCTTTTGGCCGGGACGTGACCGTAGCAATAGACGCAACCGATCCCTAAAGCAGTCGGTCATTGCGAGGCGCCAGCCTCGGCGCGTGCTTAGGCTCAGGCTGAGATTTGTCACGACGATGCCGCTCGCTGCTCGGAATGCAATAGACAAATCCCGTCGTCATATTCACAATGGAGGAAACGGGTGAAACGACCCCGCGATTGTGCGCATAGGCGGCGTCATGCGTCCTTTGGAAAGAATAACGTTCGCGGTATTGACCTCGATCGGCATGGCGAGCGCTGCCGCGCAGTGTCATGCGCAGTCAACGCAGAATTTTCCAACCAGGCCGGTCCGGATGATCGTGCCGCTGACGGCCGGCAGCGCCGCCGATCTGCTCGCGCGCAGGCTTGCGGTAAAGATGAGCGAGAACTGGGGGCAGCAAGTGGTGGTCGACAACCGGCCCGGAGCGGGCACAACCTTAGGGACAGGTATCGTGGCCAAAGCTACGCCCGACGGCTACACGCTCCTCGTTAATTCGGCCGCTTTTGCGGTGAGTGCGGCGCTGTATTCGAAGCTCCCGTACGACCCGCTCAAAGACTTCTCAACGGTGAGTCAGATTGCGATTGCCCCGATCGTTCTGGCAGTGGCGCCTTCGCTCGGTGCAAGGTCAGTCAAGGACCTCATCGTCCTCGCGAAACAGAAGCCGGGAAAGATCACCTTCGGCTCCGCCGGAGTCGGGAGTAGCACACACTTCGCTGGAGAGCAGTTCAAAATTGCCGCCGGAATCGGTGTCGTGCACGTACCGTACAAGGGACCGCCCGAGGCGCTCCTTGACACTATGACTGGGCGAATCCAGTATCTGTTGTCGCCCTTGGTGCCCGCGCTGCCGTTCATCAAGGATGGGCGATTGCTGGCGTTAGCTGTAACCACCGCGCAACGCACGCCCGTGCTACCGGACGTGCCGACGGTCGCAGAGGCTGCACTGCCGGGTTTCGAGTACCAGGATTGGTGGGGAGTGTTCGCACCCGCCGCGACGCCGAGAGCGGTCATCGATAAAATAAGCACGGAGACCGCGCGAATCGTCAACCTGCCGGACATCAAGAAGCAAATGCTGAGCCAGGGCGAAGAGGCAACACCCAATACGCCAGAGGAATTCACCAGGTTCGTCCGCGCCAAGGTCGAGACAGCCCGCAAGGTGGTTACCCTCGCCGGCATCCGCGCCGAGTGAACATAGCAACGGTAGTAAGCGCCCGGAATTGCAGGGCGAGTGTACCTGTTCCCTGACAGCCGGCCTTAGTTCAGCACTTCGGGTGAATTGCGTATCACCTCGCGCGCCAGGAAATTAAACGTGGCGCTGATGTACTTCGGCGAACCGCGATAGCCGCGCGCTTCCAGCGCGTGCTCGCGCTTCACCGCCTTGATCGAGCCGACGGCGCGCGCCATCATTTGCAGCTTGGCCGCGCGTTCCATGTAGAAGCCGAGGATGGTCGCCGCCTCCATCGTCTTGCAGGCGGTGAGCACGCCGTGATGCGCGAGCAGGATGGCCTCCTTGTCGCCAAGGCCCTCGGATATGATGCGACCTTCCTCGTCGCCGATCGGCACGCCGGGCCATTCCGGCAGGTAGGCGCAGTTCTCATACAGCACGCAGGTGTCCATGTGCGACAAGGTCAGCGGTTCTGCGATCATCGACAGGGCTGATGCATGCGGCGGATGGGTGTGCACGATGGAATTGACCTGCGGTCGCTCCTGGTAGATCCACATGTGGAAGCGGTTGGCCGGGTTGGCCATGCCTTCGCCTTCAAGCACGTTGAGGTCATTGTCGAACAAAAGAATGTTGCTCGCCTTTGCTTCATTCAAGCCGAGGCCAAAGGACAGGCCCCAGTAGGTGCCGGGCTTCTCGCCGCGTAGCGTGATCTGGCCGGCGAGCGCAGACTCGTGCCCGTCCGCATCCAGGATGCGGCAGGATAGCGCGACACGCTGCGCCGGCGTCCAGTCCGGGCCGCGCAGAAATTTCTCCATGTCGCTCTTCATTTTCTCGTGGTACTCGGACTTGGGCCTTACGGTCATATCGTTCATGTGACACCTCCTTAGAAGATAGTTTAGCCGGGGCAGATTGCTTTGGTCAGTCGAATTCAGAATTGAATGGACGCAGACCAGGCGAACACAATCAAATACATACAGAATCGATCCACTATCGCGCTCTCCGATGAGTCAAAGCTAAGGTATTCCATTACGCAGACAATTTCTGAATCCAGCTTGCTGTTCGATTTGGCGCATCGGGAGTTTGCCGTAAACCATTCCGATGAGCTTCTAGCGCGGTTGTCCCCTGTCGTTTGTGACGATGACGAGTATCTCCGCACGTTGCGGACGGAGAGAAAGCAAGCGGTGGGGGAGTTGTCCGCTGAAGACGATACAGTCGCCCGCGGCGAGCTTGATCGAAGTGTGGGGAAACGCAACGTCGACCCGTCCCTTGACCACGAAGATCATCTCTTGGCCGCGATGGTGATTTTTCTTGTAGCCCGGAGGCTCGTCGAAGGGCGGGTGATCAATAACAGCCTCGAAGATACCATGAGCCAGGCCCGGCGCTATTGCCTCGTAACGATTCTGTCCGCCGTTCACACCTTTACGACCGAAGGGTTTGCGCTCGTCCTTCCGGACCACGACGAAATCGTTATTCGAGGCGGTCACACCGAATAGGTCCCCGACACCGACTTCGAACGCATCGGCGACTTTCAGCGCAGTGCCAATTGAAGGCACTGAGACCCCACGCTCGACCTTGGAGAGGTACGACTTGGTGAGGCCAGTCCGCTCCGCCAGTTGCTCCAGGGTCACCCCTTTTATCTCACGCAGTCGCTTGAGGCGCCAGAAAGCATGCGGCTCGGTCTTTCCTACTTCCTTTGTCATATATGACACAGTGTGTCTTATTTTCTACACCAAGTCAAATCGGTTGTCCCCAATTCAACGGCGAGTCGCAATACAGGCAGCCGACCGGCGCTGTTGACACAAACAATCGTATATGACACATTGTGTCTTATGTAACACCACTGGTCGTATCATGGAAAGGAGAATAGCTATGTTCCCTGTGCGTTGTTCAGTGCTTGCCAACATGATTGCCATCGCGGCGGCATTACTGTCTGTCACCGGCTCAGGCCAGTCTTACCCGAACAAGCCGATTCGCATGCTCGTCGCGCTGTCGGCCGGTAGTCAGAGCGACATCCTGGCACGCATGATTGCGCCGAAGATGAGCGAGAACTGGCGCCAGTCGGTCGTGGTGGAAAACCGGCCGGGTGGGGCTGGTGCTGTTGCAGGCGGCATCCTCGTGAACGCGGCGCCCGATGGCCACACATTAATGCTCTATTCTGACGGCCATGCGGTAAACGCCGTGCTATACGCGGCGAAGCTGCCCTACGATACGCTACGTGATATTGAGCGCGTGTCGATGGTCGCAAGTTTTTCATCGGTACTGGTAATTGCGCCTTCACTCGGCGTTAGCTCGGTAAAGGCGCTCATTGCTCTCGCCAAGGCGAAGCCAGGGCAGCTTAGCTTCGGGTCTGCTGGCATTGGAGGCGGACTCCATTTTTCCGGCGAGATGTTCAAGCAAGCCGCCGGCGTTGACACGACGCACGTGCCATACAAGGGCGTGCCGGAGTCGCTCGCTGAAACCATGAGCGGCCGCATCACATATATGTTTTCTCCGGTTGGGCCGGCACTGCCTTTCATCAAAGACGGCAGACTGCTTGCGCTCGCCGTGGGCTCGGCGCAGCGCTCACCATTGTTGCCAGACGTGCAGACGGCGGCGGAAGCGGGGTTGCCGGGATTCGCGTACGACCTGTGGACCGGACTGTTTGCGCCGCGCAACACGCCACGACCCGTTATCGATCGGGTCAACAAAGAGGTGACGCGCATTATGAATCTTCCCGACATCAGGGAGCAGTTGATAAGTCAGGGCCTGGTGCACAGACCTAACACACCGGAGGAGTTCGACAAATTCGTGCGCGCCGAAATCGATAAGCTGAGCAAGGTCGCCAAAGTCGCAGGCATCCACATCGATTGAGAGCAAGGCAGATTGCTAAGCGCGACCATATCAACATTCAGCTCAACGACGCGTTCAGTTGCGCGCCTCCTGAATGTCCGGTGGGTGGCGGGATCCCGATTGGTCGGAAACCAACCCTGAAGAGGCATTCACCGCGACTACTATCAGCGTCCGGTAGTCGAGTCAGCCCCGAAAACGGAGTTTTTCAACAGAATAGCCGCCCACAGCGGCCGTTCGCGATCATTGCGCTACCAGGATCAACTCAATGTCCGCTTCCGCTTTGGCCGAAGGCTCATTCCGACCCGTTGCTGCCGGTAAAATTTCTACATAGCGGACATTCGCGCCTTCACTCGATCACCTTGTCGGCGCGCAGCATGACTACGTCGGGAATCTTGATGCCGAGCGCCTTTGCGGTCTTGAGGTTGATGGTCGTTTCGAACTTGATCGGCTGCTCGATGGGCAGATCGCGGGGATTGGCGCCTTTGAATATCTTGTCCGCATAGGCAGCTGCGCGTTTATACAACTCGAACGAGTTTGCGGAATATGAAATCAATCCACCCGATTCGGCCATTAGAGTGACGCCATATGCTGCGGGTAGCCGATGCCGTGCTGCCGCTTCAATAATGCTGTCCCGCCATGCGTTATTCGTGCCGGCCGTGCTCACGAGCAGCGCTTGCGCTTTGTTCCGCTTCAACATTTCGAATGCCTGTGCGATTTCTTCTTTTTTACGCACGGGGGCAGGAATGGACTTAATTTGAAGTTTGCGGCAATCGGATTCAAACTGCTTGAGAGCCGGGGGATCGCCGCTGTTGTTGGGATTGTAAAGAAAACCCACACGATCCACGTCGGGTAACATCTGGCGCAGCAAATCCAGGCGCTTGGTGTAAAGCTCTGAGGCTACGCCG
>DASYSQ010000195.1:0-5536 GCA_036003145.1 Pseudolabrys sp.
TTAAGCTGTTTCAGCTTCTCCTGTCCCTTCTCCCAATGCGCCGCATCGCTGCCCGACAGCAAGGCAGAAACCGCAATGATGTGGCTCGGATCGAAATCGGGTGAGGCAAGCTTCCCCTTCATCTCGGGCTTCCAAAGATCCGCCCAGCTCTCAAAAGCCACGCCCTTGAGAAGGTCGGGTCGGTAGCCGATGGTGTAGACGTAGGCCCAGGTGCCGATGTGATAGGGGCTGATCTTGGCCTGTTCCACCAGATTGCGGGCGTTCGGCACCTTGGCGAGATCGAGCTGCTCATAGAGACCATCGTTCGCATAGAGCCAGCCGACGTGCGATGTCGTGAACGTGATGTCGCTCTCGGGATTGCCCTTGGCAAGCTTCTCTTTGTTCAGCCGATCGATGGTGCCGCCCGTGATGTACTCGACCTGCACGCCGGTTTCGGCCGTAAACTTCTTGCCAATGATATTGGCGACCATGTCGCGCCAGCTGCCGCCCCATACGCTGACCACGAGCTTGTCCTGAGCCGTGGCCGGCATCGGCGCCAACAACAGGGCCAACGCGCCGAGCGCCATGGAAAGCCGCTTCATGCTCATACCTCTCCGTTTTCCTCGATGAGCCCCTCGACGCCCGGCGGATTTGGCAACAAGCCGAGCACGCCCCTCGACATCCGGCTTGCCATTATTCGGTCAGACCACGGAGCTTGTCCAGCGCGGCGGCACGATACTGCGGGTCCCGTGGCAGGCTTTATCGGGCCGCGCAACTTTGGCGCGAAGGTTGGTCAACGCGGCGCGATCAGGCAAGATTGCATGCCGTAACAGGAGTGCATCGCGATGGGACCGCGCTTGGAGCGCAGCGATCGACCGAAAACGCAGAAGGCCGACACCGTCGCGGGCGCTTATCTTGCGTTATTGGCCAATCGGGGCGTCGACTATCTGTTTGGCAATGCCGGGACCGATTTTGCGCCGCTGATAGAAGCCTATTCGCGGGCAACGCAAACTGGTGTCGCGGTCCCGCGGCCGATCCTGGCAACACACGAAAATCTCGCCGTCGCGATGGCGCACGGCTACGGCATGGTCTCTCGCCGGATACCAGCCGTGATGGTGCATGTCAGCGTCGGCACGGCAAACATGATCTGCGCGGCCATGAACGCGGCGCGCGAGAACGTCGCGATTCTGCTCACCGCGGGAAGATCGCCGCTCACGGAGACCGGCTTGTTGGGATCGCGCGACGGCTACATCCATTGGGCGCAGGAGATGTACGATCAGGCGGGCATGATCCGCGAAATCGTCAAATGGGACTACGAGCTGCGAAACGGCGAGCAACTTGCCACGGTGGTCGACCGCGCCCTCGCGATCGCGGCGACGGAGCCGCGCGGCCCAGTCTACCTCTCCTTGCCGCGTGAGGTGATCGCGGCGCCGCTCCCGGACCGCGAGCAACTGTCGCCCTCGCGGTTCGCCGCGGCGTCGCCTGCGGCGCCCGATGCAGGCGCAATTGCGGCGGCCGCGGAAATGCTCGCGCAGGCGAAGCGGCCGCTGATCGTGACCTCGAATGTCGGAAGGGACGCGGCGGCATTCGCGGCACTGGCGAAGTTTGCCGAGCGTTTTGCCATACCGGTCGTTCAGCATCGGCCGCGTTATCTTTCGCTGCCGTCGTCACATCCCATGAATCTCGGATTCAATCCGGCGCAGCAGGTGCAGAAGGCCGACACCGTCCTGGTGATCGAGTGCGACGTCCCCTGGATTCCGAGCCAGGTCGCGCCTGCCGAGCACTGCAAGGTTATCCAGTGCGGTCTCGACCCCTTGTTCGAGCGCTACCCGATCCGCGGCTTTCCTTGCGACATCGCAATCACGGGAAGCGCCCTGGCGACTCTTTCCGCACTGGTCCCGGCGCTCGAGCAGAAGAGCACGGCCGAATCGATCGCGTTGCGTCGGCGCTGGATCGCGGACGAACGCGCGAGCCTGACCGCCGTCTATAAGACGGCGCTCGATGCCGCGGCCCGTCGGACCCCGCCCGATCCCGTGTGGGTGAGCCATTGTATCGGCCGTACCAAGGATCCGCGCTGCATCGTCATCAATGAGTACACGTTGTTCCCCGAGCATTGCACGTTCGAGTTTCCAGATCTGTATTTCGGATCAAGCTCCGCCTCGGGTCTTGGTTGGGGTCCCGGCGCAGCGCTTGGTGCCAAGCTCGCGCGTCCGGAAAGTCCGGTCATGGCCGTGGTCGGCGACGGCGCCTATATGTTCAGCAATCCTGCCGCCGTCCATCACGCCGCCGCATTGCATGATCTGCCCGTGCTCTTTGTGGTCATGAACAACGCCATGTGGGGTGCGGTCCAGCGCAGTACCTTGGCCATGTATCCTGATGGGATGGCGTCCCGGAGCAACGAGGCCAACTTCGTGCAGTTGGGGAAACTGCCGGCGTTCGAACGGATCTGCGAGGCCGCCGGCGGCTACGGCGAACGCGTGGACGATCCGGCGGTGCTCCCTGAGGCGCTCGAGCGCGCAATGTCCGTCGTAAAGAATGAAAAACGGCAAGCGCTCTTGAATGTGATCTGCGGACCCGGCGGAACAGCGTGAGCGGCCCGGAGGCAATATGCGTAGCAGTACGTGCTGCCGCCGCCGAGCTGACAGCCATGCGGTTCTCGGCACCCGGTACCGTAGGCCGCACGAAAGAGCCCTCATTGCGGCTGCGAAGTCGCCCTCCGGCTTCGACGCAGACGAAACCATGAACGGCCTAACGTATGAGCGCGATGGGTGCGGGCCCATCGGCTCTCGAGCATGAACCTCCATTCGCTCAACTCGTCACCCATGATGCTTGCAAGCCTTGCGGCCGCGACTGTCAGGTGGTCGTAGCTTATCGGCGTAGATTGAATAATGCGCCGCAATCTCGTCAAAGCCGCTGCCACGATCGCAGATCGCTCGGACAGACGCGCAAGATCCGCGTACGCTCTTATTCCGTTGAAGGCCGTTGCCATCGCGGGCAGCACGAAAAAGACAACGATGGCGATGGGCTTCCAGGTGTCAGCGTCGATGTCGGTGAAGACGTAGGCCGAAAGGCCATACAACGCAGCTACCACAATGGCCGCCGCGAGGGAAAACCTTGCGGCGGCAGCTAACCGCCGATCCAGCAGCCCCAATTGCCGGAAGTTGGCGTGGTGATATTTCAGCTGTTCCGGAATCTCGGTGTCGACAAGTCGCTGTGCGAAGCGTGCGACGTCGCTTGTATCAATCGTACCGTGTGGCGGATCAAGAGCCCTTTCGTAGCGCCGGAGATACCACTCGACCCAGGACTCGTGACCACGTCGGGACGGAACGGCGACTTGGGCCAGGCCAAGCCCGAGCGGATGCAAGAACCGCAAGCATCGCAATCGCTCTGCCATGACGCGATAGTCGAACCATCTCTCCTGCCAGCGTTGTGTCGCTCTCGCCTTCGAGTCGAAGATAACCAGCCCGTTGACGGCCATCTGCGCAAGAAGGGAAACGCCGGTAATAGACGGATATACGATGATTACCACCGCCGAGATAAATGCCGCAACAATCGCAAGAATGGACCCGCTCGCCGTGCTCGAACGGTAAAGTCGGGCGTAGTGGTTGGCGAGGTCGTCGATCCGGTGGATGTGGCGCAGCAAGTCGTCATACGGCGTCGCGAGCTCGTGGGCCGGGCCAGCGATTGGAGATGTCGGTTGGACGTCGATCGCACTGGCCTTTGTAATCCTGCCGACGCCGAATAGTTTGAGAAGAAATTGGTACTCGAATCGGATGTTTCGGTAATTGTCCTTTTCCTCCAGGAAGTCGATCAGACCCTGGCGGCTGCTTCGTCGGAGGGGCGGCGACAAGATTTGTGATACAAATCGAGACAAATCTGCATCCAGAGGCTTGCGCGGAAGGTCGAACGCGATCGGCCTCTCCAGCTCTTCATCGTCGGGAGCCGCGAGCAGCTTGGGTTGCGTAGGCTCATCGGGCGTAATCAGGATGACGGGAATTCTTCGAGCAATCGCCGATTGCACCATCTCGCCGGTGCCTGCGCGCCCGCTCGCGCGCTGTTCGTCCCAGACCGCGATGAGAACATCGATATTTGCCGTGATAACCTCGTTGGCGCGCTCGTAGCTGCGCGCCCCCTCGGCAGGCGCGCCGGGCAATACGAACTGTGCATCTGCACCTTCAAGGACCGAGCGCGCAATTCCGGCCGCAGCCGGTGAAGAGAAATCCCGCTGGTAGGCGTCGAACGGGAAGGGCAACACGCACACGACCGCGCTGCCCGCAGCTTGCGCCGCCTGCGCGCCCAGGAGGTCGACTCCCTCGGCCGCCATGGTGACGGCCCGCACAAACGGGTCCGCCTTTGCAAAGAATGCGAATTGACCTTGTGCGGCGGTCCGGACGGCACGAGAGAGGCCTGCGAACAGGGTGTCGAGCGTCACCGCGATGGCCGGCGCATTTTGACGTGCGCTGAGATCTCTATGTCCGGTAATTCCAACGGCCAAAACAGCGCGGGGCAGAAAGTCTATCGAACGCTCGGGCTTGCGAGCCTCAATCATGGCGCCTTACCCGTGCGTGACGCTCACCCGACGGACATGAGGTGATCACGTCTCATCTGGCGCTCAGCCCCGCGTGCGCCGAGCTCGTAGATTGCAGGGATGTTCTCGGCGGCGTCGATCATCCGGTAGCTGGAAATGGTTCGCTCGTCGAGCGTTACACCGAGTTCACGAGCCAGCCACGCCTGCTCAAGCCGGATGTCGTAGCGCAGAAATCGAAACAGCGGCTGGTTTCGCGGAGCGGCAATGCTTGCAACGTCAGTGAGTTCGCTGTTGATGGGCCACACGGTAGGCGTGTCGCCCAGCCACGACATCAATGTGAGGACCAATTGCTCGGACTCGGCCACTTGCGCGCTCAGCGCCCGCACCGCCATTCCGATTGATCGGATCCAGGCCAGCTCGTTCAGGCCGACGCGGGGGCGAGAGGAGCCTGTGCCGACCGACACGATGGTCAAATTTTCGGGCCCCAGCGGCCACGACAGCTGATATTGCGGAAGCGCGGCATAGAGAAAAAGCTGCAGCGAGGGATTGTTGTGAGGCGTAAGCGCGCCGTCGATGAACAGGCCAGGCGGCTCATTCTCGATGATTTGAATCAATTCAGGGTCGAAATAGTGCGGGGCGGCCGCGCTGGCGCGAATAAGGTTGGTCAATCGATAATTTCGATTACCCACGAACGCGTGATCGGCAGGCGTGTCCCAATACTTGGATTTCGGATTGTTTGCGATGACCCAGCAGCTGCCGGTATCGAGCCGTTTGGCGACAACGCCCAGGCCGGTACGAAGATGATCCGTGTCAAGCGTCCGGTCCCCAAGTATGGAGTCAAGTTCTGAAATAAGGTTTTGCCGATCGAATTTCGACATGAAGCCGGCGATCCGCCAGAACGAGCGGCGGAATACCCGGGGCCCCAATGTTTGATAAAACTTGCGCACATCGGCCGCTCGAAAGCCGAGCGCCAGAGCACCCGCGATAATGGCGCCGGTCGACGTTCCACCGATGAAGTCGAACCAGTCG
>DASYSQ010000196.1:0-22714 GCA_036003145.1 Pseudolabrys sp.
ACCGGCACCGTACTCAACCAGACCGGACAAGCGGTGGAGGTCGTGGCAATCACGATGCTTGTCTATCTCGTCATCAGTCTCACGACCTCGTTGCTGATGAACATTTACAACAGCCGAATGGCCCTGTCGGAACGGTGAGGGCACGCGCATGACCATGGCCGAAGGCGACCTTGCCGTTAGCGAAATCGCATTCGTGCGCGAGGCCAATATCGCGCCGCGGCCGCCGCCGGCCGCGATGACCGGCGTGCTTGGCTGGCTGCGTGAGAAACTTTTGTCGACGCCGTTCAACATTGCACTCACGATTTTGATCGGGCTGTTGTTTGCCTGGGTCATTCCGGAGTTGCTCAAATTCCTGCTGATCGACGCGGTGTGGAGCGGCACGGACCGCGACGCGTGCCTTGAATCGGTACAGCATCGTGAAATTGGCGCCTGCTGGCCGTTCATCTGGGAACGGTTGCCCTATTTTATTTACGGCTCCTATCCGATTTCAGAGCGTTGGCGCGTCGATGTTTTCTTCGTGATGTTGGCGATAGGGATCGTGTGGCTGCTGTGGCTCAATGCCCCGCGCCGCGATCTCGGCGCAATCTATTTCTTCGTGATATTGCCGGTTTCGTCGTTCATTCTGCTGTCCGGCTGGGCGGCGATCGGTCTTCAGCCGGTGGATACGGTGCTATGGGGCGGCGTGCTGGTGACCATCGTGGTCGCTTCGGTTGGCATCGTCGTCTCGTTGCCGCTGGGGATACTTCTCGCGCTTGGTCGGCGGTCGCGCATGCCGGCGGTGCGATTGCTGTCGGTGATCTTCATCGAGTTCGTGCGCGGCGTGCCGCTGATAACGGTGCTGTTCATGGCAGGCGTGATGTTGCCCTTGTTTGTGCCGGAGCAACTGTCGCCCGATAAACTGGTGCGCGCTCTCGTCGGCATCGCGATTTTTGCGTCCGCCTATATGGCGGAAGTCGTACGCGCGGGCCTGCAGGCCATCCCGAGGGGCCAATATGAGGGGGCCATGGCGGTGGGCTTGCGCTATTGGCAAATGATGCGGCTGATCATATTGCCGCAGGCGCTGAAAGTGACGATCCCGAATATCGTCAATACCTATATCGGTTTGTTCAAGGACACGACGCTCGTCTTCATTGTCGGCATATTCGATCTCCTGCGCACGATCGAGGTGGCGCGTATCGATCCCAAATGGGCAACCCCGGTCACCAGCACAACCGGCTATGCCGTCGCCGCGATCTTCTACCTGGTCTTCTGCTACGGAATGTCGCGTTATGCGCGCGCGACGGAAGCCCGCCTTGCGAAAAGCGATCGACGTTGAAGGACAAGCCATGAGCGTTGCGGAAAACCACGGATCGCTGCTCAAGCCAGCGAAGCTCAACACGCCGATTGCCGTTGAGATTGCCGACGTGAACAAGTGGTACGGCGATTTTCATGTCTTGCGTGATATCAACCTCAAGGTCATGGGAGGCGAACGTATCGTTATCTGTGGGCCATCCGGATCGGGTAAATCGACCATGATCCGTTGCATCAACCGTCTGGAAGAACATCAGGCCGGACGAATTCTCATCGACGGCGTCGAATTGACCGCAGACCTGAAAAAAATCGATGAGGTGCGACGCGAAGTCGGCATGGTGTTTCAGCACTTCAACCTGTTCCCGCATTTGTCCGTGCTGGACAACTGCACGCTGGCGCCGATCTGGGTGCGCAAGATGCCGAAGAAGCTGGCCGAGGAAGTGGCGCTCCACTATCTCAAGCGGGTGAAGATCCCCGAACAGGCCAGCAAGTATCCGGGTCAGCTGTCCGGCGGCCAGCAGCAGCGGGTGGCCATTGCGCGCGCATTGTGCATGAACCCGAAGATCATGTTGTTCGACGAGCCGACATCTGCGCTGGACCCGGAGATGGTGAAGGAGGTGCTCGACACCATGGTAGAGCTCGCCCACGATGGCATGACCATGCTGGTTGTGACCCACGAAATGGGCTTTGCCCGTCAGGTGGCGAACCGCATCGTGTTCATGGATGAGGGCCAGATTGTCGAGGCCAATATCCCCGAAGAATTCTTCGCTCATCCGAAACACGAACGCACAAAGCTGTTTTTGAGCCAGATTTTGCGTTGACCTGCGCCACGTCTAGTCTTTCTCGACCGCCAGATCCGGGCGCGCGCCCCATTCCGACCAGGAGCCATCGTAGATGCGCGGCATTTTCTTGCCGATGGCATCGAGTCCCATTGCAAGAATGACGGCGGTGACGCCCGAGCCGCAGGTCGTGATGACCGGTTTGTCGATATCGACGCCTGCTTTCCTGAATGCGGCAACGATCCTCTCAGGGGACGCCAGACGTCCGTTCTCTACTATTTCCGTGGAAGGCACGCTGAGCGCGCCCGGCATATGACCTGACCGCAGGCCGGGGCGTGGTTCGGGCTCGGTCCCGGCAAAACGGCCGGCCGAACGCGCATCGACGACCTGGGTGCTGTCACTATTGAGCGCCATCTGCACATCGCCGACCATGGCCACGGCGCCGGTATCCATGCTGGCATTAAAGGTGCGTTTCGGCCGCTTCACCTCGCCGGCCTCGGTGGGACGCCCTTCCTGTTTCCAGGCCGGCAGGCCGCCATCGAGAATGAACACATTGCGTGCACCGAAAATCCGGAACGTCCACCACACACGCGGCGCAGAAAAAAATCCGAGGCCGTCATAAATCACGATGGTGTCGTTCTCAGAGATGCCAAGGGCGCCAGCCGCCTCGCCGAATTGATCGGGGCCGGGCAACATATGCGGCAGGTCCGTGGAGTCGTCCGCAACCGCGTTGATGTCGAAAAAGACCGCGCCGGGAATATGCGCAGCGAGGTATTCCGCCCTGGCATCGCGTTTCTGCGTCGGCAAATAGTAAGAACCGTCGACGATGGCGACGTCCTTTTTGCCGAGTTGGCCGGCGAGCCATTCTGCCGACTTGAGCCAGCGACTTGCGGAGTTCGTGTTCATAGGTGCGCCCGATCAAAAGGGAACAATGCGCACCATTGCCCAATCGTTCCTTCGAGGCAACTAGCCGAGGGCAAGGCGCACGCGGCGGTTTTGTTTGCCCTTCTTTTCGATTTGCGTGACGCGAACCGCTCCGATTTCGCCGGTCGCGCGAACATGGGTTCCACCGCACGGTTGCAGGTCCAGCCCCGAAATTTCGATCAGCCGCACACGGCCGGTGCCCGTCGGCGGTTTGACCGACATGGTCTTGACCAGACCCGGGTTGGCATCGAGTTCGGCATCGGTGATCCATCGGCTGCCGACGGGAGCATTGGAAGCAATCATCTCGGCGACTTTCGCCGTGATTGCATCCTTGTCCAGGCCGGCTTCAGGGATATCGAAATCGAGGCGGCTTTCGCTGTCGCCGACCGAGCCGCCGGTCACCGCATAGGGCAGTACGGCTGAGAGAAGGTGCAGCGCAGTGTGCATACGCATGCGGGCATAGCGTTTGTCCCAATCGATCACCGCAGTGACGGCATCGCCGACCTTGAGCGCCGGCCCGCCAGCTGCGGGCACGTGAGCAATCTCGCTCTTGGCGGCGTCAGTATAGATGGCTGTCTCGATTGGAATACGAGCGCCGTTTTCCGTCGTGAGCGCTCCGGTGTCGCCCGGCTGTCCGCCCGACGTCGCATAGAAGACGGTGCGATCGAGCACAATGCCGCCTTGTCCGGTGAGGGCGACCACGCGCGCGTCGCAGGCTTTGAGATACGAGTCCTCGCGGAACAGGCATTCCGTCGGCATCGTCAGGTCTTCTCGAGCGGCGGGTTGACGATCGATTTGCGTTCGAGCCAATCCGGAACGGGCAATTTCTTTGAGCGCAGGAAATCCGGATTGAACAGTTTCGACTGATAGCGGGTGCCGTAGTCGGCGAGGATCGTCACGATTGTCTTGCCTGGCCCCAGGTCCTTTGCCAGGCGAATTGCGCCGGCGATGTTGATGCCGGAGGACCCGCCAAGGCAGAGGCCCTCGTGTTCGATGAGATCGAAGATGATCGGCACCGCTTCCTCATCGGGAATGAGATAGGCCTTGTCGATTTTGATGTCTTCGATGATCGGCGTCACGCGGCCAAGCCCGATGCCTTCGGTAATCGAACCGCCTTCCGTGGCTTTCGCCTGACCGTCTTTGAACAGATGATACATCGCTGCGCCGCGCGGATCGGCAACACCGATTGTGATTCCTTTGTTTTTCTCACGCAAGAAGCTTGAAGCGCCGGCAATCGTGCCGCCGGTGCCGATCGCGCAGATGAATCCGTCAACCTTTCCGCCGCACTCGTCCCAGATTTCCGGACCGGTCGAGATGTAGTGCGCCTTGCGGTTGTCGAGATTGTTCCACTGATCGGCGAATATGGCGCCGTTCTTTTCTGTCTTTTTGAGTTGCTCGGCGAGCCGGCGCCCGACGTGCTGGTAGTTGTTCGGACTGGAGTAAGGCGCGGCAGGAACTTCCACGAGCTCGGCCCCGCACAGCCGGAGCATGTCCTTTTTTTCCTGACTCTGTGTCCCAGGGATAACGATCAGTGTGCGGTATCCGCGCGCATTGGCGACCAAAGCCAGTCCGATCCCGGTGTTGCCGGCTGTCGCTTCCACCACGAGGCCGCCGGGGCGCAACTCGCCGCGTTTCTCCGCCTCCAGGATCATTTGCCGGCCGGCGCGATCTTTCACTGAACCGCCCGGGTTCATGAACTCCGCCTTGCCCAGGATGGTGCATCCGGTTGCCTCGGAGGCGTGCCGGAGCTTGATGAGCGGCGTGTGGCCAATGGCTTCGATGATGCCGTTACGGATTTGCATGCCCGATTCCGGGGCTGATGTGGGTCTCTGAACCTAGTGGAGGCCTATTGGACCCACAAGTCCGGCAATCTCCCACGAAAACCGCCGACTTCGGTCGGATTTGGAGCGATTGGGACGATTTTGGAAATATCTTTGAAACCATAACGACGCAATGCCCGCAGCATTCATCAGTTCTTTTCCGCGCCCGGTCTATTGCGGTTGTGGATCGGGACCCAAGGCTGGGCCGGCAGATTGGCTTTCGAAGTGATGACACTCGACGTCCAGACGCTGTTCAAGGTGACGATCTATGTTGAGGCCATCCTGGGCTTGCTGCTGCTGTTCGTGTGGGCGCAGAACCTTGCGCTTCGCGCCGTCTGCTGGTGGGGCTTCGCCTATCTGACCCGGCTTGCCTCGATCGGGCTCTTCGGAATGTACGGGGAGGTGCCGGATCTAATCAGCATCGACCTCGCAAATGCGCTGCTGTTCACTGCCTTCGCGGTGACGTGGACCGGCGCTCGCGTTTTCGATGGGCGTCCCGTCGAGCCGGTCTATCTCGTCACCGGCGCCGTGCTTTGGCTGCTCGTCTGCCGGCTGCCGATAATGCTCTACGATATCAACCTGCGCTCACTGATCGCGTCGGCAATTATCGCCGGCTACACCTGGCTGACGGCCTACGAATTCTGGCGGGGCCGTGATGAACCGCTGGTGTCGCGCTGGCCGGCCGTTTTCATGTTTTTCGCTCATGGGGCGCTGTTCATGTTGCGCACTCCCATGGTCGCGTTCCTGCCGGGCTCGACGAGCGACCATGTCTTTGGCAGCGTGTGGATGACCATCCTGAGTACCGAGTCTTTGCTGCTCACCATTTCAAGCGCCTTCATCTTGCTGGCGATGGCAAAGGAGCGCACCGAGCTGCGCCACCGCACCGCCGCCATGGTCGATCCGCTCACGGGTATCTCAAATCGCCGCGCATTCCTGCACGATGCGTCACTGCTCGCGAAGCGCCATGCCGCCAACCCGCGGCCGGTTGCCGTTCTGCTGATCGACCTCGATCACTTCAAGTCGATCAATGACCGTTTTGGCCACCCGGTCGGCGACCGCGTGCTGGCGATATTCGCGGATGCCGCGCGCAAATCGATGCGCGGTTCGGACGTGGTTGGGCGACTGGGCGGCGAAGAATTCGCCGCATTGCTTATGGAAACCAGCCGCGAGAAGGCGGTCGAAGTGGCGGAGCGAATCCGTGTGACCTTCGCGCAGCTGGCCGAACAGGTGGATGGTTACCCGATCTGTGCGACGGTCAGCATCGGGCTGGTTCATTGCATGGAGCGAACACTCGATGTTCCCGACCTGCTGACTCAGGCCGACCACGCCCTTTATTGCGCCAAGGAGCGCGGTCGCAATCGTGTCGAGGTCACGTCCTCCGCGACGATGCATGCGGGACGGGGAATTCCGTCCACGGAGCCGGCCGCCGCGATTGCCGCCAAAAGCGCCGCCTGACCTTTCAGTCACGGCGCGTCATCGCGCCGCTCCCGATTGACCAACCGCTTCAATTTAGTCCATTAGGATGAGTGGGCGAGAAGCGGTTAATGGATTAGTGGGATTCCCAACTAATTCAAGGATGTAGGGAGGATATGATGCGTATGATTGGTGTGCTGGGGTTAGCAGCCCTGGCCTTCGCTGCGGGCGGAGCCGCCCAGGCTGAGACCATCAAAATCGGCGTTGTTCTGCCGTTCAGCGGAGCTAATGCCGATCTGGGTCATCAGATCGACAAGGCGTTCGATCTGTACGTCAAGCTTCACGCCAACGATATTGCGCCGCACAAGGTCGAGCTGATCAAGCGTGACGAAGGCCCGCCGACTGGCGCCCAGGCGAAGACCGTTGCCACGGAACTGATCACCAACGACAAGGTGCCGATCCTGACCGGCTTCGTGTTCTCGCCCTCAGCAATCGCGCTGGCGCCGGTGGCCACACAGGCCAAGGTGCCGATGGTGATCGCCAATGCCGGCACAGCCTGGATCACAAATCTCTCGCCGTACATCGTGCGGCTGTCGTTCAGCATGTGGCATCCGGCGTTCCCGATGGGTGCCTATGCCTTTAACAAGATCGGCTGCAAGACGGCCGCGATGGCTTATACCGATTTCCCGCCCGGCAAGGATTCGACCGAAGCCTTCAAGACCGGCTTCGAGAAGGCGGGCGGCAAGATCACCGACGCGATCCCGATGGGCAGCCCGGTGCAGGTGCCGGACTTCACGCCGTTCTTCCAGAAGATCAAGGACGAGCACCCGGATTGCATGTACGTGTTCATTCCATCCGGTGCGCATGCAACCGGCGTGATGAAAGCCTATGGCGAACTGGGTATGCGGAAGGCTGGCATCAAGCTGATCGGTCCGATGGACCTCATCCCCGACAACAAGCTGCAGGACATGGGAGATGCCGCTATCGGTACCATCGTGATGGGTCACTATGCGGTCGATCTCGACAGCGCGGGGAACAAGACCTTCAACGAAGAGTGGCACAAGGCTTACGGCAAGGACTCTTATCCGGACTTCATGTCGGCGGCAGGGTGGGACACCATGCACGCCATTTTCGACACGATCAAAAAGCTCAACGGCAATGTGTCGGATGGCGCCAAGGTGGTCGACGCCATGAAAGGCTGGTCAGCTGATGGCCCGCGCGGAAAAGTGATGATCGACCCTGCCACGCGCGATATTGTTCAGGATGAGCACGCCATGGAGGTCTATCGCAAGCCGGATGGCAAGCTCGGCGAGAGGATCCTTGGCACGACCAAGGCAGTGAAGGATGAGTGCAAGGAGCTCAAGGTCGGCCGCTGCGGCTCATGAATGCTCGGCTGATTGACACATAACAGCGCCGCCGCGCATAAAGGCGCGGCGGCGTTTTTTCTTCAACACGAGGTGGGGCTCGTGCCGCATTTCGCCATTGTTGCTGTCAGCATTCTGTTCGACGGCTTGGCTTACGCGATGTTCCTGTTCATCACCTCCGTCGGCCTTTCGGTCACGATGGGGCTGATGGGCTTCGTCAACCTCGCACATGGCGCTTTTGCCATGGCAGGCGGATTTGTGGTGGTGTCGCTAACGCGTTCCTATGGCGTTGGCTTTGTGCCCTCGCTGATCTTCGCCTCCGTACTCATCGGTCTGATCAGCGCGCGTCTTGAGCGCCGGCTTTACCGGCGGCTCTATAAGTCCACCGACCTTGAGCAAGTCTTGCTGACCATCGGCCTTGCGTTCATGGCGATCGCCACCGCCACCTATTTCTACGGGCCAATCCCGAGGTCGGTACCGCTGCCGGACTGGCTGGAAGGCGACGTCAATCTTGGCTTTCGCGCGTTTCCGAGCTATCGCGCCTTTCTGATCGCGATCGGCGTCGTGCTCATCGCCGTGCTTTGGTACGCATTCGAGCGGACCAATATCGGCGCCAAGATCCGCGCCGCCGTCGACAACCGGCGCATGGCGGAGTCGGTCGGCATCAATGTCGACCGCCTATTCACGCTCACCTTCGCGGTGGGGTCGGGCCTTGCCGCGCTCGGCGGCGGCCTCGCCATCCAGTTGTTTGGGCTGACGCCATCCTTTGCCGTCCTTTATCTCGTGCTTTTCCTGATCGTGGTCGCGGTCGGCGGCCTCGGCAGTCTCAAGGGCACGCTGCTGGCGGCGTTGGTGATCGGGATCATCGATACCGGCGGCAAATATGCTTTCCCGGTGGCAGGCAATCTCTTCATCTATGCGATCACCGCGATTGTGCTTTTGTACAAGCCGACGGGGTTCTTTGGCCGTGAGTGAGAGTAAACCCCGCAACCCGGCAATGCTCGACGCGCGCGAGCGCGGTGCGAACTATCTCGTTCGCCACCATTATTTCCGCTGGCCGGAGGCGCTGCCTTGGCTGATCGCGATCGCGTGCTTCTTTGTCTTTCCGAACCGCATGACCTTCGGCGGCCAGGTGCTGATCATGATCATGTTCGCGCTCTCGCTCGACTTGATCCTTGGTTATGCCGGCATCGTGACGCTCGGCCATGCCGCATTCTTCGGCGTCGGCGCCTATACGGTTGCGCTCGCGTCATTGCGGCTGGGCTGGAGCGAGCCGATTAGCGGGATCGTTGTCGGCGGAATACTGGCGGGGCTGGCCGGCGCGGTCGTCGGCTGGTTCATCTTGCGCTATCGCGGCCTGACGCTGCTGATGCTGACCATTGCATTCGCCGCTATGTTGCAGGAGTCGGGCAATCTTCGTTCCGATATTACCGGCGGCTATGACGGTTTGCCGGGTCTGATGTTCGATCCGTTGCTCGGTACCTTCCAATACGACCTCTACGGCCACACCAATTACTGGTACGTGCTGACTGTGCTGGCGGTCATTTTCTATTTCGTGCGCCGCATCGTCTATTCGCCGTTCGGGCAAGCGCTCACCGGTATTCGCGAAAACGTGCGCCGCATGCACGCCATCGGCTCACCGGTGCATCGGCGGCTGGTGACGGTCTATGCGATCTCGGCGGCGATTGCCGGCGTTGCCGGTGCGCTGTTCACGCAAACCAATGCTTACGTCACGCTCGCCGTGTTCGACTTCGACAATTCAGCCAAAGTTTTGGTGATGCTCATTCTCGGCGGCACCGGCAGGCTCTATGGGCCGTTCTTGGGCGCGGCGGTCTACATGATCCTGGAGGACTATTTTTCAAAATTGAGCCCGACCTTCTGGCAACTCGGCATCGGATTGCTGCTGGTGCTGGCGGTGTTGTTCGCCCGGCGTGGCTTGCTCGGGCTGGCCGAGGATGCACGCGGCCTGTTGACTGGCAGCGAACGCAGATCGTTTGCTTCACGCCGGCTGGTGTGGAAGCGCGATTCCTGGAGCGCGCTCGGCTCGTCCGCCTTCGATGGCGCCGTTATCGGGTTCCTCGCAGGCTTTGCCGTCAATCTGAAGGAGGCCGACCTGATGACGTCCTACGTCACCGGCATGCCGGCGCGCGCGATCATTTTCACGCTCGGCGGCGCGGCAATCGGGGCGGGGATCAACGCCGTCGCTCTGCTCATCACCGGCCGCACTGCGGTCGAGGAGCCGCCATCATGACCGCCGCCGCGCTGCAGGTTGAGGGGCTGAACCGCGCCTTCGGCGCGTTGCGGGTGACGCGCGACGTCAATCTTACGCTCGAACGCGGGGCACGCCGGGCACTTATCGGCCCCAATGGGGCCGGCAAGACAACGCTGGTCAATCTGATTACCGGGGTGCTCAAGCCTCATTCGGGTCGCGTGCTGCTTGACGGTGACGACATCACCGGATTGAGCCAGGCCGATCGCGCGCGGCGCGGGCTCGCGCGCACCTTTCAGATCAATCAGCTTTTCCGTGGGCTCACGGTGCTTGAGAATCTCTGCATGACAATCGGCGAGCGCGACGGTCATTGCAACAATCTCTGGCGCTCTGCGGGCTCCAGGCGCGGCGTGATCGATGAGGCGCTGGATCACCTCGACGCGTTGCGGCTGACTGACGACGCGCTCAAGCTGGTCCGCGAGTTACCCTATGGCCGCCAGCGGCTCGTCGAGATCGCCATTGCACTCGCGCAAAAACCGCGCGTTCTTCTGCTCGATGAGCCGGCGGCCGGCGTCCCGTCGTCCGAAAGTCACCTTATTCTCGATGTGGTTGCCGCACTTGATCCCGACATCGCCGTACTGATTATCGAGCACGACATGGACGTCGTCTTTCGTTTTGCCAAGGAAATCACCGTGCTGGTGCAGGGCGCGGTGTTCACGCAAGGCACGCCGAACGAGATCATGAACAACGAACAGGTGAGGGCGGTCTACCTCGGCCAGGAAAGCCACCGCGGAGACCACCATGGTTGAGATAGCCGTGGCTGAGCGCGCGCTCGAACTCGACAACGTCCGTGCCGGCTACGGTGAGACTGTGGTGCTTGAAGATATCCGCCTCGCGCTTGACGCCAGCGAAACCGTGTCAATCATCGGCCGCAACGGTGTCGGCAAGACGACGCTGCTTGCGACCATCATGGGACACACCACGCTTCACGGCGGCCGGATAGCGCTGCATGGCAAGGATATTTCGAGGCTTGCAACGTATCGCCGCGTGACCGCCGGGCTTGGCTATGTGCCGCAGGAGCGTGAGATTTTTCCTTCGCTGTCGTTGCGTGAAAACCTCGAGGTCGCCGCACGGCCGGGATCGTGGACAATCGAAACAGTGTTTGATCTTTTTCCGCGTCTGGCGGAGCGTGCCGACAATCGCGGCAATCAGTTGTCGGGCGGCGAGCAGCAGATGTTGGCGATCGGCCGTGCGCTGATTAGCAATCCGACCGTGCTGTTAATGGACGAACCTTCGGAGGGCCTCGCTCCGGTGATTGTCGAAGAGCTGGCGCGCGCGGTGAAGCGCCTCACGCAGGCAGGCGGGCTCGCGACCGTATTGGTCGAGCAGAACTCGCGCCTTGCGCTTGATATTGCGCCGCGCGCAGTGGTGATGGATCGCGGCCGCATCGTCTATGACGGGCCCAGCGAAACCCTGCGCAATGATCCCGCCAAGCTTGAGCAGTTCATCGGCGTGGTGAAGGCCTAGGCTAACTCGTCATGGCCGGGCATAGCCGTCCGAAAGGACGGCGTGCTTTCGCACACCTATGGCCCGGCCATCCACGTCTTGCTGCATTCAATGCTGCGAAGACGTGGATGCCCGCGAGAGGCGCGGGCATGACGAACGCTGGGCAACCGCCCACGCATTGCGTTTCGCCACGAGGTCGCATAGCAAGCCGGCATGAAACGCAGCAGCAGTCGCATACTCACGACCCACGTCGGAAGCCTGATTCGTCCACAGCCGTTGCAGGAATTCCTGCGCGCCAGGCAGGGCGGCAAGTCTTACGACGAAAAGGCCTACCAGACGTGCCTGACAGAATCAGTCGGCAATGTCGTGCGTGAACAGGCGCAGGCCGGCATCGACGTCGTGAGCGACGGCGAGTTTGGCAAATCGATCAGCTGGGCGCAGTACGCACTTGAGCGGCTCTCCGGTTTCGAGCGTCGGCCGATCAGGCAGGAAGCCGCCAATCCGTTCAAGCGCGGCGCCGACCGCAGCAGATTTTCCGAATTCTACGCCGAACTCGATGCCAAGGAGGCGGTTTCGACAACCACGGAGGCCATCTGCGTCGGCCCGATCAAATACACGGGCCAGGCCGAGCTGCAGCGCGACATTGATAACCTCAAGGCCGCGCTGAAGATGGTGAAGGTCGAGGAGGCGTTCCTCCCGGTGGCGGCGCCGGCGAGCGTAATCCCTGACCGCAAGAACGAATACTACAAAAGCGATGAGGAGCTGCAGACAGCCATTGCGGAGGCGATGCGCACTGAATACAGGATGATCGTCGACAGCGGGTTCCTGCTGCAACTCGATGATGCGCGCAGCGCCGTTACCTTTGACCGCATGGTGCCGCCCGCAAGCTTTGCCGATTACCGGCGCTGGCTTGCGACCCAGGTCGACATCCTCAATCATGCCATTGAGGGCCTGCCGGCCGATCGTATCCGCTATCACGTGTGCTGGGGCAGTTGGCCCGGGCCGCACACGAGCGACGTGCCCCTCAAGGATATTGTGGACCTGATTCTCAAAGTGAAGGTCGGGGCCTATGTGATCGAGGGCGCCAATCCACGCCACGAACATGAATGGCAGGTCTGGAAGGACGCCAGGCTTGGCTCCGGCCAGATGCTCATTCCCGGCGTCATCAGTCACGCCACCAATGTGGTTGAGCATCCCGAACTGGTCGCCCAGCGAATCGTGCGGCTTGCGAGGCTCATTGGACGCGAGAACGTGATTGCCGGCACCGACTGCGGTTTTGCCCAGGGACCTTTCTATCGCCGCGTGCATCCATCCGTGATGTGGGCGAAGCTGGAGGCACTCAGCGAAGGCGCCCGGCTTGCGAGCAAGGAACTCTGGTCCTAGTCTCAGGGTTTCACGTCGAGAGCCGGAGAAGCGATCATGAATATCAACGCTCAGAGATCGAGTGGTCTCGCGATTCCATTTGACCATCAGCGCCTCGACCGGCTGATGGACGAAGCCGGCATCGACGTCGTGATCGCGACATCCAAGCACAATGTGCAATATCTGCTCGGCGGCCATCGAGCGGACTTCTTCGATTACATGGATGCGACCGGCGTTACCCGCTATTTGCCGGTGCTGGTCTATCCGAAAGGCGCGCCGGAAAAGGCCGCTTACATCGGCCACCGCCTGGAGAAATTCCAGCGTGAGGTGAATCCGATGTGGACGCCGGAAACGCAGACCAATACTGCCGGCTCCGTTGACGCAATGCAGAAAGCAGTTGACTACATCCGTAAGGCAGGCCTCAAGACCAAACGGGTCGCCGTCGAATTTGGCTTCCTGCCGTACGACGCTTCCAACGTCCTGCGCGAGGCATTTCCCGATGCCGATTGGGTCGATGCACTGTTCGTGCTCGAGCGTCAGCGCGTCAGGAAATCGCCTGAAGAACTTAAATTGCTGAAATTCGCATCCGAAGCCGTCATTGAGTCCATGCAGGCGGTGATTGCCGCCGCGAAGCCGGGAATCACCAAAGCCGAAATGGTGGAAGCATTGCGGCGCGAAGAGACCAACCGCGGGCTGACCTTCGAATATTGCCTGATCACAGCCGGCACCAGTTTCAACCGCGCGCCTTCCGGGCAGAAATGGGAGAAGGGCGACGTGATGTCGATCGATTCCGGCGGGAACTACCACGGCTACATTGGAGACGTCTGCCGGATGGCGATCCAAGGCGAGCCAGACGCCGAGCTCAATGATCTCCTGGCGGAGATTGAGCAAATCCAGCGCGTCGCGATGAAACCGATCCGGGCCGGCACGCTGGGCAAGGAAATCTACGGGGCTGCCTCACCTTTGGTCGCGAAATCCAAGCATCACAATCATCTGGACTTTCTCGCCCACGGCATGGGTCTGGTCAGTCACGAGGCGCCGCGGCTCACCACGCGCGGGCCGGTGCCCTATCCCGCCGAGGATGCCGAGCGTCCGCTCGAAGCTGGCACGGTGATTTCGGTCGAAACCACGCTCATGCATCCCTCCCGCGGCTTCATCAAGCTCGAGGACACGGTGGTTGTCACCGACACCGGTCATGAGGTGTATGGCGAAGGCGCACGCGGCTGGAACCGGGCGGGAGCAAGGTAGCAATATTTGTCATGGTCGGGACAAGCCCGGCTGTGATGAGCTGGGTTAGCCGAGCGGTTTCTTATCCATCTGGGCGGCGAGCGCGCGGAGCGCTTTGGAAATTTCCACCGGATATTCCATGCCGCCTTCCAGCTTCCGCAGCGGCTCCGGCAATTTCCCGAGTTCGCGGGTAGCATGCTCTCTGATCTGCGCCAAAGTCGGCGCGGGTGCTAGCCGCTTCCCGCCGCGCATGACCGGCGCGATCAGTGTTTCGCCGGCCTGGCTGTCATTTTCCAGCGACAATATGTCTCCGCGCATGCGCCTGTCGGCGCCATAGCTCCGCCAGACCTGTTTGCGTCCGGGCCACGTGGCTTTGCCCTCCGAGAGCTTGCGCCTTGGCTTGCCCGCGTAATCCTGCAGCTTGTAGGCGCAATCGAGAGAAGGCGCGTCGATCGATGCATCGAGGTTCACACCGATGCCGAATCCATCGATGGGCGTTCTCGCCGCCATCATCGTCTGCAGCACGTCCTCGTTAATGCCGCCACTCACCAGAATGATGACATCCTTGAGCCCGCCGGCATCAAGGATGTCGCGCACTTTCCTCGCCATCGACGCGAGATCGCCGCTGTCGATACGCACGCCGCGGATCGCGATGCCGTCGGCCTTAAGCTTAGGCGCGAGCTGGACAACTTTACGCGCGCCGGCCTCGGTGTCGTAGGTGTCAATCAGCAGCACGACTCCGTCCGGTCGCGCGCGAGCAAAATTCTCGAATGCGGTCATCTCGTCGTCGTGCACCTGCACGAAAGAATGGGCCATGGTGCCGACCACCGGAATTCCGTAGCGCTCGCCGGCCAGCACATTGGCGGCGCTGGCAAACCCCGCGATATAGCTCGCGCGCGCCGAGAACAGGCCGGCCTCGGCGCCGTGGGCAGTCCGCAGCCCGAAATCCGAAAGGAGTTTTCCGGGCGCGGCCAAGACCATGCGCGCGGCTTTCGAGGCGATCATGGTTTGAAAATGCAGAATGTTGATTAGCCGCGTCTCCACGATCTGCGCCATCGTCAGCGGCGCGGTGATGCGGATCAGCGGCTCATTCGGGAAGCAGATGGTGCCTTCCGCAATTGCGTGGACATCACCCGAGAAGCGAAAGCCGGCGAGATAGTCGATGAGATTGCCACGAAAGCGCCCGGTGCTTTTGAGCCAGTCGATTTCGGACGATGAGAACCGTAGCGTCTCAAGATAGGTGAGGACATCCTCCAGCCCGGCGGCGAGCAGAAAACCGCGCCGGGGCGGCAGCCGCCGCACGAAGAACTCGAAGACGGCCTCCTTGTCCTCGCCACGATCCAGGTAGGCCTGGACCATGTTGAGCTCGTAGAGATCGGTTGTGAGCGGGCTGGTGAGGGGTGTCATGATATGTGCTTACCGCATAAGCGGTTCGCCGCGGAAGGCTTAAGCAACTGGTAACTTCCATATTGTAGCAGACATCGTCCACATTTTTTTACGTGATTGACGCGAGGCCGTAATGCGTAGCCGATTTGAAGTCATAGCCCTCGCCGCACTCGTCAGCGTCGTTGCATTCAAGCTATTTATCGGCCCTGGCAAGACGCTGACCGAGGCTGCGGTCACGACGAACCAAAGGTCGATCTTTGGGCTTCACATTGCGCAGCCCAGCACGGTAAAGGATTTTCCTGTGGAGCTGCCGCTGCCCTGACGGCGCCGCCTCGACCCACTATCACGCTAGCGCCTGGCCTGATTTTCGATCCACTCGCTCGGTGGAATCGCGTCAGCCAGTTCAGCCTCTCGAGGCAACCACAAATGCTCCGAGTTGCAGTAGGGGCAATGCGTGTAAGTAAATTCCTGCGGGACACGCGCAAGAGTTTCCGCATCGACGTGAATGCCGGTCGAAAATTGCTGGCCAGTGTTGGGACACTTGATGAGCAGCACGCCCATGGCGCGATCCGCATGTTTTCCGGAGTCGGAGACTCTCTCAATGAGGCTTGGCTCTTTCCAGCAGCCAGCAGAACTGTGCTGCCGTGAAGAGCAGAGCCAGAAAAGCCAGGCCAACGACTTCAAAGCCGAGCATTGTTTTTCTCCTCTACGCCTCTTGGTCTTTCTTGGTCGTTAACATAGGCGCCGGGGGTCAAATGGCTGTGTTCACCGTCACAAAAAGGCGGAATGGTAAATTCGCAAGGGGTACTCGCGCCGGGTACCCCGGATCCCGGTTGGGCTGGCTGTTGTCAGCAGGGCAGGCGCGCTGACCTATTTGGCGGTTGCCGCCTTCAGAATGGGCGCCAACCGGGCGACTTCGCTCTTCACCAGATCGCCGAGCGCTTTCGGTCCACGCCGGTTCGGTTCTGCGATCTCGGCGCCAAGATCGGCCAGCCGTTTCTGCACGACGGCCTCGTTGAGTCCCTTGTTCAGCGCTTCGGCGAGCTTGTCGATGACGGCCTTTGGCGTGCCTTTCGGCGCGAATACGGCATAGAAAGGCGCACAGTCGAATTCGGGCAGGCCTTGCTCATAGGAGGTTGGCACGTCAGGCAGCAGCGGACTGCGCTTCTTTGTGGCGATGGCAAGCGCCTTGACAGTGCCCGCCTGCACGTGCGGCAGCGGTCCGAGCACCGGATCGCAGTCATAGTCGACCTGGCCGCCGAGAATTGCGTTCATGACCGGCGCTGTCCCGGTGAACGGCACCATCGTCGGCTTGATGCCAATGGCCGAGTTGAGAAGCAGGCAGCCAACATAGGAAACCGAGCCAACCCCCGCGTGCCCCATATTGAGCTTGCTCTCATTGGCTTTGGCGTAGGCAATGAACTCCTTGAGGTTGTTGGCAGGGAAGTCCTTGCGGACCGTGAGCAGTTCCGGCTGCTCGGCGATCAATCCGATTGGCTCGAAATCCTTCTCCGGGTCATAACCCAGGTTGGGATAGAAGAAGGGCGCCGCGGCATGGGTACCCATGTGACCGGATATGATGGTGTAGCCGTCAGGAGCAGCACGCGCGGCGCGGAGCGAGCCAAGCGTGCCGCCGGCACCGCCGACATTCTCAACCACGAATTGTTGCCCGAGATAGCGGGAGAAGATGTCGGCTACGATACGGCCGGTGACATCGGCCGGTCCACCGGCCGCGAAGGGCACGATCACTGTCACCGCTCGTGTAGGGTAGTCCTGAGCCTGGACCCCGCTTGTTCCTGCGAGCGCCAAAACTGCCGCCGCGATCCATCGCCCTCTCATTGTCCCCCTCCATGACAAACCCTGTTCTTTTCGGCGCAAGCATATATCGCGCATGTGCGGTTACCAGTGCCAAACAATGAAGGGGGGCCGGCTCTCCGGCACGCGCCGGTCATGGCGAATAGATGTCACCTTTGTGAAAGAGCATGCGTCTGCCACCTCACGTTGTGCGTGCGTGATGAAAAGCGGACACTCTAGTCGCTAGCCTCCTTTTTACAGTGTGCTAGCTTGGTCGGGTACAATGCCTTGCGCGGGGGGCAAGTACCGAAAAGTGGGAGCGTCCCATGGAGTCCCGCGCGCGACCAGACACCGTCTCCAAGCCGGCTGCAATATCCGTCACGCTTTATGTCAATGGCGAGCCGTCCAAGTTGGCTATAGCGCCTTGGACGACCCTGTTGGATGCGCTCCGCGACCGCCTCCATCTGACCGGAACGAAAAAAGGCTGCGATCACGGACAGTGCGGCGCCTGCACGGTCTTGATCGACGGTCGGCGCGTCAACTCCTGCCTGACTCTGGCGGTCATGAAAGATGGCGCCAGGATTACCACCGTAGAGGGCTTTGCCGCCGACGGTTCGCTGCATCCGTTGCAGCAGGCGTTCATCGACCACGACGCATTTCAATGCGGTTACTGTACGCCAGGCCAGATTTGTTCCGCGGCCGGACTCATCGCGGAAGGAAAAGCAAAGACCGCCGATGAAATCCGCGAGTTGATGAGCGGCAACATCTGCCGATGCGGGGCCTATCCCAACATCGTCGCAGCGATTCAGCAGGCGATGGGGGCCAAGACATGATCAACTTCGAATACGCGCGCGCGACCGATGTCGCCGATGCTATCCGCCAAATGGCGGCCGATCCCGCGGCAAAATTCATAGCTGGTGGCACCAATCTCATCGACTTGATGAAATACGATGTCGAGCGTCCGATGCGATTGATCGACATCACGCATCTGCCACTCAAGACCGTGGACGAGACGGCAGGTGGAGGGGTTCGCGTCGGCGCCCTCGTGCCGAATAGCGATCTCGCTTATCACCCATTGATCGAGAAGCGCTATCCGCTGTTGTCCAGCGCGATCCTGGCCGGTGCCTCGCAGCAACTGCGCAACATGGCGTCGACCGGCGGCAATCTGTTGCAGCGGACGCGCTGCTTCTATTTCTATGACGTTGCAACGCCGTGCAACAAACGGGAGCCGGGGAGCGGCTGTTCGGCAATCAATGGCATCAACCGGATCAATGCGGTTCTCGGCACAAGCGAATCCTGCATCGCAACGCACCCGTCTGACATGTGCGTCGCGCTCGCGGCGCTCGAAGCTAAAGTCCATGTGGCTGGTGCCGCGGGGGAGCGCACAATCGCCTTTGACGATTTTCACCGGTTGCCGGGCGACACACCGCAACTCGATAACAATCTCCAGCCGAACGAAATCATCACGGCGATCGAGCTTCCCGCGCGTGGCTTCGCGGGCAATTACAGTTATCTGAAAATCCGCGACCGACTGTCCTACGCGTTTGCGCTGGTCTCGGTTGCGGCCGCTCTCGAACTTGACGGCGGCCGGATCAAGGAGGCGCGTCTCGCGCTTGGCGGGGTCGCACACAAACCCTGGCGCAGACCCGAGGCAGAAGCGGCATTGCGAGACCAGGCCGTCGGTTCAATTGCCTTCGCGAAGGCAGCTGACATATTGCTCAGCGGCGCCAAAGGCTTCGCGCACAACGCTTTCAAGATTGATCTGGCGCGTCGCGCCATCATTCGCACGCTGACGCAGGCCGCAAACGGCACGCCGCAAACCCAGTCCAGCAAGAAGATCCGGTGAGTGTCATGAAACCTTATATCGGCACCCCGACCTCTCGTGTTGACGGACGCGTCAAGGTCACCGGCATGGCGCAATACGCGGGCGAGTTTGCAGCTCCCGACCTCGCCTATGGCAGCGTCGTCACCTCGACGATTGCGAGAGGTCGCATCCGGCGCATTGACGCGAGCCAGGCGCTTGCCGTCGAAGGGGTGCTTGACGTCCTCACCCACGAGAATCGGCCGAAGATGGGTGCCACCGATCAGGCTTTCAACGACGAGGTTGCACCAGCCGGCTCGCCGTTTCGTCCGCTCTACGATGATAAGATCAAGTTCAATGGCCAGCCGATCGCGCTGGTGATCGCCGAGGAGTGGGAGATCGCGCGTTTTGCGGCCACGCTCGTGCATGTCGAGTACGAGGCGGAGAGCCACGACACCGATCTGCACGCGCGGCGCGATAAGGCCTACGTGGTTGAAAAGCCCGACAAGCCGCGCGGCGATGCGGCGAAGGCTATTGCCGCAGCGGTCGTGCGCCACGAGGCCGAGTACTTCATTCCGGTTGAGTACCACAATCCGATGGAGTTGTTTGCCGCAACCGTAGTCTGGAAAGACGGCGGAAAGCTCACGGTGTTCGACAAGACCCAGGGCGTGCAGAACGTGCAGCGTTACGTCTGCGGCGTGTTTGGCTTGAAGTCGGACGACGTGCGCGTCATGTCGCCTTTTGTCGGCGGAGCGTTTGGCTCAGGCCTGCGTCCGCAATACGAGGTGGTGCTGGCCGTGCAGGGCGCGCTTCAGCTCAAGCGCTCGGTGCGGCTCGTGCTGGCGCGCGAACAGATGTACGGCCTCGGCTATCGGCCGGCGACGATCGAGCGCGTTGCGCTTGGCGCCAGGGCCGATGGATCGCTGGACGCGATCACCCACGAGGCGATTGCCATGACATCGCAATACGAGGAATTCGCGCGCAATGACACCTCGTGGTCGGCATTGCTCTACAAGAGCTCCAATGCGAAGTATGAGCACAAGCTTAGTCGGCTCGACGTGCCCACGCCGTCCGACATGCGCGCCCCCGGTGCGGCGTCGGGTGTCTATGCACTGGAGTGCGCGATGGACGAGCTTGCCGTCGCGCTCAAACTCGATCCCGTCGAGCTGCGCATGCGGTGCTACTCGGACCGTGACCAGAACACCGGCGCTCCCTTCACCAGCAAGCAATTGAAGGAATGCTACCGGAAAGGTGCAGAATTGTTCGGCTGGTCCAAGCGGAATTCCGCGCCCGGGTCGATGCGTGATGGCACCGACCTGGTTGGGTGGGGCATGGCGACAGGCGTCTGGGAAGCCTTACAGATGCCGATGGGCGCTCGCATCGTGCTCTCCGGCAACGGTCACGCGGAGGTGTCGTGTGCCACGTCCGATATTGGCACCGGCACCTACACGGTCATGGCGCAGGTCGCGGCCGACATGCTCGGTGTGCCGATCGACAATGTCACGGTAAAGCTGGGAGATTCCACGCTGCCGCATGCGATGGTCGAAGGCGGCTCATGGACGGCGGCCTCAGTGTCGCATGCCATTGCGGTCACGGCCGATGAGGTTCGCAAGGAGCTTCTCGGTCTCGCGCAGAAGATGCCCAACTCGCCGCTCGTCGGCCTGCAGGCCGAAGACGTCGTCCTTGCAGACGGGATGATCGCCGCGAGGCAGGACTCAAGCCGCACGGTATCGGTCGCGGAGGCGATGCAGCACGGGGGCGTTGATCGCATCATGCACGAAAAGTCTGCTGAATTTCCGGAAGACACCAAGCATGCGCGCAACACGCACTCGGCGATCTTCGCCGAAGTGAAGGTGGACGAGCAGCTTGGGGTCATCCGCGTGACACGCGTTGTCAATGCGGTTGCCGCCGGGCGCATCATCAATACGAAGACCGCCGCCAGTCAGGTCATGGGGAGCGTCGTATGGGGTATCGGCATGGCCCTCCATGAGGAAGCGCTTTATGACCACACCTTCGGTCGCATTATGAACGCCAACATCGCCGAGTATCATGTGCCGGTGAACGCCGACGTACAGGACATCAAGGTCATCTTCGTCGATGAGCCTGACAACATCGTCAACCCGCTCGGAATCAAGGGCGTGGGCGAGATCGGTATTGTCGGAGTAGCCGCTGCCATCGCCAATGCCGTCTATCATGCCACCGGCAAACGCGTTCGCGACCTGCCAATTACCATCGACAAGGTGCTCGGGTAATTTTGGCTCAGGCTGCATGCCCGCACTCGCCAGGCGACTTGCCGGTGTGAGCCGCGTGCCGCCATTCAAGTTTCGGCATTCCGATACCAGTGCGGCGCGGAAACAAAAAAGAGCAAATATGTGATTTAGCTCACAGGCGTTTGCCGCGCGCCAGGGCAAGCATTCCGTTGCAGATGCCGTCCGCACACGAGGCGAGGCCATCGATGCAGCGAAGAAACCTCATTGTTCTTGTCGGAGTCTGGACCTGCGCGATCGGGTTGATGCTGGCCGCATTTCCCGGTCCTTCGGTGAATGCAGGCCAGCCCCCACGGCCGGGATGTGTCTCCGTTGTGAAGCAGGAGTATGACAGCGCCAAAAGGCAAAACCTGCTGCAAAACCGGTTTAGCTCGTATGCGACAACCGGCCAGTTGGGGCGGCGCAGCTACTGGTATTGCCGATCATAGTGCGCGATCAACCTCCAATGTGAGGGCCGACGTGATGAAAGATGTGACCCTCGACCAGGACGAAGAAACCATCCTTATCTACGAAATCCGCGATGAGGCGCTGGAGGCCGCAGCGTGCCCCTGGAATAAAGGGGTGGATCCCTTCACCCAGTCCATGTGCACAGCGCTGTATTTCTGTCCGGGCCCGTAGAGACTCAAAGCTGACATTGGACCTGAGTCCAACTCGACCCCTGTTTGCGGATAGAAGAAAATTTTGCCAAAAGGGCCGCTTCCGGCTCATGGTGGGCCTGCTGCGGGTTTCTCTGACGTCCGTGCCGAACGAGGTGAGAAAATGAGCGTCACTCACGTGCGCGCGATTTGCGTCGTTGCTGTGCGACTCGTGATCGCGAGCTTCATCGCGACCTTGGCGCAAAGTGCTTCTGCACAAGAGACCGCGAAAGGGCTGCTGGCAATTCAGGCTCGCTCCCAAGGTTATGTTTGCGATAGTCCGGTCAGCGCAAAGAGAGATAAAAAACATTCAGGACCAGACGCAGCGGTATGGGTTCTTCGGTGCGAGCACAATTCCTACAGGATGAGGTTGGCACCGGACATGGCTGCGCGCGTGCAGCGCTTAAACTAACGCACTACCGGAAGTTTGGGCCGTGGCTTGGTCCAATGTCGGCCTCCGGCCTTGCTTGAGCGCAGTTGAGAAGTTGCGCGCTATTCCATCTGGTGATGCTCGGCCATGCAGGTCCGATACACCTGAATTTCCACGATGCCCCAGGCAAGTTCCAAATATTTGCTTGCCCGAGTACTGCACTCCCGAATCGCCGCCGCGCGCGCGGCGCTCATATGAAGTCCGCGTTCCTGGGCAAGGCCAGAGGATGCGGACGTGGTAACGGCCAGCCCCAGAGTGAGTATCGCCAAACCATTCTTCAAAGTGTTCATGATTGCTCTCTTCAGCCCGTGTTCCTGATGCCGCCAATGACCCAAGCGGACATTCGCCGATGGGTGGCCATCAGCGAAGCCGATCCAAAATTTCCTGGGTGATGTCATTGTCCGTTTTTGCATCACGAACAATGAAGCGCTCTCCCCGCGCGACCAACTCGGCCAAGTCGTCCAGGGACAGGTAGCGAAGGGCGGCGGCATCATAAAGTCGACCGCC
>DASYSQ010000197.1:0-2936 GCA_036003145.1 Pseudolabrys sp.
CAGGACGCCCTGCTACTCCGCCGCTGGCCTGTGGATTTTCGCTTGCGATGACACGTCTCCGTTTTTAGGCAAACCACGCGAGGCCAGCTCTTCCGGCGAGAAGTCGTTGACAGCGATCGCCGCCGACACTGCTTCGGCCGCCGCCCGCAGTTGCGCAGCCTCCTCGGCATTGATAGTGCCGTCGGCGAGCGCGAGATCGATGTCGCGCACGCGCGCGGCATGCATGCGATCACGGATCGGTTGGACGGCGACGGTCCTCGCGAAAGCGCGCTTGACGAGTGCGACACCGCCGCTTGTATCTCTTGGCTCATACAGGCCGGCCGTCAGCCGTTCACGTGCCGGGCATGGATTTGTGATGATTGCTGCAGCCGCTTGCGTGACGCGATCGGTTGGGCCCCCCGTACTCGGGCTGAGGGGCTGGATGAGGAGACGCATCAACCAGGCCACCGGGCGCACAGGAAAGTTTCCTATGATCTCGTCAAACCGCATCGCGATGACAACGAAGCTCGTTTCCATGCACCATTCGAGCAGTGGCAGGTCATCCGCTTGACGGCCTTCATCGTTCCATCGCTTGAGTGCAGCACTCGACAAATAGAGTTCGGAAAGAATGTCGCCGAAGCGTGCGGAAATCATTTCTTTACGTTTCAGTCCGCCACCGAGGCTGAGAAGGGCGAGATCAACGGCAAGCGCGAATGCCGACGAGTAACGGCTGAGTTGCCGATAAAAGGGCGTGGCCGCGCCCGCGTCTGGTGCGGGTGAAAAAAGGCCGCCGGTCCAGGCCCGCACCCAGGTGCGAAAAGCATTGGCGAAGCTGTGCCCGACATGGCTCCAGAAGATCTTGTCGAACGCATCGAGTCCGCGCTTGGCGTCGGCGTCCTGCAATGCCATCATTTCTTTCAGTAGATATGGATGGCTGCGGATCGCTCCCTGACCGAACTGGATGAGGCTGCGGGTGACGATATTGGCGCCTTCGACCGTGATGCCGATCGGCACGCCACGATAAAGGCTGCCAAGATAATTGAGGGGGCCTTCGATGATGCCCTTGCCGCCATGGACGTCCATCGCGTCGTTGACGGAAATGCGCATGCGCTCAGTTGCTTGCGCTTTCATAATGGCGGTGACGACAGCCGGATGATGGCCATCGTCAAGCGCAGCGCAGGTCATCCGGCGCGCCGCATCAAGCAGATAGGCAGTCGCCGCCATGCGTCCGAGCCGCTCCTGGATCGCCTCGAACCTTGAGATCGAAACGTGGAACTGCTCGCGGACGCGCGCATAGGCACCGGTGAGATCGGCTGTAAATGCGGCACCCGCTGCTGATAGCGACGGAAGCGAAATGCCGCGGCCGGCTGCAAGCGCGCTCATGAGCATCTTCCAGCCCTTGCCGCACTGCTCGACGCCACCGATGACGTGATCCATCGGAATGAAAACGTCGTGCCCCCAATTTGGACCGTTCTGGAAGACATGCATGGCGGGCAAGTGGCGCCTGCCAATACTAACGCCGGGCAAATTGGTTGGCACCAGAGCGAGGGTGATCCCGATGTCCGTCTGCTGGCCGATGAGATGATCCGGGTCGCGCAGTTTGAAGGCGAGACCAAGCACTGTCGCAACCGGTGCAAGCGTGATGTAGCGCTTGTGCCAGTTGAGACGGATGCCGAGGACGTCGCGCCCTTCGAAGGTGCCGCGACAGACCACGCCGAAGTCAACCATCGAAGCAGCATCCGAGCCGGCTTCCGGACTGGTCAGGCCGAAGCAGGGAATTTCCTCTCCCCGTGCAAGCCGAGGGAGCCAGTAATCCTGTTGTGCTTTGGTGCCAAACTGAAGCAGCAATTCACCGGGCCCGAGCGAATTTGGCACCATGGCGGTAACCGCGGCGCTGATCGAGCGCGATGACATCTTGCGGATGACTTCCGAGTGGGCATAGGCAGAAAAACCAAGGCCGCCATACACCTTCGGGATGATCATCGCGAAAAATTTATTAGCCTTGAGAAATTCCCAGACCTCGGGCGGCAGGTCGTGCAGCTCCCAATTTATCGTCCAGTCGTCGAGCATGCCGCAAAGCTGCTCAACCGGTCCGGTGAGAAATTTTTGCTCCTCGTCCGATAATCGGGCGGGCTTAAAGGCCAATAATTTTTCCCAATCGGGATTTCCAGAAAACAGATCGGCATCCCACCAAACATCACCTGCCTCGATGGCTTCGCGCTCGGTGTCCGAAAGTGTCGGCAACGCATGCTTTGCGGCCCGGAATATCGGCTTTGTGATCAGGTCTCGGCGGAACGGGAAGTTTGACATGGGCGTCTGACGTAAAAGGTAACCGCAATCAAAGCATGGCGGCCAGCATCGTTCCCTGAAGACTATAGGTTTGCCGACGCGATAGGCTTACAATTTCTTGTGTCTGCACCGGATTTTGGCTCATGTTCGACACGCTCAGAGAGCATATCAGCCGCGCGATCCTCCGATATTTATCCAAGCCGACAAAGCGTTACGCGCCCTTCTTTTCTCCCGAACCGGAAATCTTCCGTCGCGCCCTGGAGCCCGGGGATATCGTGTTAATCGAAGGGAACACCCGTCTCAGCGCCATAATCAAATTTCTTACCCAATCGACATGGTCCCACGCGTCGCTCTATCTCGGTGACCGGGCGGGGGGCCAAACCCAGGACCAAGCATCTGACAGCGAGCCGAATGCTCTCCTGGAAGCCGATGTAGAGCACGGCGTTACAACTGTGCCTCTTTCGAAATACCATGATTTCAACAAGCGCATTTGTCGCCCGGTGGGCCTGAGCGCCGAAAGTCGACAAAAAGTCATCGATTACGCTTTGTCACGGCGCGGCAAGCTGTATGACTCAAAGCAAATTATCGACCTGGCGCGCTATCTATTTCCATATCCGCCGGTGCCTGTGTGGTTTCGCCGGCGTATGCTTGCAATCGGCAGCGGCGAT
>DASYSQ010000198.1:0-22090 GCA_036003145.1 Pseudolabrys sp.
CGAGCGACATGCCGCTGGCCCCGTCGGTTCGCAAGATAGCCGCCGAAACCGGCGTCGATCCCGCCAAGGTCGATGGTTCCGGCAAGGACGGCCGCGTCACCAAAGGCGACATGATGGCGGCGATCGAGCGCGCCGCGGCTCAGCCCACGCCGGTGCCGCAGACCGCCGCCGCCGTGCAGCTGCGTGCGCCGTCGCCCGCCGACGACGCCTCGCGCGAGGAGCGCGTGAAGATGACGCGGCTCCGCCAGACCATCGCGCGGCGGCTGAAGGAGGCGCAGAACACCGCCGCCATGCTCACGACCTTCAACGAGGTCGACATGAGCGCGGTGATGGCGCTGCGCAACCAGTACAAGGAGCAGTTCGAGAAGCGTCACGGCGTCAAGCTCGGCTTCATGGGCTTCTTCGTGCGCGCCTGCATCCAGGCGCTGAAAGAAATTCCCGCCGTCAATGCTGAGATCGATGGTGCGGATATTGTCTACAAGAACTATTACCATGTCGGCATCGCGGTCGGCACTGAGAAGGGCCTCGTTGTGCCAGTGGTGCGCGACGCCGATCACATGTCGCTCGCACAAATCGAAAAGACCATCGCTGATCTTGGCCGTCGCGCACGCGATGGCAGCCTCAAGATCGAGGAGATGCAGGGCGGCACCTTCACGATCACAAATGGCGGCGTCTACGGCTCGTTGATGTCGACGCCGATTCTGAACGCGCCACAGTCCGGTATCCTCGGCATGCACAAGATCCAGGAGCGGCCCGTCGTTCATGAAGGTAAAATCGAAGCGCGGCCGATGATGTATCTTGCGCTGTCTTATGATCACCGCATCGTCGACGGCCGCGAGGCTGTCACCTTCCTGGTGCGGGTGAAAGAAGGCCTGGAGGATCCGGCGCGAGGTGTCCTTGACCTGTAGTTTTTTCCGTCATGCCCGGCCTTGTGCCGGGCATCCACGTCTTGCTTAGTTAAGACGTGGATGGCCGGGACGGGCCATGACGATTGAGAGTGTGGAGTAACGATGGCCTACGACCTCATCGTCATCGGAACCGGCCCCGGCGGCTACGTCTGTGCCATTCGCGCGGCGCAGCTCGGCCTGAAAACGGCAGTGGTCGAAAAGCGCGCCACCTATGGCGGCACCTGCCTCAACATTGGCTGTATTCCCTCGAAAGCCCTCTTGCATGCATCGGAATTGTTCGATGACGCGGGGCACACGTTTGGAAAAATGGGCATCGGCGTTTCCCCGCCAAAACTCGATCTCGCTGCGATGATGGCGTTCAAGGATCAGGGCGTCGATGGCAATGTAAAGGGCGTCGATTTCCTGTTCAGGAAGAACAAGATCGAAGCATTCCACGGCAGTGCGCGCATTGCAGCGCCGGGCAAGGTCGAAGTAACGGGCGCTGACGGCAAGAAGCAAACGCTCGAAGCCAAATCCATCGTCATTGCCACCGGTTCGGATGTTGCACGCCTGAAGGGCATCGAGATCGACGAAAGGCGCATTGTCTCGTCCACCGGCGCGCTGTCGCTGCCCGAGGTGCCGAAACATCTGCTCGTCGTCGGCGCCGGCGTGATCGGACTTGAACTCGGCTCGGTCTGGCGGCGGCTCGGCGCGCAGGTGACTGTGGTCGAATTTCTCGATGGCATCTTGCCCGGCACGGACGGTGAGGTACGCCGGCAAGCGCAGCGCTT
Source organism: Pseudolabrys sp. (assembly GCA_036003145.1). Lineage (GTDB taxonomy): Bacteria > Pseudomonadota > Alphaproteobacteria > Rhizobiales > Xanthobacteraceae > Pseudolabrys. Next base: position 1,679 of record DASYSQ010000198.1, read on the forward strand.
GTTCGAGAAGCAGGGCATGGCATTCAAACTGTCGTCAAAAGTGACGGCGGTCGACGCGTCGGGAAAGCGGTTGAAAGCGACGATTGAGCCCGCGAAAGGGGGCGCCGCGGAAACGATCGAGGCCGATGTCGTTTTGGTCGCGATCGGACGGGTGGCGTATACAGATGGACTTGGCCTCAAGGAGCTTGGCGTGAAGGTTGACGAGCGCGGTCGCGTTGTTGTCGATCATTATTACGCGACCAGCGTGCCCGGTGTGTGGGCGATCGGCGATGTGATTGCCGGGCCGATGCTGGCGCACAAGGCTGAGGACGAAGGCGTTGCGCTTGCGGAAATCCTCGTCGGTGAGGCCGGCCACGTGAACTACGATGCCATTCCGAACGTGATTTACACGTACCCCGAGATTGCGACCGTCGGAAAATCCGAGGAAGAGCTGAAGGCAGCCGGCATCGCCTACAACGTCGGCAAGTTTCCGTTCACTGCAAACGGCCGCGCCAAGGTCAACCTGACGACCGATGGCTTCGTGAAGATTGTCGCCGACGCAAAAACCGATCGCGTGCTCGGTGTGCATCTCATTTGTGCTGACGCCGGCAACATGATTGCAGAAGCAGTGCTTGCCATGGAGTTCGGCGCCGCAGCCGAAGACATCGCGCGCACCTGCCACGCACACCCGACGCTGCCCGAGGCGGTGAAGGAAGCGGCTATGGCGGTGGCGAAGCGCGCGATTCACATGTAGGGCGCGGCAGTCCCGAGCGATGCGAATCCAATTTTCGTCATGGCCGGGCATGGCCGTCCGAAGGACGGCGTGCTTTCGCCGGCCTATGTCCCGGCCATCTCGTTTGGCAAGGCACTATTCCTTCACAAGCGGGATCACCGGGACTCGCGCTTGCGTGCGGCCCGGTGATGACAAATGATGGGTTCAACGGTCACAGGCAATTTTCGCAAGGGGAAATCGATATGGCCAAAGGCCACAAGGATAAAGTCGCCGTCATCACTGGTGCAGCGAACGGCATCGGGCAGGCCTTTGCGAAGCGGCTGGCCGAGGATGGCGTGCACGTGGCGGTTGCCGATCTCGCCGACGGCAAGGACACGGTGAAGCTGATCGAGGCCGCGGGGCGTCAGTCGCTGGCCGTGAATTGCGACGTGTCTTCGGAAGCGTCAGTCGCCGCCATGGCCAAACAGGTACAAAGCAAATTTAGCCATGTCGACATCGTCGTGAATTGCGCCGGCATCTTCCCGCAGAAGAATTTTCCGGAGATGAGCTTCGCCGACTGGCGCAAGGTTCTTTCGATCAATCTCGACGGCACCTTTCTGGTGACCGCGGCATTCGTGCCCGGCATGCGCGCGCGCAAATGGGGCCGCGTGGTTAACATGGCGTCCAGTACGCTCGGGTCGGTAGTGACCGGCTTCGCGCATTATGTCGCCAGCAAGGGCGGCATTGTCGGCTTCACGCGCGCCCTCGCAACTGACCTCGCGGGCGACGGAATCACAGTCAATGCGATCGCGCCCGGGCTCACGCGCTCGCCCGGCACGCTGGTGCGCTCGCCGCGTCCGGGCTTCAAGACCATGGACGAGGAATTTACTGCGGTTGCGCAAATGCAGGCAATCAAGCGGGTGGAGGTTCCGGACGATCTGGTTGGCGCCGTCTCGTTCCTCACCAGCGACGATGCGGCCTTTATCACCGGACAAACGCTGAATGTGGATGGCGGACGCGTTCGGTCGTAGATCCTTTGAGTCGGCGCCAGGCGAGGGAAGCACACATTCCGACCGTATTCCGCAGTTCAGAGGGTTGAATTTGCTGGCAAAAGTCCTGCTTTTGTTGCGGTAGCCAGTGGGGCTACTATTTAAGAGAAATGCGCCGCAATCTCTTCCGACCTCTATGGGTCATTCTCGCGCTGCTGCTTCTGCTGGAAGCGTGGTTGTGGGATCACCTCGAACCTCTTGTCGCGCGCATCGTCAATGTCATTCCTTGGGGCAGGGTCAAGACGATCCTTGGCCGCCAGATCGAGAATCTGCCTCCTTATGCGTCGCTCGTCGTGTTCATCGTCCCGGTCATTGTCCTGCTGCCACTGAAATTTCTCGAGGTCTATTTTCTCGCTACGGCTAACTGGTTCGCCGCCATCGTGGTGCTGGTCCTCGCGAAGCTTGTTGGCCTTGGTGTTACCGCCTTCGTGTTTGATGTCACGCGCGGCAAGCTGCTTCAGATTGAGTGGTTCCGGCGAATGTACGACTGGTTCCTGTGGGCGCGTGACTGGTCGCGCACGCAGACCGAGCCGATCCGTACCCGCATCCGCAAGATTTTCTGGCTATTCATGCCGGAACGCGCCGGCCGCACGTTTCGTCGGCTGATCCGTCTGCGCCGCTCCTATAACCGTCCGGCCTGACGTCGCCGTTTAGTGCCCTGCCAGATGGAGTGCGTGTGGCGCCCACAGGCCGAGTGCCATGAAGCCGAGGCCGCAGAATCCGAGAAGCCCGGACAGCCAACCCATCGCGACAATGCCTGTGATGACCTGCGCCGACGCCATTACGATGCCGATCTGGAATGCTGCCGACGCGAATTCATATTGATGATAGCGGGCCAGCCAGGTGTCGCGCTCATGCTCCAAATGTTCGGCCAGGGCCCTCAGCTCTTTGCGGCCATCGTTTTCTTTCGGATCTGAGTCGTAGCGGGACACGGTACTGCGCCAGGTCTCGATCTGCTTGGCAATTGCAGCTTTGGCCTCATCATTGGTGACCGAGGGCAATTGCGCCGCAAATCCCTCGGCTGCCGTCCGCAATGTCGTTTGCCGGATGGTTTTGGCCTGAAAGAAATTCCAGGTGTCCGAAGCCTTGATATTGTCGGCGATGGCCGCCGTCTGCGAACTCTTGCCCAGCGTCTCCGAAAACGCGAGGAACAACGCCAATACCGCAATCAGCAGCGCGATCTTCTTGTTCGACTGCGCCGCATGCTCAGCATGCTCGGCGTGCTCCATGTTTTCGTGCGCGCTCATTAGCCCCTCCTTTGACCTGCGGCGACGATCATAGCAGAGCGCAGGACAGAGCAAGAGGCGGAAGTCACTTTGGCTGTATGCGGTTTATGCGCGCGGATGCGCACTTTCGTAGGCTTCGAGCAAACGTTCGGTGTCGACCGCGGTGTAGATTTGCGTTGTCGAAAGCGAAGCGTGGCCGAGCAATTCCTGGATTGACCGCAGATCGCCACCGCGGGCTAGCAGGTGTGTAGCGAAGGAATGACGGAGCGCATGAGGTGTTGCAGTGTCGGGTAATCCGAGGGCTCCGCGAAACCGGGCCATTGCCAGTTGCACGATGCGGGGTGAAAGCGGGCCGCCACGTGCGCCAACAAAGAGCGCGGCTTCTTGCGACCGTTCGAAGGGGCAGAGGGCCATATACTCGCCGATTGCTTTGGCGACCTGCGGAAGCAGCGGCACCATGCGGGTCTTGTTGCCCTTTCCATTGACGGTGAGGGCGTCGCGCGCGGCAGTAAAATCCTTGCGCTTTAGGCCGAGTGCCTCTGAGACACGGAGGCCTGAGCCGTAGAGCAAGGCAAGCACCGCTGCGTCGCGCGCGATGATCCACGGCTCGCTTGCCTCGCCTTTACGCAATCCGGTGTCTGCAATTTGTTTGGCGGCGGAGATCGCCAGAGGCTTCGGCAAGGTTCTCGGTAGTTTGGGCGTACGCACGGCGGAAAGCGCCGCAACCTTGCCCTTGCCGTTGCGCTCGAGAAACCGGGCAAAAGAGCGGGTGCCGGCAAGTGTCCGCATCAAAGATCGATTGCCAACACCCTCGTTTCGCCGTGCTGCCATGAAGGCGCGTACATCGGCCGGCGTGAGCCTGGCCAGTTGTTTCAGCGAAGGGGCACCACCCAGATGGTCCGTCAGGAATACGAGAAACTGCGATACGTCACGTCGGTAGGATTCGAGCGTTTTCGCCGACATGCGCCGTTCGTTGCCGAGATAGCTCAGCCAGCGCGCAATTTCGGCGGCAACGTCCGGTTTCGCCTGGAATTCGCTCATGGAGCGAAGAGTGGCACTGCTTCCTTCACCCTTCCTTAAGCGCCCGGAATCGGCCAGACCATGCGGTATGAATAGAGTTGTCGATATCCTGGTGCCGGTAGCACTCGACCAGACCTATTCCTACCGGGTGCCGGCGGGTCTTGAACTTACGCCAGGCGATCTCGTGGCCGTCCCGCTGGGCGCGCGCGAATGTATGGGCGTCGTCTGGGCCGAGAATCCTGCCCCCAACCCGCGCCTGCACAATCGCCTGAAGGATGTCGACGAAAAACTCGACGTGCCGCCGTTGAAGGCCGAACTCCGTCAGTTTGTCGATTGGGTGTCAAGCTACACGCTCGCCTCGCGCGGCATGGTCCTGCGCATGGCCCTGCGGATGGGCGAGCACCTTGGTCCGGGGCGAGAGCGCGTCGGCGTGCGGCTCGCCGGTCCTGCGCCGCAACGCATGACGGCCGCGCGCTCACGTGTTCTCAGCCTGTTCGCCGACGGGCTCATACACTCGAAGAATGAGGCCCGCCAGGAAGCTGGTGTCAGTGCCGGTGTGATCGACGGATTGATCGATGAAGGCACGCTGGAAACGGTCGTACTGCCACCCGAGGCCGTGGCTTCGCAGCCGGATCCTGATTTCCGCAAGCCGGAATTCTCGCTGGCCCAGCTCGCCGCCGCCGACACCCTGCGCACGACGGTCGAACAGGGCGGCTACACGGTCACATTGCTCGACGGTGTGACGGGCTCGGGCAAGACGGAGGTCTATTTCGAGGCGGTTGCGGAAAATATCCGGCGCAAGCGGCAGACCGTGATCCTCATGCCGGAAATAGCGCTCACGGCGCAATTCCTCGATCGCTTTTCCGGACGTTTCGGCGTTCGCCCTGCGGAATGGCATTCGCAGCTTTCGCCGCGCAAGCGCGCACGGACATGGTCGGCAGTCGGGGCGAACAAAGTGTCTGTCGTGGTCGGGGCACGTTCGGCGCTTTTTCTGCCTTACGCCGACCTCGGACTCATCGTGGTCGACGAAGAGCATGACCCCGCCTACAAACAGGAGGATGGTGCGCACTACCACGCCCGCGATATGGCGGTGGTGCGCGGCTCGATTGCGAAAATCCCCGTGGTGCTCGCCTCGGCCACACCCTCGGTGGAATCGGAAGTCAATGCACGCCGGGGCCGCTATCGGCACGTTCACTTGCCGGAGCGCTTCGGCGGCGCGCATCTACCCTCGATTGAGGCCATCGACATGCGCCGCGAAGGTCCACCGCGCGGGCGCTTCATCTCGCCACGGCTGGCCGAAGCGGTGGCAGTCTCCCTGAGTCGCCGCGAGCAGGCCTTGTTGTTTCTCAATCGCCGCGGGTATGCACCGCTGACATTGTGCCGTGCCTGCGGATTCCGGCTGCAATGCCCCAATTGCGACGCCTGGCTGGTCGATCACCGCTTCAAGCGCCGGCTGGTCTGCCATCATTGCGGATTTGCCATGCCGCCTCCGGTGGAGTGCTCGAATTGTCACGCCACCGACAGCTTTGCTGCGGTTGGGCCTGGCGTTGAGCGACTTGAGCAGGAAGCCGGCGAGCTTTTTCCGCAAGCCCGCATTCTGGTGCTGTCGAGCGATCTGGTCGAGTCTGTCGAACGTCTGCGCCAGGAACTCGACGACGTGGCGGAAGGCCGGTTCGATCTCATCATCGGCACACAGCTTGTGGCAAAAGGGCACCATTTTCCGAAGCTTAACCTGGTCGGCATCGTCGACGCCGATCTCGGTCTGGGCAACGGAGATCCGCGCGCGCCCGAGCGCACGTTCCAGTTATTGCACCAGGTGGTCGGCCGCGCGGGTCGTGAGGAAGGCCGCGGCGTCGGTTATCTACAGACCCATCAACCCGAGCATCCGGTGATGCGAGCGCTGATCTCCGGCGACCGTGAGGCATTCTACAAAAACGAGATCGAGCAGCGCGAGCGCACCGGCTATCCGCCGTTCGGCCGGCTGGCCAGCCTTGTCATCACGGCCAACGACAGGCACACGGCAGAAGCCTACGGTCGTACACTCGCCAATGCAGCGCCGAAGGACGAGCATGTGCGCGTGCTCGGGCCCGCCGAGGCACCGGTTGCAGTGGTACGCGGCCGGCATCGGTTCCGGCTTCTGGTGAAATCACCGCGGCCATTTGATCTTTCGGCCTATTTGCGCGGATGGCTCACCAGTGCACCCAAGCCGCGCGGCAATGTGCGTCTGGAAGTGGACGTCGATCCGCAGAGCTTTTACTAGCCCGCTTTGCTTGTCAGCGTTGCGCCGTTCGCGCCATCGAGCAATGCCATCAGCCCCTTTAAAAGCTCGCCCGGCGATGGTGGACACCCTCGAATATGGAGATCAACGGGCACGACGTCTCTTACGCCGCCGGCCACAGCGTAGCTGCCTGCAAAAATTCCACCGTCCACGGCGCAGGCACCGACAGCGACCACCCATTTAGGATCGGGGGTCGCGTTATAGGTGCGCAGCAGCGCCTCGCGCATATTCTTGGTTACGGGGCCGGTTACCATCAACACATCGGCATGGCGTGGCGAAGCAACAAAGCGCAGGCCAAGGCGCTCGAGATCGTAAAACGCATTATTGAGCGCATGGATTTCCAGCTCGCAACCATTGCAGGAACCGGCATCGATCTGGCGAATGGACAGCGAACGACCAAGCCTGGCGCGAGCGGTGCGGTCGACGGTTTTGGCAAGCTCAGCGAGTGCAGCTTCATCGGGAGCGGGCGCTGGCTCGGTGAGCGGGCCGTGTGTGAGGCTCTCCAGCAGGGTCTTGCGCATTATGAGTCCTACAGATCGTGCCCGGAATAGGAGCAGTTGAAAGATTTGTTGCAGAGCGGGAAGTCGGCGACGATGTTGCCCTCGATCGCGGCTTCCAGCAGCGGCCACTGGAACCATGAGGCGTCGCGCAGATGGCACCGCGCGACGCAACCCTTGTTATCGAGCTTGAGCCACACCAGCACGTCGCCACGGAAGGCTTCCGCTAGCCCTAAGCCCTCACAAACCTTGTTGTTGCCTGTCGCGGTCTTGATCTCCCCCTTCGGCAACGCATTCAAAATCTGTTCGATTAACGACAGGCTCTGCTCAACCTCACGAATGCGTATCCAGACTCGCGCATTGACATCACCGGCGTCGAGCACCGGCACCTCAAAGGAGAGCCTGTCGTAGGGGGCATATGCGAAGACACGGCGCGCATCGAAAGCACGGCGAGAGGCGCGTCCAACATAACCGCCGGCGCCGAACTGGCGTGCCAGTTCCTGGGTTACGATTCCGGTGGTGACTGTACGATCTTGCAGCGAGGCGGTGTTGTCGTAGAGTTCAATGAGGCGCGGAAATACGTGCCGCACCTCGCCGAGCAAGTCTTTGACCTGAGCTGCGCCTTCCGGCGCAAGCTCGCGCGAGACGCCGCCCGGGACGATGATATCCATCATCAGCCGGTGCCCGAAACAGGCGTCGGCCGCGCGCAATGTGCGTTCGCGCAGGATTCCGCATTGCGCATACATCAGCGAGAACGAAGCGTCGTTGCAAATGGCGCCAATGTCGCCGAAATGATTGGCCAGCCGCTCCAACTCGGCCATCAGCGCGCGCAAGTAAGCCGCGCGCGTCGGCACCTTCACCTGCATCGCGGCTTCTGCCGCCTGCGCGAAGGCATAGGCATAGGCCACCGTGCTGTCGCCGGAAGCGCGCGAGGCAAGCTTTGCCGCCTCCACAAGTGTCGCGCCGTTCATCAAAGACTCGATGCCTTTGTGCACCCAGCCGAGCCGTTGCTCCAGCCGCACCACATGTTCGCCGTTGGCGGTGAACCGGAAATGTCCCGGCTCGATAATACCGGCATGCACCGGCCCGACCGGAATCTGGTGCAGCCCCTCTCCTTCAGCCGGCAGGAATTTGTACGGGGTAGGCTTGCGTGCCGGACCCTTGTTGCCGAGCGGATGCCGCACATTCCAGAATCCAAGATCAAGCCAGGGCCGCGGATCGGGCGTATCCACCGCTTTGAGACCGAACAGATCGCAAATTGCGCGCTCCAGCCGGATTGCGGGGGGATGGCGCGCGGCAACGCTTGGATACCTGCCAGCTTTGCAGGAAAGGCTGATGACGGCGACGTCGCCGGATGTCTCATCCAACAACGCCATGTGAACTTCCGGTGCGTCTCCCCACAGGCCAAGCAGTGAGCAATGGCCGTCCGCAAGCAAGTCAATCGCTTGCCGCCAGCCATCGTCAGCCACAATCACGCGCGGCCAAGGCCGATGCGCTTTGACCGTCTCGCTATGCGTGATGCCGTCGAGCAGGGCCATGGCGCTATCCCAACAGCCGGGCGACGTTCTGGAAACCGGTGACTATCGCCGGCGGCATGTAGATGCCGGCCATGAACACAATGCCGAGATGGGCGAACATCGGAACGTAGGAGGCCTCGGCTGGCGCGGTCGGTCCGCACGGCTCACCAAATGCAATTGTGTTGAGCCGCAGGAACAGGCCTCCGAGCGCCACCAGAATACCGAGCGCTAAAATCGTTGCCAGCCACGGCTCGCGGGCGAAGGTCGAACTCACCACCAGGAATTCGCTCATGAAAATGCCGAGCGGCGGCAGGCCAGCGATTGCTACGACGCCGAGCACCAAGCCCCAGCCGAGTACAGGATTCGTAACCGTCAATCCACCCATGTCGGCGATCTTCTGCGTGCCCTTGACTTGGGCGATATGACCGACTGCGAAAAAAATTGCCGATTTGGTCAGCGAATGCATCGTCATGTGTAGCAAGCCGGCGAAATTCGCGAGCGCGCCGCCCATGCCAAAAGCGAAGACGATGATGCCCATGTGCTCGATCGAGGAATAAGCGAACATGCGCTTAATGTCGCGCCGACGGTACAGCATGAAGGCCGCGAAGACGCAGGAGATCAGGCCCATGGTCACCATCAATGGGCCAGGCGCGATCGCCGCCGGATTGAGCGCGAGCAGCATCTTGAACCGCAATAACGCATAGAGCGCGACGTTGAGCAGCAAACCCGACAGTACCGCCGAGATAGGTGTCGGGCCTTCCGCGTGTGCGTCGGGTAGCCATGCGTGAAGGGGCGCGAGGCCGACCTTGGTGCCGTAGCCGAGCAGCAGGAATACGAAAGCGACGTTGAGCAAAGCGGGATCGAATTTTGCGGCACGCGTCACCAGCACGGTCCACACCATCGCTTCGAGCCCCTCGCCGATCACCGGTCGCGCTGCCATGTACACAAGGATTGTGCCGAACAACGCCAGAGCGATACCAACACTGCCCAGGATGAAATACTTCCACGCGGCCTCCAGCGCCTCATGGGTGCGGTAGATGCCAACCATCAGCACGGTGGTCAGCGTCGCAAGTTCGATCGCGACCCACATCAAGCCAATGTTGTTGGCGACCAACGCAAGGTTCATGGCGAACATCAGCGTCTGGTACATCGCGTGGTAGAAGCGCACAAAAGTCGGCGTGAGGCGGCCGATCTCGATCTCATGGCCGATATAGCTCGCGCTGAAGACGCTGGTGGTGAAGCCGACAAAGGTAGTCAAAACGATGAAAACCTTATTGAGGTCGTCCACCAGCAGATAGGGGCCGGACCTTGGCTCGACGATGAAAAGCGATGCGGCGGTCAGGAACGTAAATAGCGCAGCCAGCACATTGAGCCGCGCCGTCAGCCGGTAGCCGGGCAGCGTCGCAAGCAGCGCGGCAGCGACCGCCGGAATAACGAGAACACCAGCGAGTGCGTCGATCATCGCCGCTCTCCGCGGAAACGGTCGAGCGCCTCCACGTCGACTGTGTCGAATCTCTCGCGAATGCGGAATAGGAAGATGCCGATGACAATGAAAGCGATTAGCACCGAGAACGCGACGCTGATCTCGACCACCAGGGGCATACCCTTGGCTCCAGTCGCCGCCAGCACCAGGCCATTCTCGAGCGACATGAAGCCGACTACCTGGCTGACTGCGTTACGTCGTGTAACCATCATCAGCAGTCCAAGCAGCACCACCGACAACGCGAAGGCGAGATCCTCGCGCGCCAGCGGATCAGCTTCGCTGGTGACTCGCAGCATCACGACCATGGAAAGCGCGACCAAGCCCATGCCGAGCAGCATCGTGGGGCCGACGCCGCCGACGGTCTCGATCTCGCGGTGGATGCCGAGCCGTACGATGATGCGATGGAGCGCTGCCGGGATAACGATGGCCTTGAACACCAGCGCGATCATCGCAGTGAGGTAGAGGTGCGGTGCATTCTGTATGAAGGCCTGCCAGGCAACCGACCCTGCCAGCACCAGGGCATGCAGAGCGTAAATATTGAGCAGGGCGTAAAGGCGGTCCTGGTAAAGCTGCATGAAGCTCACCAGCACCAGAGAGCCGGCCAGCAGATGAGCTACGTCGAAGGACAGATGGCCGCGCATCACAGGCTCCCTGAAACAAACAGCAATAGGGTCGCCAGCAGGCCGAGCATCAACGCCGCGCCGAGAAATGCCGGCACACGGAACACGCGCATTTTGGCGATGGAGGTTTCGAACACGGCCAGCAGCACACCGCCGATCACGAGCTTGCCAAGATACGCGGCGAAACAAACGGCAATTGCCTGTGGGCTCGCGTCTGGCGGCGCAATTCCCCAAGGCACAAAAAGGCAGGCGATCACAGAGAGATAAAGGAGTAGTTTGAGTTCCGACGACAGGTCGATCAACGCCAAATGGCGGCCGGAATATTCCAGCACCATAGCCTCATGCACCATTGTGAGTTCGAGATGGGTCGCAGGATTGTCGATCGGAATGCGTGCATTTTCAGCAATGGCCACCATGATGAGGGCGAGCAGCGCAAGGCCGAGCGAAACTCTCAAACCAACTTCGCCTGACACCATGTAGGCTGCCATGATCGACAATTGCGTTGAACCGGCGATCAGTGCCAGCGTGAACACAATCATCAACATCGCCGGCTCGGCAAGCGAAGCGATCATCATCTCGCGGCTCGAGCCGATGCCACCGAACGAAGTGCCGACGTCGAGGCCGGCGAGCGCAAGGAAGAAGCGCGCGCTCCCGAGCAAGGCGATGAGCGCAATCAGGTCAGCCGACCAGGAAAACAAGAGACCGCCGCGGAAAGTTGGTACCAAAGAGGCCGCGACCCAAGTTCCGGCGAACACGATGTAGGGAATGACGCGGAATAACCAGGACGCGTTTTCCGCCAACACGACCTCCTTGCGCATCAGCCGGACAAGATCTCGATAGGGCTGCGACAGCGGCGGCCCCTGCCGCCGTAGGAGATACGCCTTCGCCTTACGTACGAAGCCGGTCAGTAGTGGCGACAGCACCAGCACTAGCAGCATCTGCGCGCCTTGGAAGGCGAAGTCGCGGATCATTGCCATATTGCGAGCACCAGCAGGAGCAGCACCAACACGGAAAATACCAAAGTGAGATAACGGCGGATGGTGAGGAATTGCAGGACATTGAGCCGGTCGGCGGCGTAACCAATGAAAGTGGCTATCGGTTCGTAGGCCGCGTCCCAGATCAAATCACGCAGCTCCACAGTAAGGCGCGCCGGTCTGGTCGACCCCGGTGGTGGCATTTCGCCGATTTCGCGCGCGTGGAACACAGCGGTGCCGTACACCCGGCGGATCGGCTGGGCGAAGCTCGAGGCCGTGTATTGCGTCACCGCGCTCAGATCCGGATAACCGCAATCCCAGGCAGGTCCCCGTCGCAATTTGTCGGAGGCTAACCGATGAATCGCAAAGGCGGAGATCGAGCCGGACAATGTCACGAAGACAAAGACAAGCAATCCGTTGTAGGAGCTGCGGCTTTCCGCAATCGGCACAATGGTCAACCAGTCGAGACCTGTCTGGTGCGGCATGCTCACGCCGACCAGCGCATTGGTTACCGGAGCCAGTGCATCGATGAAAATGCCGGGCAGGATGCCGGCGACAAGGCACAATGCAGAGAGAAAGAACATCGCAGCGAGTGAATTGTTGTCGGTCTCGCGCGCATTCGCCGCAGCCAGTGTGCGCGGGCGCCCCAGGAAGCTCACGCCGAAGGCTTTCACAAAACAGGCAGCGGCAAGCGCCGCCGACAGTGCCAGCAACGCACCCACCGCAGGCACCAGAAATTTCAAGCCCCAGGACGGTAGTTGTGGGCTTAGCAGGATCGCCTGAAACGTCATCCACTCCGATACGAAGCCGTTCAGTGGAGGCAATGCCGAAATCGCGACGCAGCCGACGAGAAACACGAACGCGGTTTGCGGCATCCGGTGAATAAGTCCGCCAAGATGCTCCATGTCGCGCTCGCCGGTCGAATTGAGTACGGCGCCGGCGCCGAAGAACAGCAAGCTCTTGAAGATGGAGTGGTTGAAGACGTGGAACAGGCCGGCGGTGAGCGCTAGCGCTGAGGCGGCCGGCATGCCGTACGCCTTGAAGGCGAGCGCTAGACCAAGCCCGATATAGATGATGCCGATGTTTTCGACGGTGTGATAAGCGAGCAGCCGCTTGAGATCGTGCTGCATGAGTGCGTAGAGCACCCCCATTACCGCAGTGATGCCGCCAACCGCGAGCACCGGCATGCTCCACCACCAGGCGGGCTCTCCGAGCAGATCGAACGCGATGCGCACGAAGCCATAAACCGCGACCTTGGTCATTACCCCGCTCATCAACGCGGATACGTGGCTTGGTGCTGCCGGATGCGCGAGCGGCAGCCAGGCATGCAAGGGCACGATGCCGGCCTTCGAACCAGCGCCGACGAGAGTGAGGATCAGCACGAGAGCCGCCAGTGCGGCAGACGGGTGCGATGCGCGGATGGCATCGAATGCATAGTTGCCGTGCGCGCCCGCAAGCAAACCGAAGGCCAGCAGCAGCGCCAGCGTGCCAAAGCTTGCCATCAACAGATAGACGTAACCCGCCCGGAGGTTTTCACGTTCCCGGTAATGCGAGACGACCAGCGCCCACGACGAGAGCGACATGAATTCCCACGACACCAGGAAACTGAAGGCATCATCAGCGAGCACCACCAGGTTCATGGCGGCGAGATAGGCCGGGTAGAACGGCAGTACCCGTTGCGGTGTTTCTTCGTGGCGGCCGTAGCCAAGCGCGAACAGGCTAGCGGCTGCGCTGCCAAGGTTGACGATGATGACGAAGAACGCCGATAGCGCGTCTATACGGAAATGTGCACCAAGCCAGGGCAGACCGAGCGGTAGTGTCGCATTGGAAACTGTCCGCCCGAAGAGGCATACGAGCCCGATTACGCCCAGCAGCATCGTAACGACCAAACACGCGCCATAGATGATATTGCTGGCGCGCGGCGATGCCGCCAGAACGACCGCGATTGGCGTAAGTACCAGCAGCGCCGCCACGCCATAAAGCGCGTAGATCGCCATCAGCACCTCCGCTCCGGTCGCGCGCTGATCGCTATGGCTCGATCGCTCATTTGAGCCGCACTCCGCGGCCGCCGGTGCTTGAGGTGGCGCCCTCGCTGATCAGTTCGATTCCATTGGCGGCAAGGGCATCGACCAGCTTCATGAGCGAGTCCACGTTGCCGCGGACCACGCCATCGCTTGCTTCCATCCGCTGAATGGTTGGCAGAGAGAGACCAGAACGCCGGGCCAACTCGCGCTGGTCAATGCCCAGCAGAGCGCGTGCGGCCCGCATTTGCCCCGCGGTGATCATAATGACTTCAGCTACTCAAAATCGGATTTATAATGTTTTATAGCGCTATAGTGATGTGTCAAGTATCATCGTCGCGCGGAGGGGTTATTCCGGCATTTCGTCGTGCCGCACGTTCGGCTGCAGCAGTACGCACGCCGCCGCTGCAAAGATCATCGCGAAGCCGATTATGTCAGGCACCGTCAGCCGTTCTCCAAGGACCACCGCCGACGCGCTGACGCCAATGACCGGTACCAGCAACGAGCCGAGGGACGCCGTAATCGTCGGAAGCCGCCCGACGATCGACCACCACAGGAAATGCGCAAGGCCGACGCCGAACAGCCCGATAAAGAGCACCGCCATGATTGTTTCATTTCGCATCGGCCAGAGATGGGGATAGCCCTCGACGATGAAGCTGCCTGCAATGATGAAACCCAGACCGAACAGCAGCTGCCAGGCGGCGTTGGCCAAAGGCTCAACCGTGACTTTGGCCCATTTGATGTAGACGGTGGCGACGGCCCAGCTCCACGCGCAGCCGAGCGAATAAAAGACGAAGGGCGGCAACCCATCGTCGAATAGCGGCCAAACCAGAATCGTCACGCCCACAACGCAAAGCACGAACGCAAGCCAGCGTACCGTGTTCAACCGTTCGCCGAGAAAAAGCCGGCTCAGCACCGTTGTCCAGATCGGCATCGAATAGGTAATGATGATGGCGCGTGTCGTCGCGCCGCTGAGCTGTGCGAAGCTCGAGAGGATTTGGAAGCTGGCGACATTCAAAAATCCGGCGACCATAATGTGGATATATTCGCCGCGCGGAACTTTTAGGTTATGGCCAGTGATGATGGCGGCCAGGAACAAGGTTGCGGCGCCAATTCCCGAGCCCGCGACGCGCAGGCTCCAGGGCGACATCTCACGCAACGCGACGGCCGCAGCAATCCAGTTGAGGCCCCAGGCAAAGGCAAGCAGCACAACCAGCAGCTTAGCCGTAGTGTCGGCGCCGCCCTTCGTTCTCGAATTTGGCATTTCCTGGAAATCCGGCGGGCGCGCTTGCGTGTTCGATTTGGCCGATCACGCTATAGCGCGCACCCTTGCAAGGCGAAACACCCTGTGATGCAGATTTATCTGCTGGTGTGCGGCGGTATACGCGTCTGCGTGCGGCAAACCCGCCGCCGTGTTGCACCGCCAATCCCGCTGTGTTAGCTAGCCCCTCGATTTCAGGGCGTTTCTGCGGGCTTCCGCGACGTCCTCGGAGATCGGAATTCCCGCTTGGATTCCAATAGTTTGCGCCGCCATTCCGCGGCGGCTGCAAACGAAGTAAAGCAACGAGCGTCCTCAGTGGCAGGCGAAGATCCAATCATCTCCGGTATGGCTGGCCGTTACGCCACCGCCCTGTTCGAGCTCGCACGCGACAATAAGGCCGTCGACGCCGTCAAAAAGGATCTCGATCAATTTGACGCGCTTGCTAACGGCAGCGCCGATCTCAATCGCCTGGTGCGTAGTCCGGTGTTCGGCGCCGATGAGCAGCTTAAGGCGCTCTCGGCAATTCTCACCAAGGCCGGCATCACAGGGCTTGCCGCAAACTTCCTGCGCGTCATCACCACCAATCGTCGCCTTTTCGCGGTGCGCGACATGATCCGCGCCTACCGTGGGCTGGTTGCCCGGCACAAGGGCGAGGTGACTGCTGAGGTGACCGTCGCCGAGAAGCTCAACGACAAGAATCTCGACGCGCTCAAAAGCGCACTGAAATCCGTGACCGGCGGGAAGGACATCGATCTCGAAGTTAAGGTCGACCCCGCCATTATTGGCGGTCTGATCGTCAAGGTCGGCAGCCGTATGGTCGACAGTTCGCTCCGCACCAAACTCAATTCGATCAAGTTTGCGATGAAAGAGGCCCGCTGATGGATATCCGCGCCGCAGAAATTTCCGCCATTCTGAAAGAGCAAATCAAGAACTTTGGCCAGGAGGCGGAAGTCTCCGAGGTCGGCCAGGTGCTCTCCGTCGGAGACGGCATTGCCCGCGTCTATGGTCTCGACAATGTGCAGGCTGGCGAATTGGTCGAGTTCGAGAACGGCGTGCGCGGCATGGCCCTCAACCTCGAAAATGACAATGTCGGCATCGTGATTTTCGGCAATGACCGCGAGATCAAGGAAGGTCAAACCGTAAAGCGCACCGGCGCCATCGTCGACGTGCCCATCGGCAAAGGTCTGCTCGGACGCGTGGTTGATGCTCTTGGCAATCCGATCGATGGAAAGGGCCCGATCAAAGCTGACAAACGTGCACGCGTCGACGTCAAGGCGCCGGGCATTATTCCACGCAAGTCGGTACATGAGCCCATGGCGACCGGCCTCAAGGCGATCGACTCGTTGATCCCGATCGGCCGGGGTCAGCGCGAGCTGATCATCGGCGATCGTCAGACCGGGAAGACCGCGATCGCGCTCGACACAATCCTCAATCAGAAACCGCTCAACGCGCAGCCGGATGAAAAAATCAAGCTCTACTGCGTCTATGTCGCCGTTGGGCAGAAGCGCTCTACCGTCGCCCAATTCGTGAAGGTGCTCGAGGAGCAGGGCGCACTCGACTATTCCATTATTGTCGCCGCCACTGCTTCCGATCCGGCGCCGATGCAATACCTGGCGCCGTTCAGCGGCTGCACCATGGGCGAATATTTCCGCGACAACGGCATGCATGCCGTCATCATTTATGACGACTTATCCAAGCAGGCCGTCGCCTATCGCCAGATGTCGCTGCTGCTGCGCCGACCGCCCGGCCGCGAAGCTTATCCGGGCGACGTGTTCTATCTGCATTCGCGACTGCTCGAGCGCGCCGCGAAGATGAACGATGACAACAAGGGCGGGTCTTTGACCGCCCTGCCGATCATCGAAACGCAGGCCAATGACGTCTCGGCCTACATTCCAACAAACGTGATTTCGATTACGGATGGCCAAATCTTCCTGGAAACCGACCTGTTCTATCAAGGCATCCGTCCGGCGGTGAACGTGGGTCTCTCGGTGTCGCGCGTCGGCTCCGCCGCACAGACCAAGGCGATGAAGAAGGTCGCCGGTCGCATCAAGGGCGAGCTCGCGCAATACCGCGAAATGGCTGCTTTCGCGCAATTTGGCTCCGATCTCGATGCCACGACCCAGCGCCTGCTCAACCGCGGAGCGCGCCTGACCGAGCTTCTCAAGCAGCCGCAGTTCTCGCCGCTCAAGATGGAAGAACAGGTCTGCGTGGTCTATGCGGGCGTCAACGGCTATCTCGATCCGATGCCGGTGGACCGCGTGCGCGCCTTCGAAAGCGGGCTGCTGACGCTACTGCGCACCAAGCACGCCGATTTGCTCGACAGCATTGGCAAGAGCGGCGACCTTTCGGATGCCGGTGCCGGCAAGCTGAAGGCCGTCGTCGGCGGCTATGCCAAGACGTTTGCTTGATGACGACGGCGGAAAACCGACGGTTTTATTAAGAGCGACTGAAGAATGGCCAGTCTCAAGGATATGCGTGTCCGCATCGCCGCCACCAAGGCGACGCAGAAAATTACCAAGGCCATGCAAATGGTTGCGGCTTCCAAGCTGCGTCGCGCCCAGGCGGCGGCGGAAGCCGCGCGCCCGTATGCCGAGCGTATGAGCAAGGTGCTGGCTTCGATCGCTTCCGCCGTTGCCGGCAGCGATTCGGCGCCCAAGTTGCTGGCTGGCACCAGCAGCGACAAAGTGCATCTCCTGGTGGTTTGCACCGCCGAGCGTGGACTATGCGGGCCGTTCAATTCGTCGATCGTGCGGCTCGCCCGCGATAGAGCTAATGCACTGTTAGGCGACGGCAAAGAAGTGAAGATCCTCTGCGTCGGCCGGAAGGGTCAGGAGCAGCTGCGCCGCCTCTATGGCAGGCTGATTATTGAGACGATCGAGTTGCGCAGCGTGCGTACTATCGGGTACGAGCAGGCGGACATGATCGCTGGGAAGATCGTTGCGCTGTTCGACCAGGGCGCTTTCGATGTCGCGACGTTGTTTTTCTCGCGCTTCAAATCGGTGGTTGCGCAGGTTCCGACGGCGCAGCAGATCATTCCACCGGTCTTCGAAAAGGATACAGAGACGGGCCCCGCTGCGTCCTACGAATATGAGCCGGAAGAGGAAGAAATCCTTGCCGAGCTGCTGCCGCGCAACCTGTCGGTCCAGGTATTCCGCGCGCTCCTCGAAAATGCCGCATCCGAGCAAGGCGCGCGCATGGGCGCGATGGACAACGCCACCCGTAACGCCGGTGAGATGATCCGCAAGCAGACACTTACGTATAACCGCACCCGCCAGGCGATGATCACCAAGGAGCTGATCGAGATCATCTCCGGCGCCGAGGCGCTTTAATTCCGTAACGAGGACGAAATGGCCACACCCAACGCAGTCGGAAAAATCACCCAGGTCATCGGCGCCGTCGTCGACGTGCAATTCGAAACGCACCTGCCGGCGATCTTGAACGCACTCGAGACCACCAACGGCGGCAACCGCCTGGTGCTCGAAGTCGCGCAACATCTCGGAGAGTCGACGGTGCGTACCGTCGCCATGGACTCCTCGGAAGGTCTGGTCCGCGGGCAAGAGGTGACCGACACCGGTGCGCCGATTTCCGTGCCGGTCGGACCGGGACTGCTCGGCCGCATCATCAACGTGATCGGCGATCCGGTCGATGAAGCCGGGCCGGTCAAAGGTGAGACCAGGCGTGCAATTCATCAGGATGCGCCCGCCTATACCGATCAATCGACCGAAGCGCAGATTCTCATCACCGGCATCAAGGTGGTGGATCTGCTCGCGCCTTACGCCAAGGGCGGCAAAATCGGCCTGTTCGGCGGTGCCGGCGTCGGCAAGACTGTGTTGATCATGGAATTGATCAACAACGTCGCCAAGGCGCACGGTGGCTATTCGGTGTTTGCCGGTGTCGGCGAACGCACGCGCGAAGGCAATGATCTTTATCATGAGATGATCGAATCGGGTGTGAACAAGGACCCGCATAAGGGCTCGGTCGAGGGTTCGAAATGCGCGCTGGTGTACGGCCAGATGAACGAGCCGCCGGGTGCACGCGCTCGTGTCGGGCTCTCGGGCCTCACCGTTGCCGAGTATTTCCGCGATCAGGGCCAGGACGTGCTGTTCTTCGTGGACAACATCTTCCGCTTCACCCAGGCCGGTTCGGAAGTGTCGGCGCTTCTCGGCCGCATCCCTTCGGCGGTGGGCTATCAACCAACACTCGCTACCGATATGGGCGCGCTGCAGGAGCGCATTACCACCACCACCAAGGGTTCAGTCACGTCCGTGCAGGCGATCTATGTGCCCGCCGACGACCTGACCGACCCGGCGCCGGCAACTTCGTTCGCGCATCTTGACGCCACCACGGTGCTGTCGCGCGATATCGCCGCCAAGGGAATTTATCCGGCGGTGGATCCGCTCGATTCCACATCGCGCATGCTGTCGCCGCTGATCGTCGGCGAGGAACACTACGCGGTGGCCAGGCAGGTGCAGCAGATTCTGCAGCGCTACAAGGCACTGCAGGACATCATCGCGATCTTGGGCATGGACGAACTGTCGGAGGAGGACAAGCTGACGGTCGCCCGCGCGCGCAAGATCGAGCGCTTCCTGTCGCAGCCGTTCCACGTGGCCGAAGTGTTTACCGGCTCGCCCGGAAAGCTGGTCGATCTGCAGGACACCATCAATGGCTTCAAGGGTCTTTGCGACGGCAAGTATGACAACCTGCCGGAGGCGGCCTTCTACATGGTCGGCGCCATCGAAGAGGCCGTCGAGAAGGGTAAGAAGCTCGCGGCAGAAGCGGCCTAGAAACAATGCAGGGGCGCTCCAACCTGGTTGCGTTTTTGCTGATCGGGTTGGTGATTGGCGGTCTTTCCGGTTACATGACGCGCCCCGAAACGACCGAGATCAAGTTGGGACCATTGAGTCTTGAGGTCCGCAGCGACGAACGAGCGCGTGGCGGTGGGCCCCTCACCAGCAGCCAGGTACAGCACATCGCGATCCTGGCCGCGCTTGGCGGCGTCATCGGACTGGCCGTGGGTTTCGCAGTCGGCAAGCGCAGGGATTGAGTAAATGGCAAATTTCCATTTCGAACTGGTGTCGCCCGAAAAGCTGTTGTTCTCGGGTGAAGTGGAGCAGGTGGACGTGCCCGGCGCTGAGGGCGACTTTGGCGTGCTCGCCGAACATGCGCCCATGGTCACGACTCTCCGTCCTGGAATTCTGACGGTGCATGGGGCCGGCGGCCAACAGAAAATTGTTGTGCTTGGCGGCTTTGCGGAGGTGTCGGCCGACGGTCTGACTGTGCTGGCCGATGTGGCCGAGGCCGCGGAAGACATTGATCGCAGCGTGATCGCAACACGCGTCAGCGAACTCGAAAGCCGCATTGCCAAGACCGAGCCCGGCTCCGAGTTGGACAGGCTGATTACGCGGCTCGACCATTTCAAGGAAGTCGACCGCCATCTTACCGGTACGGCGATGCACTGATGGCCCGGCGTTATGCCTCGCGGGCGGGGCGTGCAGCACGGGCCAGCCGCAACTTTACCTGACGCGATTGCCTGTGCCGGATTGCCCGCCTTCGCGGGCAGAGCCGATCATGATTTGGAAAACTTGCCGAATTCCTTCACGACACGTTCGTAGGTGAGGCGCTTGAACGGCACCACCAGATCCGGCAATTCGCTGGCCTCTACCCAGCGCCACTCGACAAATTCGGGTTTGTGCCCGCCGCCCGGATGAGCAATATCGATTTCGCCGTCATTTCCTGTAAAGCGCAACGCATACCATTTCTGTTTCTGCCCGCGAT
>DASYSQ010000199.1:0-19907 GCA_036003145.1 Pseudolabrys sp.
GCCCGTGCGATCGCCAGCATTTGCTGCTCACCGCCTGACAGATCGGTGCCGCGGCTCGCGCCGCGTTCTTTCAGCCGTGGAAACATTTCGTAGATCCGCTCGAGCGGCCACCGGTTGCGTGCCGTGAGCCCGGCGAGTACCAGATTTTCCTCGACGCTCAGGCTGCCGAAAATACGGCGGTCCTCGTGCACCAGCTGCATGCCGGCCTGCGCAATAGTGTGGCTCTTCCTGCCGGCAACATCGATGCCGTCGAACATCACGCTGCCGGCACTCGGCTGCACGACGCCCATCAGACTCTTCAAGGTCGTGCTTTTGCCTGCGCCGTTACGCCCGAGCAGTGCGACCACTTCGTTGCGCTCGACGCGCAACGAGACGTCGAAGAGAATGTGCGAGTCCCCATAATAACTGTTCAGCCCGCTGACCGAGAGAAGACTCATGCTGCCAATATCCCGCCCAGATAGGCTTCCTGTACGGCCGCATTGCCTTTGATCTCGCCGGGTGTGCCTTCGACGAGTACACGGCCTTCCTGCAAGACGGTGACGCGCGCGACCAGCTCGAATAGTGAATCCATGTCATGGTCGATAACGATCATGGTACGGCCGCGGCTGATCGACTTGAGCAGCTTGACGGTTTCCACCCGCTCGCGCGGGCTCATTCCCGCGAGCGGCTCGTCGAGCAGCAACAGGCTTGGGCTGGTGGCGAGCGCAAGGCCGATTTCGAGCCTGCGCTTCTCGCCATACGCAAGTTGCGAGACGGGCGTGTCGGTGCGTTCGGTGAGATTCACCAGGTCAAGCGTGTGCTCGACCTGCTCTTTCAACCCGGCAATTGTCGATTGGCTGCGCAACAGGTCGAGACGGAATTTGCCCCGCAATTCCGCCAATGCCGCGATCGTCATGTTCTCGCGCACCGTCAGCCGCGTGAACAGTTGGTTGACCTGGTAGCTTTTGGTCAGACCGAGCTGACAGACATCCGTGACATCCATGCCGGTAATGTCGCGGCCCTCAAACACAATGGTACCGGAGGTCGGTGGAATTTCGCAGGTGAGCATCTTGAAGAAAGTCGTCTTGCCTGCCCCGTTCGGCCCGATCACGCCGCGCACCTCGCCGTGGGAAACCGTGAAATCGATGTCGCTGTTGGCTACGAGACCGCCATAACGCTTGGTCAGACCGCTCGCCTGCAGGATCGGGCCTGAAAAGCTGCCAGCCCCATGATCGCGCGCCGGCATCAACGCTGCGACCGGTTCGCGGGCAAGGGCGGCTTGTGCCGCCTTTTGCTCCTCCTCGGCGGTCATTCCGGAAGCCGCCCCCTTCTCTTCGGGTTCGGTTTCGCTTGCCCCCCTGTTGCCCACAAATTTGTACAGGTCCTCGATGCCGCCGATCAGGCCGTGCCGCAGGAAGCACACCAGCAGCACGAAGACGACACCAAGGACGAGCTTCCAGGTCGCGCCGAGTCCGAGCGCGCCCTGCAGAAAATCCTGCAGAAACAACCACACCGCAGCGCCGAGCAGCGGACCGAACAGCGTGCCGGTACCACCGATTGCGGTCTGCATCACCAGTTGCCCGGACGTCTCGAACGTGAAGGCGTCCGGCGGCATGAAACCCTGCATCACGCCGAGCAGCCCGCCGGCAAAGCCGGCATAGGCTGCGGCGATCACGAAGGCCGCGAGCTTGTAGCCGTGGATGTTGTGGCCGAGAGCGGCTGCACGCAACGGGTTGTCGCGGATTGCGCGGAGAATGGCGCCGACCGGCGAACGTACAATGCGCAATCCGATGACGATGCCGACGAAGTAGCAAACCGCGATGAACTGATAGAGAGACCACCCTGTGGTGAAATGGAGCGAGGCAAAGCCGAGATTCAACGTCGGCGTCGGCACGCCGGGCAACCCGTTTTCGCCGCCTGTCCACTCCGACAGCGGGTTGAATTCAACGAAATAGAATACCTCCGCAATCGCCACCGTGATCATCGCGAAGTAAATGCCGGTGCGACGGAGCGCGATCAGCCCGACCAGATAGCCAACGGCTCCCGCCGCGACCATGCCGATGATCAGCGCCAGCACAACGTAGGAAAAACCGGTTCGGGTCAGCAGATAAGCCGCAACGAAACCGCCGGTGCCGTAAAAAGCCGATTGTCCGAATGACAGAAGGCCCGTGTAGCCGAACAAGATATCGAAACCGATCCCGAACAGGCCCCACACCAGAATGCGATTGACCGTGTTCGGCGCGAAGCCGAGATAAGGCAGCACAAACGGCGCCAGCAGAAGGCCGATGGCCGTCAGCGTCTCGACCAAAAAGGGGCGCTGCCTGAGCATCAGACGATCTTGCTCATTCGCGGCCTCGCGTGCCGAGGAGGCCATAGGGCCGGAACACCAATACAAGCGTCATCGCAGCAAACAGCATGACGTAGGCGTAACCGGGATTGATCATCGAGGTGATGCTGATGATCTCGCCCGCAATCAATCCGCCGAGCACCGCGCCCGGAAACGAGCCGACACCGCCGATCACCACAACTACGAAGGTCTGCACCAGAATGTCGTCCCCGACGCCCGGCGTGAGCGAGACCACCGGCGCGTTGACGATGCCTGCAAATCCCGCGGCCATCGCGCCGATGCCGAACACGATCATGAACACGCGATACACGTCGATGCCGAGCGAATCGACCATCACGGAATCTTCGATGCCGGCACGCACGATCATGCCGATGCGTGTGCGGTAGAGCACCAGAAACAGCGCAAGCAACGCGATCGCGACGATGCCGACCAGCGCAAGACGATAGGTCGGGTAAAACATGAAGCCGAGGGACGTGATGCCGGTGAACAGTTGCGGCGCCGGAATCGATATCGACAGGCTGCCGAAGAAAAATCGAACGATCTCGACCAGGCAGATCGACAGGCCGAACGTGACCAGTAACTGGTCCTCGTGCGGGCGATGATAGAAATGGCGGATGATCACGCGCTCGACCAGGACGCCGACGAGCATCACGAATAGCGCGCCCGCGATTACCGCAATGATAAAGGATTCGGTGTAGCTGTATGCGACAAAGCCGGCGTAGCCGCCGAGCATGAACATCGCGCCGTGCGCGAGGTTGAGGACACCCAGCGTGCCGTAGATGATCGTCAGGCCCGAGGAAATCAGCGCAAGCAGCGCGCCGAGCACCAGCCCGTTGAACATCTGCGAAACGAAATTAGCCCAATTGATCACGGTCAACCACGCGTGCTTAAGAGCGGCCTCACTCAACCGCTCGTCCCCGCGAAAGCGGGGACCCAGGGCAACAAGCTCGAAGCTGAATGTGTCGCCTGGATTCCCGCTTGCGCGGGAATGAGCGGAATAGTGAGAGCCTCAGATCAGGTGTAGTCGCCGAGATTGCAGCCGAACGCGTCGGGCTTCTGCATCAACGGTGCGCCCGGCACGACTTCGACAACCTCCCAGAAGTCCTCCTTGCTCTTCATCTCCTTGGGCGCCTTACCCTTGACGATGACCACCGGCCGTACGAGCTGGTGGTCTTCCTTGCGGAAGTACACCTCGCCGACAGTGGACTGGAACTTCTCGCCCTTCTCGTAGGACTTGATGATGTCCGGTGGATAGAAGCTGCCGGCATCCTCCACCATGCGCGCCCAGATGGCGAAAGACATGTACGCATTGTTGGCGCCCCACTCGGGTTTGTAGTTGTACTTCTTCTCGAACGCGTCGACGAACATCTTCGCCAGCGGATACTTGTCTTCGAGCGTCCACCAGAAATCCGTCGCGGCGTAGACGCCTGCAAGCAGGCCACCGCCTACCTCGGGAGCGAGGAACGGAATCTGGTAAGGCACCGCCAGCTTCATCTTGTCGAAGATACCGAACTTCTGGGCCTGCTGGATCGACAACACTGCGTCGCGGCCCCAGTTCACGTTGATGAGCACGTCGGCACCGGAATTGGCGATGTTGAGCAGGTAAGAGCTGAAGTCCGGCGCGCCGAGTGGCGACACCTGGTTGGTCACCATAGTCCAGCCGGCATTCTTGGTCAGATAGTCGTTCACCGACTTGGTGACGGTGTGACCGTAAGTGTAGTCCGGCGTCATGAATGCGGCTTTCTTGTTCTTGCCGAACTGTTTGACGAGCACCGGTCCGATCGCGTTGGCGGCCGTCTCGCCGTAGAAATTCTGACGGAAGCCGTAGCGTACGCAGTCCTTTCCGGTGGTGTCATTGGAGCCGGAGATGCCCGTCACGTAGAGCACCTTCTCTCGCTGCGCGAGCTTGTTGAGCGCGACTGCAACCGCCGATGACGTCGAGCCGGTCATCAGCACTGCCTTGTTCTCGGTGATGAAGCGCTGTTGCGCCTGTACCGCTTCGTTTGGCTTAGCCGCAGAATCGGCAGCACCGAATTTCACTTCCTTGCCGAGCACGCCCTTCTTGGTCTTCGGCGAAATCTTCTTGATCAACTCGTGGCCGGAGTTGATGTGCTCGATCGCGAGCTGCCAGCCCTTGAGCTCATCTTCACCCTGCACCGCATAGGTGCCGGTGCGCGGGACCGCGATGCCGATGAATACGGAATCGCCGGACGAACCGGCCGGCCAGGTGCCGACCGGAGGATGATCGCCGACCGCGAACGCCGGCAGAGTCAGTGCTGACGGCAGCAGAGCGCCGCCCGCAAGCCCGGCACCGGTTTGCAGCAATTTCCGGCGTGACATTGCGCCGGGATTTTGAATGCGTGACATTTATGATTCCTCCCATTGAACGAAATTCGAGCCATCCTCGAATTTTTTTCGCTGACTTTATTTTCGTCGCCTCTGCAAAACTGGCTCATCAAAAGATGCAAAGCGTCGACAACATTTTTGAGCAAGCATTGCCGACTGTGATCGGCTTTCCGTCAATGCCACTTTCGTCGATGGCGACGGTCGCAATTTTTTTGGCGGTCACTTTGCCGCTCAATGCCGTCAACGATAAATTTTCTAAATTAGATAATTGTATTGATAAATCATTGGCAGATATCACCGGGTTGCAGCGAAGTGACCCGAAGCCGCTACCGTAGCCGCGCCTTTACAGCCGGCATGACGCGGGAATACAGTTGCTGCGTTAAGTATAGGCAATAGTACGATGAGAAAACGCAATGCTTGAGAAACTGGAATTCATGATCGCGCTATCGCGCGAGCAGCATTTCGGCCGCGCCGCCGAAAGCTGCGGCGTCGCTCAACCGACGCTTTCGCTCGGCATCCAAAGCCTCGAGCAAATGCTCAATACCCCGCTGGTCAAGCGTGCGTCGCGCTTTCAAGGTTTCACGCCGGAAGGCGAGCGCGTCCTGGTGTGGGCTCACCGGCTGGTCGGCGATGCGCGCGCGATGCGGCAGGACCTTCTGGGTCTCAAGAGCGGCGCGGACTCGCATTTGCGGATTGCCGCGATCCCATCCGCCATGCCTCTGGTCGCCAGGCTCACGGTTCCACTCCAATTGCGCCATCCGAACGTGCGCTTTACCGTCCTTGGCCGCACCTCGACCGTGCTTTTGAACATGTTGCGGCAACGCGAGATTGAAGCCGGTGTCACGTATCTGAGCAACGAGCCGATCGGCGACGTCAGCGCCATCCCTATTTATCGCGAGGAGTATTTGTTGCTGACAACGGCCGATGGCCCATTCGGGGATGCCGATCGCGTCACGTGGTCGCAGGCGGCCGAAGCCCCGCTGTGTCTGCTCGCACGTGACATGCAGAGCCGCCGCATCGTCGACAGCATCCTGCGCCGGATCGGTATCGAACCGACGCCACTGATGGAGACCGATTCACTGACCGCACTGATGGCCCACGTGCGGGTTGGCCGCTGGGCCAGCATCATTCCCAATTCGGCGCTCGAATCTGCAGAAATCACTGATGCATTGCGCGCCATTCCGATCGTCGAGCCGGAGGTTTTCCACACCATTGGGCTCGTCGTCTCGGAAAGATTCCCGGTCCAGCCCGCGATCGCCTCCTTGATGGAAGAGGCGCGTGCGCGCGCTCCACGCGGATTGCTGCCGGCCGCCTGACGTCCCCGCCCCGCTGCCCACCGCGATCACGATTGCCATTTGCAATAACAGGATTGCGTTTACCTGCTTGATGGAAAGGCGGGCGCGCAATTTTCTGTTGGCGGAGCGCACGCGCCCGGCCGCTGAGGGCGCAAGAAAATAAGGATCCAAGGGGAGGAGAAAACATACAATGGCATTACTGTCGTTTCTCGACCGCGAGCACACGGTCGCAAAACCAGGCTTTAGCCGCTGGATGGTGCCGCCAGCCGCACTCTGCGTACATCTATGCATCGGTCAGGCTTACGCGCTCAGCGTATTCAACCTTCCGATGACGAAGCTTCTCGGCATTACGCAATCGGCCCCCAGCGACTGGAAGCTCACCCAACTCGGCTGGATTTTCTCCATTGCGATGGTGTTTCTTGGCGGCTCGGCCGCGGTGTTCGGCCGCTGGGTCGAGGACGGTGGGCCACGGCGCGCGATGTTCACTGCCGCTCTTTGCTGGGCCGGTGGATTCTTCCTTTCGGCGATCGGCGTCTACACCCACACACTTTGGCTCATCTACATCGGCTATGGTGTGCTCGGCGGCTGCGGCCTCGGCATCGGCTACATTTCGCCGGTCTCGACGCTGATCAAATGGTTCCCTGACCGTCCTGGCATGGCGACCGGCATGGCCATCATGGGCTTTGGCGGCGGCGCTTTCATCGCCTCACCGCTGTCGGTTTGGTTGCTCGGCAAGTTCACGACTGCGACCCATATCGGCGTCGCCGAGACGTTCATCGTGATGGGCTGCATCTATTTCTTCTTTATGATCGTTGGCTCGATCATCGTGCGCGTACCGGCGCCGGGCTGGAAGCCGCAAGGCTATGTCGCGCCGGCGACTGCAGCGAAACTGATCACCCGGAACGACGTCTTCGTCTACGACGCGCTGAAGACGCCGCAATTCTGGCTGATCTGGTGGGTGCTCTGCCTTAACGTGACCGCCGGCATCGGCGTCCTCGGTCAGGCCTCCGCGATGAGTCAGGAAATGTTCCCCGGTCACATCACGCCGGTAGCAGCGGCAGGCTTCGTCGGTCTGATGAGTCTGTTCAACATGGGCGGCCGGTTCTTCTGGGCCTCCACGTCTGACTACATCGGCCGGCGCAACACGTACTTCGTGTTCATGGTGCTCGGCTTCGGCCTCTACTGCACCGTGCCGTACACCGGCTCGATCGGCAGCGTCGTCGGGTTCGTCTGCTGCTTCCTCATAATCATCAGCATGTACGGCGGTGGCTTCTCGACCGTACCCGCTTATCTGAGAGACATGTTCGGCACGCGCTACGTCGGCGCGATTCACGGCATGTTGCTCACCGCGTGGTCGGCGGCTGGCATCTTCGGTCCAGTACTGGTGAACTACATCCGCGAGTACAACGTCACTCACGGCGTGCCGAAAGCGCAGGCCTACAACACGACCATGTACATCATGGCGGGCCTGCTCGTGATCGGCTTCATTTGCAACTTCCTCATCAAAGCAGTCGATGCACGCTTCCACATGAAAGCGGCCGACGCTCGCGGCAACGAGCCGGGAACCGCCCCGGCCGCCGCCCGGGCATAAGGGAGAAACGAACATGGCGACTAAAAATCAGGAAGGCACCACGACGCTGCATCTCGCGCTGGCTTGGGGCTTCGTCGGCATCCCGCTGACCCTCGGCGTGTTACAGACGCTGATCAACGCAATGAAGCTTTTCCAGTAGTCTCGCAGTTACTGGGAAAACTGTGCGGCGGCCCGAAAGGCCGCCGCTTTTTCTTGCCACGCCGCCGACATGAGGTGGCAGGTCAACCGACGCTAGCGCCTTGACGTTCGCCTGCGCCTGCGCGCGCGTCAGGATCGGAATGTCATTGAAGCGGCCGAGGTCCCGTCGCGAAACACGGGCGCCAGCCGCTGCGAATAGAAAGGAACGTGCTGGCGCGCATGCACAAGCAGCGGCTCGAGCAATTTGTTCTGGTAGGACTGCAATTCGTCCGGCGCAGCCGTTCGGTTTCCGCGAGCACGTCGCGGAATTGAAGAACCATTTTATCGACGCGATGCACGGCCGAAGCGCGACCCTTTACCCGAGATTCAATTCCTTGAAGAAATCATTGCCCTTGTCGTCGATGACGATGAAGGCAGGAAAATTCTCGACCTCGATTTTCCAGATCGCTTCCATACCGAGCTCGGGATACTCCTGAACCTCGACCTTCTTGATGCAGTGCTCGGCCAGATTCGCCGCGCTGCCGCCAATGGAGGCGAGATAAAAGCCACCATGCTTGTTGCACGCATCGCGCACCTGCGCGGACCTGTTACCCTTCGCGAGCGAAATCATCGAGCCACCGGCCGCCTGGAACTGGTCGATGTAGTTATCCATCCGTCCCGCGGTGGTCGGACCGAACGAGCCTGACGCGTAGCCAGACGGCGTTTTTGCCGGACCTGCGTAGTAGATCGGATGGTTCTTGAAATAGTCCGGCAGCCCTTTCCCTGCTTCCAGCCGCTCGCGCAATTTCGCATGCGCGAGATCGCGCGCGACGATCATCGTACCGGTCAGCGAAAGCCGCGTCTTGACCGGATATTTCGACAGCTCCGCGAGGATCTCCTTCATCGGCCTGCGCAGATCGACCTTCACCACCTGTCCGCCAAGCTTTTCCTGATCGATCTCCGGCAGATACTGCGCCGGATGATGCTCGAGCTCCTCCAGGAACAGGCCATCTTTGGTGATCTTGCCGAGTGCCTGCCGGTCGGCAGCGCACGAAACACCGAGCCCGATCGGCAATGACGCACCGTGCCGTGGCAGACGAATCACGCGGACGTCGTGGCAGAAATATTTGCCGCCAAATTGCGCTCCGACGCCGGTCGACTGCGTCATCGCCAGCACTTCCTTTTCCATCTCAAGATCGCGGAAGGCATGGCCGTCCTCGCTGCCCTTGGTCGGAAGCTCGTCAAGATATTTCGTCGAGGCGAGCTTCACCGTCTTCATGGTCAGCTCGGCGCTCGTTCCGCCAATGACGATCGCGAGGTGATAAGGCGGGCACGCGGCGGTGCCGAGCGTGAGCACCTTTTCCTTCAGGAAGGCCAGCATGCGGTCGTGCGTGAGGATCGAGGGCGTCGCCTGGAACAGGAACGCCTTGTTCGCTGAGCCGCCGCCTTTGGCGATGAACAGCAATTTGTAGGCGTCCTCGCCCTCGGCGTAAATTTCCACCTGCGCTGGCATGTTCGACTTGGTGTTCTTCTCCTCGAACATCGAAATGGGCGCGAGCTGCGAATAGCGCAAATTGCGCTTCAGGTAAGCATCGCGCGCGCCCTCCGCGAGCGCGGCCTCGTCATCGCCAGCGGTGAACACCATACGGCCCTTCTTACCCATGATAATCGCCGTGCCGGTGTCCTGGCACATCGGCAGCACGCCGCCGGCGGAAATGTTGGCGTTCTTGAGGAAGTCGTAAGCGACGAACTTGTCGTTATCGCTCGCCTCCGGATCATCGAGGATCATGCGCAGCTGCTTGAGATGCGCCGGGCGCAGCAGATGATTGATGTCGGTGAACGCGGCCTCCGACAGCGCACGCAAAGCCTCGCGCTCGATCACCAGCATGTCCTTGCCCATTACCTTTTCGAGCTTGACCCCGCCGATCTCCAGCTTGCGATAGGGCGTCTTGTCCGGGCCGAGCGGAAACAGCGGCGTGTGGTGATAGGGCGGAACGGTGGGGGGCGTGACGGGGGCGTTCATTTCTGGAGCCTCGTTGAAGTCCGGACTTACAGCATCAACTATTACGTCTACCAAACCACTGCCCTAAACCAATAGTATCTTTTTCTAAGCGATAAATGCAGAGCATTGTATTTTCGAGCGTGAAGGCCGATAGCGATTTTGGCCAATTTGCGCCAAGCTAAGGCCAAGAACGAAGAGTAGACACACAACAAGACGCCGCTTCCGGGAGAACGCCCATGACAATCAAATTGCGTAACAAGTTCGCCCAGCCGCTCGGATTCTGCACTGTGCTCGCGCTCGCGTTGACGCAAGTCACCCCCGCGCAGGCCCAATACACCGCCAAGGAATGGCCCGAAGGGCCAATGAAGCAGCGCTTCACCGACACCTGCGGCGCCTGTCATGACATCAACCGCGTCCGTGTCGGCTACACCCCCGAAGGTTGGCTCACGGTCGTGCGCATGATGCAGAACATGGACACTCCTGTCCCCGCCGAGGAATGGCCGGCGATGGCCGATTACCTGATGAAGAATTTCCCCGAGCGTAAACGTCCGCCGGCGGTGCTCGTCGAAGGCCCGGTCAAGGCCCGCATCGATCTGTGGGACGTACCGACGCAAGGGTCGCGCCCACACGATCCGCGCGCGGCCAAGGACGGCTCGATCTGGTGGACCGGACAGCTCGCCAACAAGCTTGGCCGCATCGATCCCAAGACCGGCACGATTCGCGAATACACCCTGAAGTCGGCCCACACCGGCCCGCACGGGCTCGCCGAGGACAAAGATGGCAACATCTGGTTCACGGGCAACAATCTCGGCCTTATCGGCAAACTCGATCCCAGAACGGGTATCACCACCGAATATCCGCTACCCGACAAGTCCGCAAAGGACCCGCACACCATCAACATCGCACCCGACGGCATGGTGTGGTTCACCGTGCAGGCCGGCAACATGATCGGCCGGCTCGATCCGAAAAGCGGCGACATCAAGCTGGTCACCTCGCCGACCGAGAAATCGCGGCCCTACGGGCTGATGATCAACTCAAAGGGCGCGCCGTATTTCGTCGAATTCGGCGCGCCGAAGATCGCCAGCTTCGATCCGCAAAGCATGGAGATCAAGGAATACCCGCTGCCGGACGCCGGCGCGCGGCCGCGCCGTCTCGCCTTCTCTGATGACGACACCATCTGGTACACCGACTTTCCGCGCGGCATGCTCGGCCGCCTCGACCTCAAGACAGGCAACGTCAAGGAATGGCCGTCGCCGAGCGGGCCGAAGTCGGAGCCCTACGGCATCGTCTTCACCAAAGGCGCGCTCTGGTACAACGAATCCGCCGCCAAGCCGAACACCATTGTGCGCTTCGATCCGGGAACCGAAAAATTCCAGAGCTGGCCGATCCCCGGCGGAGGCGACATCGTGCGCAATATGGATGTGACGCCCGACGGCAATGCGATCACCGCCAACAGCCTCACTAATCAGGTCGGACTGGTGACAATCCAGTAACGCCGTTAGGCCGGCTTCACTGGGAGAGGCAGTTGTTGATCCGGCGCATTTTCCGCAATGACCTTTGCGTCGCGACCGGATACAGCGGCGTAAGCGTCCGCCATGAGCGACGAGAGCATGTAGCTTCGGGTCTGATGGCACGTGTAGCAGACGAACGTGGTTTTCCGCATATGCCGGACGGTCGGATGCGGCATGGCGGTGACATAGACCATTGCAGTCCGGCACGTGTGGCATAGCGCCTGGGTGGTCTGATCTGTTGCCATGGCGTGACCCGAAAACGAACAGCGGCGGTGATGTGCGCCCGCCTAGGTCCGGGATCGTAACCTGAAAGGTTAAATATTCATCTAGGGGCTGAGGGATGCGGCTTCGAGGCTATACGGGCCTCACCTTCCCCCTCTCGCCAAGCCCGCATTCCAGCATCTTTCGATCCCATTTCGCCAGATCGGCCGCCGTGTCGTAGGTGCTTTGCAGGAACTCCATCAGCGCCCCGTCGGCGTCGCGCGCGGTTCGCACGGCGTCGTAGGGCATAAGAAACTCGCCCAGCTCTTTCGAGAAAAATGCCTGCGCCGGATTCACTTTCGCCGCGCCGAAACCCTTCGGCGCCGGATAGGCGTAGGAATAGAACGCCGCATAGTCGATGGGCCCGCCGCCGCCCGGCCAGAAGCCGGCACTCGAAACCTCGTGCGAATAGGCCTCCTGGGCCACGGCATTCGGCAGATGCGGCACACCGCCAGGATGGCGCGGCGCCGGACGGCCAGAAAAGCGCGTCACCGCCAGATCGAAGCTGCCCCAGAAGAAATGCACCGGACTCGTCTTGCCGAGAAAGCCGGTGCGGAAATGGGCGAAGACCTCGCTGGTGGAGAGCAGCACGCGCCAGAAACGGTTGGCATAGTTGGCATCATAGGCTGCGTGCACCGTATCCTGCTCGAACGGAATGCAATCGGCGATCTCGCACGGCATCGTCGTGATGTGAACATCGATGGAGAGTTCGCGCAGCGCGATCGTCACATCTTCATAGAATTCAGCCACGCTCGTCGGCTTGAGCATGATCTGACGAAATTGCCCGCTGCTCGTTCTCACCCACAGCACGTGGTCGATGAAGTCAAAGTCGATCTGGCAACTGCCACCGCGCCAGGGAATTGGCGATGTGGTGAGGCCGCGCGCAGTGACATACAGAGCGACGTGCCATGAATGATTGAGCCAGGGGGTCAGTGCAAGCCGCACTTTTCCCACGACCTGCGTCCACAGATGCAGCGTCTCACGCGTATCCTTCCATGCCGCATAGGGAAGTTCCGGCCAGCGCTCAGTCTTTGAGGGAGACGACATGCCAATCCTCACTCGTGTTCGTTAGCGTATATTACCCTTCCTAACGGAGGCGGCCGCCCATGACCACAATGTCGGTGCAACTTCGCAGCATTCCAGACACGCAAGCCGCGATGGGCTGGGCAGAAGGTCACACGATTGTCGTCGATCGCCCCGACGGAAAAGCCGGCGGAATGGGCCTTGGGTTTAACGGGGGCCAGTTGCTCGGTCTCGCGATAGGCGGCTGCTTCTGCAACGATCTGCAATATGTCGCCCATGATATGGGCGTCCGTCTGTCCTCGATCGAGGTGGATGTCATGGTCGCCTTCGAAGGCAGCCCGCTCCTCGCCACGCAGGCGAGCATGCGGGTCGCGGTGACAGCTGCCGACAAGGGCGCAGACGTCGACGGCGTCATCCGGCGCGCGAAGGAAATCTCGTCCGTCAGCAATTCGGTCAGGCGCGGCGTCCCGATCCACATCGTCGCCGGCTAGCGGCCTTCAAATCGCGCCCTGCTGACAATTTTTTCGCTTATAGTAGCGGCCGGTCATGGGGGGTATCGATGACCACTGCGGTAACGACCGAAGCGGCGCCGTCACGCCATCGCTGGTTGTGCTTTTTCCTTGCCGTTATTGCAACGATCGAATTGGTGGATGCGTTGACGAGCATTCAAACCATCTTCACCGATCATTCCGACGATACCACGGCGCTGCGGTTCGCCCAGACGCTCACCAACATAAGGCTTTTGCTGACGCCGTTGATTGTCGCCGCTGCATTGGTCTTTTGCGCGATGGGCAATGTTCACCGCGCCATTCTCGCCTTGGCTGCGTTCGATCTCATGGTGTGGTCGCTGGACGGCGTGCCGGCGATCGCACTCCACGGCATAAGCCTGTCGTTCGAGTATGGCGGCCTGGAGGATGTCATCCTCTACATCATTACGCCGATCGCCGCGCTGGCCGGCGGCGCGCTGGCGCTCAGAAAACGGCGGCCCGGACTCGCCAGCCTGCTCGTCAGTCTCTCGACGCTATTCAGATGGATCAGCGTCGTTATCTTCTTCATCGTGGTCTTGAAATACGGAATCTGACTTGCGCCGCGCCAACCGTTCGGCCTGAAAACAAAGAGGCCGCCAACCCCGGGCGGCCCCAGTATGCCCCTGTGACCGTTCGGAACTAGATGGATTTATAGTTCACACCGACGCGCACGATGTTGTCCGTCAGCTTCCCGCTGGCGCCAACGAACGCCGTGCCCACCGGTACCGTCGGTCCGTCCCCAAAATTGATGCAGAGGTTGGTTTGACGACCCCAGCTGCCGCCGGCATTCAAACCAACGTAAAAGCCCGTCCAGTTGTAAGGCAGGGGCGCGGGCGGGATATAGGCTGGTGCCTTTCTCGGCAGGTCAGCCGCCGAAGCAGACACTGAAATTCCGACGATCGCAGCGGTTGCCAATAGCGCAACAGCCAATCGGTGCATGAAATCACTCTCCGGGATGACTTGAGCGTGAAATACGCCCGTTGAGCAGTAACGACAATTAACGCCGAATGATTTTGACGCGCCCGGCTTGTGAATTTTCGCGACCGTGATCGAGAAACCACAAGTTCCCGGTACTATATAACCGTCGCCGTATTTCATCCCCCAGGCGGGTATCAGCCTGTTACTTGCAGGCTTTTTTTATGCCGACGTTATTGACGCAACCTGGTGACTCGTCTGGAAAGGGTGCACATGGACTCAACATATCAGCGCGGGGAAAGACCCATGCGAGATCTGGTATTCATGTTGGCCCCGGTGGCGCTCATTATTTACTTCGTGGTCTTTCCAGACCAGTTCAGCGCGCTGCTTGGCTGGGCCGGTCACTACGTGCACTAGCGGACCGCGCCGACGCCGCGCGAAATAATTTTCGGGCGAAGCGCGATCTCCCCAACATGATCCGCTGGAAAACGGACGATTGACGCGCGGCCTTTCATCTGTCATCCGCAGCCTTCTTCCGTCGTTTATTTCAAGTCCCCTTCAATGCCCCGAAGATCGTTCCGTATCGGCCGTTCCTTCACAGGTCTCGGCCTGTTCGCCAATAGGCCGATCAAGACGCGCGAAAAAATCGCCGAATATAAGGGCCCGCGTGTCGACGCCGAGGAGGCCGGACGGCTCGAACGGCGCGGCAACCGCTATCTCTACGAGATCAATCCGCGGGTCACCATCGATGGCACCCCGCGCAGCAATCTCGCCCGCTATGCCAACCATTCCTGCAATCCCAACGCGGAGAGCTACACCTATGGCGGCCGCGTGTTCATCCGGGCTATGCGCAATATCAAGACGGACGAGGAAATCACCTACGATTACGGCACTGACTATTTCAAATACGTCATCGGCCGTTCACGCTGCCAGTGCGGCCGGTGTCGCCGCCGCCGGGCACGCAAGCAGCGCGAAGTGCGCGCGCTGAAGAAACTCCGGGCCGCGCGGCGCGCGCGCTTGCGGCGGCGTAGCCGTAGCACGCGTTAGGTCCCTTCCGCCGTCTTGTCTGCGCTCCAGCATTGGTCGATGATCGCAGCGTGGGGGCGCAACAGTGGCGTTCAAGGGAGCATCACCATGTTGTTCATCTTGTCACTGAATTTCACCGACCAAGGTATCCGCAATATCAAGGATGGCCCAAAGCGTGCGAAGGCGTCACGCGAGATAGCAAAGAAAATCGGCGTCGACATCAAGCAGATCTATCTGACGTCCGGCGAATCCGATCTCCTCGTCCTGGCCGAGACAGCGAACGGCGACAACATGGCCAAGCTCGCATTGGCGATCGGCAGTCAGGGCAATGTGCGTTCACGCACGGCGCGCGCCTGGACCGAGGAGGAATACGCGAAACTCGTATCCGAGTTGCCGTAAGTCCGCGCGTTTCGACTGAGTCTGGTGGTCCCGTGCGCCATGCGCGGGCACAGGGTTGCCATACGCATTTGCCCCTGCCCGCGTTCCTTCACCCATGCTAGGCAGGCTCCGGAATCCGCTGGGGCCTGCCTTGACCACCGACAGCCTTCACCAGAGCGCGAGCTTGCGCGCCGATCGTATCCCGCTCGGCATTTTGTTTATGCTCGGCGCGACCGTCATGTTCGCGCTTTCCAGCGCGCTGTCAAAATGGCAGGTCGCTGAGTACTCTTTCATAGAAGTTCTGTTCTTTCGGGCGATCGCATCGCTCGTCACTTGCGCTGCGCTGATCCTGCCGCGCACAGGCCTCCTGGTGTTGCGAACAAACCGGCTGCGTGACCATTTCGGACGCAGCGCGACGCAAGCCACTGCCCAGAGTCTGATCATCGTCGCATTCGGCTTGATGCCGCTGGCCGGCGCCGTCGCCATTAATTTCTCGTCGCCGCTCTTCGCAACCCTGTTCGCGGCGCTATGGCTCAAGGAAAAGGTCGGACTTGCCCGCGCCGGGGCGCTCGCCATGGGCTTCCTGGGCGTGCTGCTGGTTGCGGCGCCTGGTGCCGACAGCTTCCGCCTGGGCGCAATGTTCGCTCTCACCAACGCTGTCCTGTTCGGCAGCGTCACCGCGGCCGTGCGTGGCATGACCACGACCGAATCGGCGGAAACGCTGACCATGTACCAGATGATTTTCCTGACGCTGTTTTTTGCGTTGCCGTTGCCATTCTTCTTCGTCTGGCCGACGCCGGCTGATGCGACCGCGATGATCGGCAATGGTGTCATCAACGCAATCGGACAATATTGGTGGACGCGTGCGCTCTCATTGGCGCCGCCCTCTGCAGTCGGCCCATTCTATTATTTCATGCTGGTCTGGTCGGCCGCGCTCGGCTTTGTGTTCTGGGGCGACGTACCGACGCTTGCGCTCCTGGCCGGCTCCGCGATCGTGGTGGGCTCCGGCCTGTTCCTGCTCTGGCACGAAACGGCGAAAAAGCCATTGGCAGCCGACTAAACCCAAGGAGTATACCGATGAGTATCAATGTCCGCCGCGTGGTGACCGGCCATGACGACCAGGGCCGCGCCAGCGTGCTGATCGACGAAACTGTCAAAAACGTGGCCTCGCAGCGTCCCGGCGCGCTCTATAGCGTGATCTGGTCGAGTGAGGGTTTCCCGGTCAACAACGATGGCGACGCTGATCCGTCCGGCAAAAAAATCGGCACGACGATTTCCGATGGAACGGTGTTCCGCATTGTCAGCTTCGGCCCTGGCGTGGCGCCGCGCAACCATCGTACCGATTCAATCGACTATGCGGTTGTCATGTCGGGTGAGATCGATATGGAACTCGACGTCGGAAAGGTGCACCTCAAGGCCGGCGATGTGCTGGTCCAGCGCGGCACCATCCATAACTG
The DNA here is from genome assembly GCA_036003145.1 of Pseudolabrys sp. Lineage (GTDB taxonomy): Bacteria > Pseudomonadota > Alphaproteobacteria > Rhizobiales > Xanthobacteraceae > Pseudolabrys. Next base: position 16,776 of record DASYSQ010000199.1, read on the forward strand.
GGTGAATACCGGCAGCGAACCGTGTGTCATCGCCTTCACGCTCGTGGCTGCAAAGTCGGTGACCGCAGGCGGGAAGATGCTGCCTGCCCAGGGCTGACCGCACTCCTCACCGATCCAGCTCTGGATAGTGCCGGAAGATTCCCATCTCATTGAAGGCGATCCGCCGCGGCGATGCGAGGTAGGCCTTGATGCCAGGCCGCACCGCAACCTTGTCACGAACCGTGACAAGACCGGATACCTTCCGCTCAATGCCTCGCATCGCCTGCGGAAAGGCGTAACGCAGGCCTTCGATCAGCTGAAATACCGATAGGTCGACATAGGTCACCTTGCGGCCGGTCAAATAGGGCCCACCACTCTTCCTGAGCACTGCCTCGAAGTAGCCGAGATATTTCGGCGCTCGCTCGTCGATAAAATTATCGGCGTAGCGTTTCGCTTCCGGTTTCTGGTCCTCATAGTAGAGACCCGAGGCAACCGGGTGATGCGTGTCGTGGATTTCCTTCACGAAGTCGGTGACCGTCAGCTGAAGCTGGTGCAACCAGAGACGGCCGGCCTCGTCACGGGGGGCGAGCTTCAGGCGCGGACCCAGATAAAACAAAATATTTGCGACCTGCGCGACGAGCAATTTACCCGCCTTCAGGAAGGGCGGCGCAAATGGCGGGTGCTTGTCGCGTCCGCCTTTCATTATTGCCGTCATGCGATCCATGCCGCCGGACTTGCGCGCCACATCGTCGTAGGCGGCTCCGGCGTCCTCAAGCGCGAGCCGCACAAATTCGCCACGGCCCTGAATGTCCGGCCAGTAGAACAGTTGATAGCGCATGCTGGCACCCATTTCTGTTCGTCATACCATTGAAGCGTAGATGGCGGCGAAAGTCGGGCTGCCCGAACTTTCGCCGCTGGGACAAGCACAAGTCGGGTAAACGTGACTTATGAAAGCCCGGCCATGACAATTTGAAGTTCGGCGGAATTGCGGGATGGCCTTAGCCGGCCTGCACCAGGCGAACGGGCTTGCCGCTGCCTACGACGCAGTTACGGCCCGCGGCCTTCGCCTGATAGAGCCGCTTGTCTGCAACTTCGAAAAGCGCGTCGTAGTCGGTCGCGTCGCGCGAGCAACTGGCGATGCCGATGCTCACCGTCACGCGCGCGTCCTCCTCACCCGCGGGGCCACCGGCGATACGGCGCCGCATGCGCTCGCCGAGCGTCAGTGCGTCCTCGGCATTGACGCCGTCCGCAATCACAACGAATTCCTCGCCGTCAAAGCGATAGGTGAAATCAGACACGCGTGCGGCGGACATAATGTCGAGCACGATGCGCTTGAGCATCTTGTCGCCGGAGGCATGACCGAAACGATCGTTGAATGATTTGAAATGATCGATATCGATCAGCAAGAGAGCCAGTGGCCGACCCGCCGCGGCCGCGTGCTCGACGGCGCGACGGCCATGCGCTTCCAGCGAATGGCGATCGAGAGCGCCGGTGAGCGCGTCGCAACCAGTACGCGCCAGCAGATCCTCATAGCGCTCGCGATAGGTCAGCGTATCGAACACGTCCCAGATGCGCGGCATATCCGTGCGACGCCTGATGGGCCGCTCGAAATAGACGAGGTAAACGCCCGCAAGGACGGTGTAGAGCGCGACGGCCGCCATTTTGGCAAACCAGCCCCCGATCAGGACGTCGAGACCCGCGCCAGTGAGCATGTGCAGGCCGGCGAAGAAGGCCACTTGGTCGAAGGTGAGCACCAGCACGCCACACAAGGCCAGTCGCGGAAATATCCGGTCGCGGAACCAGCTGCGCGAGCGCTCGTAGAGCAGGATCATGAGGATGCAGTCGAAGAACAGGATCGCCGTTCCCCACACCATCAGCGCGCCCATCTCGTTGAGGAACGCGAAATCGGCCGCGCGGCCCGGCGTCAGCGCTACGAGATTGTGGTGTCGCATGACGGAAGCAAGCGCAAACAGCAGGACATTGCCGAACAGAAGACCGTAGATCGGCTGCCGCACCACCACCGCGTCTTCGCGGATGTAGAGCAGAAGCAGCATCATCAGCTTGCCGGTGAACAATACGGTGGAGCCCGGCGAGGTGACGATGCCGAACGGCAGCGAGACATAAAGTATGCTGGCGAGATAGGTCTCGAGGAAATGCATCACCCCGAGGGCGGTAAAGAAGGCGCCCAGCCCGATACGGGTGCGCGCGCGCAACAACGAGGCCAGCACCACAAAATAAAGAAGAGCATCCCCGGCCAGGAGCAGCACGTTTTCGATTTCAGCCATTACCCCATCCAGCCTCGCGCCGCCTGGCATGGCGCAGAAGGCTCCCCACTTGGTTCTCCGGTACCTTCGATATCACGGGCGATTCGTCCGAAAAAGCAAGAAACGCCGGCGATGCGCGGAAATTCCACGCATTCGCCGACGTTGAAGTGATTTCTTAAGCGGCGGCTAGTTCGCTGCGAAGCAATAAAGCAAGCCATCCCCGCCCGTACTGCGAAGGTCGGCCTGCGAGCAGCCTCCATCCGGCCCGCGTGAGGGATGCGACGAGTTCCATGATTTGGACGCATCGTCGTCGCCCAGGCCCATGCGGTCGGCGTGGCCCAGCATGACCGTGCCTTGCGTGCTGCTCGTGTAGTTCTTGCAGGTGTGATCCTGGTCATCGGTGAATGCGGTGCCGTCCGGTTTCGACCCCGTCAGGATATCGTGCCGGTTCGGAGTGTCGCCTCGCCCGTTATTGACCTCGCCCTTTTCAGTCAAAGCGGTCTGCTTGGTGAGGCCGTTGGTGCCGTGCAGTTCGGCAACGTCCTTGGCAACCGTAACGCCTTTTGCGTTCACCCAGGGCCCGCTGCCGATACGGTCGCGCGCATTGACCGCGCCGGCGCCCTGTGTCGAAAGGTAGGCGCGCCATGTCTTTGCGCCCGCACCGGCCGACGCCGCCAGCCGCTGGCAATGCTGGTCTGCGCCGGCAAGGCCGCCGAGATCAGCTCCCTTGCCTTCCCCGGCACTGGTAACGAAGAAGGACATCGCGGCCTGTTGCGCCTGTGCTGGCGCGGCGCACAGACACACAAGGCACGCCGCCAGCGGCGCGCTGAGTCGAACGAACATCATTTCTACCTCCCGGCATTGGCGAAGGCCCGCTGCCCCGCCATCG
>DASYSQ010000200.1:0-8708 GCA_036003145.1 Pseudolabrys sp.
AGCTGACGTGTTGATGGCCAACGGTGCGTTCCGTTGTACGAAGACTGCCCACATTAAATCCCTCTTTTTCTCGTCGATAGCGCGGTTCCTACGGCGTTCCCCGGCTCGTCCGATACCGTGTCAGCGCAGGCGCAGTTATCAAAATCGCACGGTGCAATATGCGTGCGCTGAGATTTTGTTCTCTGCTTGACAGGGTTTGCATCTCTGGTGGCGCCCGTACCGGCAGTTCATACGAAATCCGCCGCGCAAATCAGACCGCACTCATTTACCGATGCAGGCGAGCGCGAGAACTGCAGGCCGCTCCTTCGGTCGGAAGGTCACGTTGCGTTCGTCTATAAAGCCGATCGCGCCTCCGGGATTAAGCGCGTATGCATTGAGAATTTGCTCATTCTCTCCGCAACTCGCGCCGCAGGCCGCTTGATCGCAGGGCTGTGTGATGATTCTGATCGCCGGTCCGCTGGCGCTGGGGCCGGGCGGACCAGCGGGACCAGGCGGACCAATGGGGCCGGGCGGCCCGGTTTCCCCCTTGGCCGGCGGCTCGCTTTGCCCGCACGCGGCCAAAAGAAAGGCGGTCAAGATCACTAAGAATGGGACACGCATTGATCACCTCCGATGTGATCGATCGAGTTAGATGAGCGTAAATTGTGGAGATGCGCCGGCGCGCCGCTCCTGACGGCCCGTCCTCACGCCATCACTTTTGCCGCGCCTGCCGCAACATTGGAGAGCATACCTGCGTTGGCGACTGGAATGTTATCGCAAGAAATCCAACACGGCCGAATAAGCGAGGCGGATCGGGTCACGCTCGCCACGTCCGATGTAACGCATGACGAGCAATGCTAGTCTGTGCCGTGCCTGATCGTTTTCCCTGTACTTTTTCGGAAGGCATTTATGCGCATTGTCGAATGCCATCGTCATGATTTTCAGGGTGTCGGGATCGTAGACCCGTTCACTGTTGTGCGTTGAGGGCATTTGTCCCTCCCCTTTAAACACTGATGTGACTAGGACTGCACGACATCGTCGACCAGAGGCGAGAGCGATCACGTGCTCGCTTTGTGTCCCGCAATTGTGTGGAATTAATGTGTCATGTCAGTGCAGCAAATAGTACCGACAAGGAACCTGTTCGCGAGCACGTTCAAAAGGCGATTTAGCCGGAATTTCTCTTACGGTTTCCGACTGGATGCCACAAAAGGATTTGTTTCCAGCGTGTCGTTTTTATTGAAACAGGTCTCAAGCCGATCAAATGCCTTCGAGCTCCCATCCAGTGGAACGCGCAGCGTCGTGCCCTCTCCACGCACCTCGAAAATATTAGCCGCTCGAAGCTTTGAATTGAGTCGCGAGTCTTCAAGTGCGATGGTCACACTCTTCGTTTCAGCCAAGGCATGAGCATCCACTGAGCGCGAACCTGCAACGAGGCGGACAGAATAAGCTTTGCCTCTGTTGAGCTTCCACTTTGGCGAGTCCAGGAGCACCAGCAGCCCGTTCTGAGCGCGCATAAAAGCTATTCCAAGCTCGCCTGCGGAGCGAGTCATGGTGCAGCTTTCGAACTTGTCTGACTTGTAATTGGTTGCAATGGCCCAAGGGCCTACAGTCACGGCCTGGCTGTCTCGCGACTGCGCCTGAGCCACTGCCGATGTGGTGAGAAGAATTACGAACAAAAGTGCAGGTGACGTTCGCATTGTTAGCTCCTGGGTGAGCCTCGATCTGTCCATCGTCATCCGTCCTGCGGGTCGCCCTTTGCTTAGGATATATCGCGATCCTTTTTTAACGGTATTTCGTAGACGATATCCGCTTGACTGTTGCGTTCGGCCTGCTCGGCCAGACGCAGATACGCGCGCGCTAAGTTTTCAAATTCCGCCCTGCTGACGTGATCGGTTTCGATCTGCGTCATCGCGCTGAGCTCCGCCGCCCTCAGCAAATACTCATCTCGTGGATTCAAATTGCACCCCCGCTACGCCAAACGTTTGCGGTCCCAATGCGTACAATGTGTTTTTTGACATATGGTTCCAGCTGCAGCGGCCGGAACCGTAAGTTCCATGCAGCATCGTGCATCTGGTTACCGGTGTCGCGCAGTCGGACTAAAAAATGTCTGCAAATGTCCGCTTTGTGACATTGTCAGAATCGGACTACGCCCAACCTGTAGTTCACGCGCGATGGTCAATTCAGCGACCGCTGCATTCCTTCTGGCACATAGATTGCCGACTGCTAGAGCTTGCACTAAGCGCTTTGGTCGAACGCAAAGATGCGCTTCCAGTCGCTCTTCATGCTGATCACAGTCCAGTTTTTCTTCCTGGCTTCGTCATAAAGCGCCTGGGTGAAGGTACCGACCTTGCTGGCGGGAAGCCCTTGTGCGGGGCCGTAAGCATATTCGCGTTTCGCGTCGTCGTGCAGCACCAGCATCATGAGCCGCACGCCATCGCCGGCCCCGGTGTATTCAAGCATCTGCCGGTCGCCATCCGAATTGCCAAACGCCGCGTAGGGCCGCCGGCCGATCATCAGGTGAATGCCTTCGGGCTTGCCGGCCTTGTCGTCGTTGAGAAGTAGCTTCGGCTCTTTGGTCAGGAACGGCTTACCGTCCTTGTGGTAGCCAAACTTTGTGCCGCCCGCGGTCCCAACCACCTGCTCGGGCGGGATGCCGTACACATGCTCGCTATACGTACGCACGAAATCCTGGCCGCCGCCGGTCACAATGTAAGTCCGGAAGCCATTGCTTCGCAGGTGTTGCATGACTTCGAGCATCGGCTGATAGATCAGGTCCGTGTAGGGCCGCTTCCAGCGCGGGTCTTTGGCGGCTGTCAGCCATTTCTTTGCCTCGGCGTTGAACTCTTCCACCGACATGCCCGTCAGTGTCGCAGCGAGAATTTTCTCAAGATCGTGCATCGAAAGCCTGGCGATTGCATCGCGCTTGCCCGAGAGAACCGTCTTGAATGGCTCGACGTTCTTGAGTTTCGGATCTTTCTCCACCACCGCCGGTACGCGATCCAGGCAGTAAATGACCTGCGAGTAGATCGGGTGTTCAACCCAGAGAGTGCCGTCCTGGTCGAAGGTGGCGATGCGCTCTTCCGACGGCACGAACTTGGGGCTTGCCCGATCAGTCGTGGCCCGCACGAAGTCGAGGATCGCCTGTTTCGCGGGGCCATCGTTCCATGATCCCAATGTGCTGTCTTGTGCCGCTTGCGTCTGGGCAATCGCCGTAAATGGCATGCCCGACAGGGCCGGGAGCAATGCCAGACTTGAAATCAACACGCGGCGGTCAATGCCGGACGACGGACGGTCGGATTTCATCTTCAACCTCCCACGAGTTGCATGGATCCTGTGCCGCCCCGTGGGAGCGGCGCTCGGCCCGATTTTAAGACAGGCATTTGGAACGTCGATATTGCCCCAAGGGGCATAAGCTTAAAAAGTCCGCACTGATTACCGGCGCCTCCACTCGATATGCCCCTAAGGCCAATTGATGCGGCCCGGATCGGATTTCAAAATGACGGGCTGATTTGTGGTCGCCAAACAGGCGAAACCTATCCGTCGTTCCAAATAGCAGCGGCTATTAGAGGAGGAATCTCGTGAAACGCAAATTAGTCTTGAGCGTGATGGCCGCGGCAACTGCCGTCGTCACATTCTGCGGGGGCTTGCGCGCCGCCGATGCGCAACAGCCACAAAAGCCAAACATCCTCTTCATCATGGGTGATGACATCGGCTGGATGCAGCCCAGCATCTATCATCGAGGCCTGCAGGTTGGAGAGACACCCAACATCGATCGCATCGGGAATGAGGGTGCGCTCTTCACCGACTACTACGCCGAGCAGAGCTGCACGGCCGGACGCAACGCCTTCTTTACCGGGATGCATCCGCTGCGGACAGGCATGATCCCGCCGCAACTGCCGGGCAGCCCGACTTACCTGAAGCCCGGCACGCCGGCGCTCGCCAAGTTCCTGCTCGACCTCGGCTACAATACCGGCGAGTTCGGCAAGAACCATCTGGGCGACCACACCGATGCCCTGCCGACCGCGCACGGCTTCCAGGAATTCTGGGGCTACTTATATCACCTGGATGCGATGCAAGGGGTGAGCTTCCCCGACATCAACAAAACTCCAACGCAGCAGACCATCGCGCCACCGTGCAGGAACACGCCGATCCCTGGCCTGGCCGAGGTCCCGGGCGCCGTCGATCAAAAGACTACGATCTGCTTAATGCCTCCGCGCCCGGTGCTGGCGTGCAAGTCCGACGGCAGTTCGAAGAACCAGACCTGCCAGGATCAGGGTCCGCTGACGCTGGAGCGATCAAAGACCGTGGACGAGGAAATCTCGGCCAAGGTCATCGACTTTCTCGACCGCAACGACCCGCGTCGGACCAACAAGCCGTTCTTCGTCTGGTACAACCCGGCGCGCATGCACATCACCACCGTGCTGTCGGACAAGTACAATGCCATGGTCGGTGAGCCGGGCGGCAAGGACTGGGGCGTCAACGAAGCCGGCATGAAGCAGATGGACGACAACATCGGCCTCGTTTTGCAGAAGATCGAGGCCATGGGCCAGACCAACAACACCATCGTCGTCTTCACCACCGACAACGGCGCCGAGACCATCACTTTCCCGGACGGCGGCACCACGCCGTTCAAGGGCGGGAAGCTAACCACCTGGGAGGGCGGCATGCGCGCGCCGATGGTGATCCGCTGGCCAGGCGTGATCAAGCCCGGCACCGTCAAGAACCAGATCTTCGCCTCGCTCGACTGGTTGCCGACATTCGTCGAGATCGCCGGTGGCCCGAAGGGCAATGCGCTGAAGAGCCAGATCGAGGCCGGCCAGTATCCGGGAATCGTCAAGACCACGCTCGACGGCGTGAACCAGATCGACTATCTGGCCGGCAGGTCGGAGAAGTCGGCGCGCGATACGTTCTTCTACTATTCCGGCAAGGATCCTTCGGCGGTCCGCTACAAGAACTGGAAGATGTATTTCGCGATGGTGTCGGACGCGCCGCAGGGCTTCCTCACCGGCGTGGTTCCCTACCACTGGACCCAGGTCGTCAACATCAAACGCGATCCCTTCGAGACCTCGGTTGGTCAGCAAATCAAGACGCTGATGGGCCAAGGCGGAGCTATATCGTCGCCGTCCACGGCCTACATCTACGACTGGAACATGCTGCCCATCGGCCAGGCGCTGTGGCTGAAGGAGCTCGAGAGCTACATTCCTTTCCCGCCGCTGCAAAATCCGGCGAGCTACAATCTGGAGCAGGTCCTGCAGCAGGTGAAGGACATGAAGGCGGCCAGTCACGCGGGCGAATAATGGTCAGAGCTATACGGGCGCCCAGCAATGGGCGCCGGCTTTACATCCGGCTTCTGTCGGCCCGGAACTTCCTCACTGCGCTTCGGAGAATTCCATCAGCTGCTGGACCGGCACCGAGACGACATTGGGTGATCCCCATGGCGTCGGAATTCGCATTTCGCCAAATGGTGTTGCGAGAGTTTGCGTGATCACGGTGCTGATGACGGCCGCGACCCGGCCCTCGCAGTCAAACACAGGCGCTCCGGAAGCACCGTGGTCGATCACGAGGCGGTTATCACCCTCGTAGATTTCAAAAAGCGCGGTGCCTGCGAGCCTGCCGTTGTCCGGATAGTGCACGAACCGGCCCGCTACGACGCGCAGGCGTTGGTTCGGATAGGCGAAGGTCACGACACGATCTTCTGGCACAAGCGGCGACATCCGGATTGCGACACTGCGGGCGTTGGAAACGGCAGTCTGCAGTTCAAGCTCGGCCAATTTTTCAGCGTGGCCACCCGCCAGGCGCCGGATGCGGACAAAAATCGACTGACTGTCGGCGCCGTCCTCGAGCTTGAGCGATTTCCATTCCTGTGTGGAAAGCTTCATCCCGGAAGCAACGTGTGCAGCGGTGACAATAGTCGTCGGAGACTGGAACCACGCGGTGCCATGTATGCCGACCAAGCCGGGCTGGGCGCTGCGGTCCGCCTCATCGAAATATCGCGTGATACCGACCGTCGAATGAGCCAGTTGTGCGAGATCGACACACGCCATTTCGGCGCGGGATTGCGCAGAAAGTAACAGAAGGAAAATCAGAACAGGGCAAGTTCGGCCGCGCATGATTGCTCTTTCCAAGATGCAAGAAAGGCAGAATCACTAACGCGACAGGAACTCTTTAAAACTTATCCGGTTTTACCGCCGCCCGGAATTGCCCTGGACCAGAGTCCACGGCTTTTTTGGATGTCCGCTAAGTTCCAATAGCGGACGTCAGCCAAGTATCAGTCGGTTACAGAAGCCGAATTTGTGGCGTGATATCCTCCCTATGTTGCAGCGGAGAGGAGCGGTTTCTATGAACCCTTCAAAGACAGCGAAACTCACTGGTTCCGCGCCGGTGCTATTTGTGCGCGACGTTTACGCAGCGACCAAGCACTACCGTGACGCAATGGGATTTTCGTTTGAAGAAATTTTCGGTGAACCTCCGTCTTTCGCGATCCTGAAGCGCGACAACATGTATGTAATGGTCAAACAGATCGCCGATCACAAACACATCGTTCCGCGCTGGACTGTTTCCGCCGGACTTTGGGACATGTATTTCTGGGTTGATGACGTTGACGCTCTTTATAAGGAGTTCGTAGAGCGCGGTGCAAAAATCGATTACGGGCTGTGCGATCAGCCGTACGGGTGTCGCGAATTCGGTACGCAGGATATCGACGGGCACGATATCGGGTTCGGCCAGGTCATTTCTTGATCGCGCCGCTGCGCCGGGATTGGGCTGCATCACGCTGAACGTGGCGCCCCGTAATTTATTTCGATCTGAAACAGGAACGCCCTGGACCTGAGGTCCTCCAGATAGGCAATCTCATGTTTCAGCATTTCGATCTCATGACGATCAACGTCGATATCGCCGACGGCGATCCGCGCGTCGGATTCCAGCTTTTCCAGGAATTGTCGGAGGCGATTGAGATCCGCCTCAGTGGGCGCCTTGACCATGTCCTAATGGTATCGTGCCACAGCCGTGCGAAAAGTGGTTTTCCACCACAAAGTCAGTAGTTCACTCTTTTTTACAAAACGCTGATCAGGATGGCTGCGGCCGCTAATCCCAGGGGAATTCGATCGAAAGCAATGGGCCGCCCCAGGTCCGGCATTGACGTTGGCAGTAACGGTCGCATCTGTCCGTCAGCTTGAGGCAATGACCCTGCGAGTCTACCTTCAGGCAGCCGGCCAATCCCCAGGCACAATAGGAGCCGCATTCGGACCAGCAGGCACCGGAGGCCCAAACCGCCTCCGCTCGCCTGCTGTGCGGGAATGGCAGATCCGGACTATGCGCATTGTAGCGCCACGACGGCGTCTTTCCGTCGACGGCAGCGGCCGGGCCGGCGGCCATCAAAATGCCGACAAACAAGAGCCCTAACAGGATGCCTGCTCGTTTCATGAATCAACCCGTCGTGGAGCGACACGATAGCTCCGGCAGGGCCCCTTCGCTACCGCCCAGTCGGCGAGTTGTGGGAACTTCCGCGCAATCGGCCCGGCTGACATTTCGTGACAGGGTGTCTGGAGGAATTCGGTCGTGGGTAGCGTCGCAAGGCATCAGGCCAATCACGAACAAGATCCAGCGCAAAAATTCGGGACCTCAGGCATCAAACCGATGGACCGGCCGAGCCTGGTCACGCGCTTTTTCATGTCCATTGTGGCATGGGCTGAACAACTCAATCTTGCTTTGAGTAAAGTCGGCAACCCGGCGATCTACGACAACAAAGTATTTCCCTGGGCTCGTTCGATCGAAAATGAATGGCGCGCGATCCGAGCCGAGCTCGACCATGTCCTGACGCGAAAGGAAGAACTGCCTGCCTTCGATGAATTAGCGAGCGACGTCGAAACAATCAGCCGTGATCGCGGCTGGAAGAGCTTCCTTCTTGCGGGTTATGGCTTCCGCTCGGCGAACAACATCAAGCTCTGTCCGGAGACCTGGCGCATCTGCCAGAATATTCCCGGGCTGATCACCGTGATGTATTCGATCCTGGAGCCCGGCAAACATCTGCCGCCGCACCGCGGCCCGTACAATGGCGTCCTGCGCTTGCACCTTGGCCTGATCGTACCCGAGCCGCGCGAGCAGCTTGGAATCCGCGTCGAGCACGGCGTCTATCGCTGGCGTGAAGGCGAAGCGGTGATATTCGATGACGCCTATGAGCACGAAGCCTGGAACTATACACCACATACACGCGTGGTTCTGTTCGTCGATTTTCGAAAGCCGCTGCGCTTCCCGGCCAATGTCATCAACTGGCTTTTGTTGCGTCTGGCTATGTTCACGCCCTTCATTCGTGAGGGCATGGACAACCAGAAAGCTTGGGAAAGGAAGTTCTACGAAGAGGCAGAGGCATTGCGGAACAGGTAGCGCTGCAGGCGCAATCATCCGCAAAAGCGGGTGATTGAGTAACGCCGCGACTGCCGTAGGGCGCGAAACCCGAGATTGCCGGCGCCGTTGCAGGCCAGGACGGACGGGTTGCTATTCGTCCAAATCGCCATTAGCTCCTTGGCGGCATGCGTGATCCCACCACGAAAACCGACACCGCTGCCCCCAAGGTGAGTTTCGTCTCGCTCGGCTGCCCAAAGGCGCTGGTTGACAGCGAGCGCATCATCACGCGCCTGCGCGCCGAGGGTTATGAGCTTTCGCGCCAGCACCAGGGGTCTGATCTGGTCATCGTCAATACTTGCGGCTTTCTCGACAGCGCCAAGGCGGAA
>DASYSQ010000201.1:0-62712 GCA_036003145.1 Pseudolabrys sp.
TGAAGGACAGGATCGATTCGCTTGTTCGCGGCGTACAGGGTGGCGTCCTGTCACCGAACGAGGCTCGCAATATCGAAGGCTATGGCAACACCAAATTTGGCAACGAGCCGCGCGTCCAGCAGCAGGTCGTGCCGCTCTCCGCCGCCGAGGCAATTCCGGCGTCACCAGCCCCGCCAGCGGCACCGCCAGCGCCAGCGGCAGACCTGCCTGAACCGAAAGGCAACCGCGATGACATCCAACGGGAAGTCCGAAACCTCCTCAGTAACGCCGCCCGCATCGGACGCCGCCGACTCTCTGCTTGAGGTGTGGCGCGAGGCGCTCGCCGAGGTGCTCGACGCGGAGCGGCATGCGTGGTCGCGCGAGCGGGCACTGATCGAGGCGCAAGCCGCGAGCGTGATTTCCGCGCTCAAGGCCGAAGTCGTGCTGTTGCGCTCGGAGATCACGGAGCGCGTCAACGCGCGGCTGGCCGAACTGAAAAACGGCGATCCGGGTGCGCCGGGGACCATCGGCGATCCGGGGCCAGCCGGTCCGGCAGGACCCATCGGTGAACCGGGGCAACCCGGCTCTATTGGCCCCGATGGGCCAGCCGGTCCGGCTGGTTTGCCGGGTGAGCCGGGAACACCGGGAGAACAAGGCCCGGAAGGCCAGCCCGGAAGGCCAGGGGAGGCCGGGGAGCCGGGTAAGCCGGGCGAGCCGGGAGAGGTGGGTGCGCAAGGCCCGGAAGGCCCGGTAGGCCCGGAGGGGCCGCAGGGGCCACGCGGTGAACCGGGCGCAAAGGGTGATCCGGGTGAGCGCGGTGAAAAAGGCGACACGGGAGCAACCGGCCTGTCGATCAAAGGCGATCCCGGCGAGAAGGGCGAAGCGGGACCGCAAGGTTTGCCGGGTGAGCCGGGAGTGCCGGGGATCAACGGCAAGGATGGCGCACCGGGCGCACCGGGCAAACTGCCGAAGGTGCGGCAATGGAAGGAAGGCGTCTGGTACGAGGCCGATGTCGTCCGACACAACGGCGGCACCTATCAGGCCGAACGCGACACGGCGAACACGCCGGGATCGAGCGTCGATTGGATTTGTCTCGCCGCGCCCGGACTAGAAGCGCCGCAAATGCAATTGCGCGGCACCTACAAGGAGGGCGAGACGTATCGCTATCTCGATGTCGTCGCGCTCAATGGCTCAAGCTTTGTCGCCCGCAACAACGATCCGGGCGCCTGTCCAGGTGCCGGATGGAAACTGATCGCGTCCGCCGGTCGGCCCGGTAAGCCGGGACCGAAAGGCGAGCGTGGCGAGCGCGGCCTGACCGGCGAACGTGGCACCCCCGGTCAGGCCGCGCCGGTCATTCTGGCGTGGGAGATCGACACCAAGAATTTCCGCGCCGTCCCGGTCATGTCGGATGACAGCGAGGCACCACCGCTCGAACTGCGCGGGTTGTTCGAGCAGTTCCAGATCGAGGCGCACTGATGGCCGACATCACCGTCAAGGTCTTGGAGGAGGCCGCAAGCATCGACCTCTGCACGCTCGACGAGATGAAGATGATGCTCGGCATCGCGACGACGATCACGACAGATGATGAAGCGTTGGCGATGTGGATCACGCAATATTCCGACGTGATCGCCACCATGTGCAACCGGGTGTTCGCCAAGGAAAAAGTCACGGAGACGTGGCGCGGCGATGCGCCGCCCTACGAGAACTACCGGATTTACCTGACGCATTACCCGGTCGCCGACGACGACCTTGAGGCGGTCACGGTGTCGGGGACACTGGTCGATCCGGTCGACTACGAACTGGAAAACCGCACGGGAAAACTGACGCTGCGCGGATGTTACGATCCCATCGTCGTCACCTACACGGGCGGCTATGACCTGCCCGATGAAGCGCCCGAAGCCCTCAAACAGGCGTTGGCCCTGCTTGTCCAGGCGGGCCGCACCCATCTGGCGCGGGCGATGACCAGCGGCATCCGCAGCATTTCGCACCGTGAGTCGCGGGTGATGTTCTTCGATGCCTTGGCGGGCGGCGTCAAAAGTGCGAACTCGCCGCTGGCGGTCGCGGGCGAGACGGTGGACGCGCTGCTCTATCACTACATGCGCTTCAATGTTTGAGGTGAAGCTGGACGGCGTCGAGCCGCTGGCGGCGAAATTCGACAAGCTGCTCGAACAGGTCGAAGCCCTGCACCATCAAATGCCGGACGAACTGGTCGCGTGGCAACGCGACGACATGCGGCGGAAATATCCCAACGTCACGGTGACACAGGCGGGCAACGAGACAAACGCGGTGACGGAAATCTGGCCGCGCTCGCGGCAGGAGGGAAACCGGGCCGCGCGGCGGCGGACGTTCAAGCAGCCGAAACGCTTTCGCCTCAAGGGTGCCCGGATCGTGCGCTCGTTCAGCAAAACAATCCTGCGGCCTGAACTGTTCGACAAGCTGAATTTGCGCATGACCGCGTTGATGAAGAAGGCGATGGCATGGCCGTAAACCTCGACATCCTGTTGCAGTCACCGATCTTCGATTTCTGGGCGGTGCCCTGCACGTTCCTTCCGCTCGCGTCGCAACCGGCGGCGGGCAGTTACGAAGGGCGCGGCATCCTCAACACCTACAACCTCAACGTCGCGGCGGAGGACGGTTCGCTCTTTTCCGACCAGCGCACCATTCTCGACATCCGCGACAGCGAGTTCGCCATCCTGCCGGAGCAGAACGATCACGTCGTCATCCCGCAGGATTGCAACAACGTGGATAAGGGCGAGTACCAGATCATCGATACCAACAGCGACGGCGGCGGGCAGACCTGCCTGACCATCCGCAAGATCACGACGAAAACCTGACATGATCATCACCGATCCGGGCATCACCGACACGCAGAGTTTCGGGCTGGTGATCCGCGACGTGTTCTACGACGCGCTCGACCGCGATCCGTTCTTCGATGCCTACGTCAAGCGCAAGACGCGGATGCTGGCGGTGATGCCGAACCTGCTGCCCTATCTCGGCGTCTACATCATCGACGAACTGCAACAGCCGGATGGCGACGCCAACGCGGGCTGCATCCGCTTTACGCACACGCTGCGCATCGGCTTCTCGGTGATGATCGCGCTCAATGACCAGGTGGAAGCGGAGCGCACCATTGACCGCGCCTACCGGCGCATCATGAACGTGTACCGCGACCAGTACGTGATGAACCTGCTCGACACGTTCAATCCGCATCTCGGCGCGGGCAACCCGGACAACACCAAGATCGAGAGCATCACGCGCGGCTTGCGCCGCCACGTGTTCGGCGCGGCCTCGGTCAATAACGAAACGCCGACAGCCGAATTGCAATACGATGTGTCGGCGTTCTGGCGCAGCGATTGGGGTCCGGTGATCGAGGACGACCTCGAGGAAATCGCGGTCAGGACCGGCATCAAGATCGGCGAGACGCAAGCGGAAATGGACCAGCGCCAGCAGGTCGGCGGCGACTACGTTTTGGAGACGGCTGCGAAAGCGAAGCCGAACAGGCAGAAGGAGAAACATCATGGCTAAAGAACTATCGCTTCGCGGCAAGGCGGCTCGCGAGCGGATGGAGAAGATCACGAACTCAAGGCCACTGACCGGCGTCCGCGTGGTCCCGGCCAGCGACGAACTGCGCAAGGTGCTGAAGCATCCTCGCGGCGCAAAGTTTCCAAGCGAAGGCAGCGCGGAATGGCCGAACGACACCTTCACCAAGCGGCGGCTTAAGGAGGGCGCGGTCAAGCTTGAGACGTCAGGCGCTAGAAGCAAGCCCGCGAGAAAATCCGAAACCGCCTAACCGAATCAAACATATCGCGATGAAAAACCCCGCCCCTCGGCGGGGTTTCGCGTGAAAGGACCAGCACCATGCCAATCAGTTTCGCCAACATCCCGGCCAACATCAAAGTCCCGCTGTATTGGGTCGAAGTCGATCCGTCGATGGCGGGCCTTCCAAGCATCAACCTCAACGCGCTTATGGTCGGCGTCATGACCGCCGACGGCGATGCCGCGCCCGACGTGCCAATCCCGATTGGCTCGCAGGCGCAGGCCGATCAGCATTTCGGCCTCGGCAGCGAACTGGCGCGGATGTTCTACGCCTACTACAAGAACAATCTCGCCAACGAGGTCTGGGGTCTGCCGGTGGCGGAGCCGGCCGCAGGAACGGCGGCGACAGGCACGATCAGCGTCGTGAGCGCGGCGAACGCGGCGGGCACGATCCACCTCTATGTCGGCGGGACCTATGTGCCGGTCAACGTGTCGCCGACGGACACGATCGACAACATCGCCACGGCCATCGCCGACGCGATCAATGCCGACGACACCTTGCCGGTGACGGCGGCGGTGGCGCTCGGGACCGTGAACCTGACGACGCTCTGGAAAAGCATCAACGGAAACGACATCGCGGTCACACTGAACTACTACGGCGCTCGCGGCGGACAGACCACGCCGGTCGGCCTCGAACTTCAGTTGCCCGTGAGCGGTTTTCTGACCGGCGGTGCGGGCGTCCCGGTGTTCGACGACGCCATCGCCAACATGGGCGAGGAGCCGTTCGAGTACGTCGCCATGCCGTACACCGATTCCGAATCGCTTTTCGTGTGGGACCAGGAGTATGGCTTCACCGACGGCGGGCGATGGGGCTGGCAGCGTCAACTGTTCGGCCACATCTTCTCGGCCAAGCGCGGGCTTTACGCCGATCTCCTCACCTTCGGTCAGACGCTCAACAGCGGCGTCGAGTCGATCATGGCGGTTGAAATGGATTCGCCGTCGCCGACGTATGAGTGGGCTGCGGCGTATGCGGCGAAGGCACAGCGGGCGCTGGTCAACGATCCGGCGCGGCCATTGCAGACGCTCTCGCTCAACAACATCAAGGCGGCGACGATCAACAATCGTTTCCGTTTCGAGGAGTTGAACAGCATCGCCTCGAACGGGCTGGCGATCCAGAAGATCGGTTCGGACAACCAGCCGATGATCGCGCGGGAGCAAACGACGTACCGGCTCAACCTGTACGGCCAGACCGACGACGCCTACGAACTGGTCACAACGCTGGCGACGCTCGCCAAGCTGTTGCGCAACCAGCGACAGGTGATCACGTCGAAATTCCCGCGTCACAAGCTGGCGAACGACGGGACCAAGTTTGGCCCCGGCCAGGCCATCGTCACCCCCGGCATCATCAAGTCCGAACTGATCGCGTCGTATTCGATGGACATGTTCAACGGGCTGGTCGAGGACCTGCGCAACTTCAAGCGGCATCTGATGGTCGAGCGTGATCCGAACGATCCAAACAGGATCAACGTGCTCTATCCGCCAGACCTCATCAACCAGTTGCGCATCTTCGCCGTGCTCGCGCAATTCCGCTTGCAGTACGACCGCGGCATCGACGTCGAGGTCATCGGTCAGGCGCAGCCGCCGTTCAACGCGGCATCCGGCGCATCGGCGGCCTAATCCCTCTCAACACTAGGAGAACGTCATGGCTCAAAGAATGGCGGGCATTGCCTTCCTGACGGTGGATGGCACACAGGTTGCCCTGCGCGGAAACTTCACCGTAAGTCCAAGCCCGGTCGAGCGTACGATGATCGCCGGACAGGACGGCGTCCACGGCTATCAGGAATTGCCGCGTGTGCCGTACATCGAGGGCGATCTCTCGACACTGCCGGGGTTCTATCTTGAGGACCTGATCGACGAAACCGACGTCACCGTCGTCGCGCAGCTTGCCAACAACATGCAATACACGCTCATCGGAGCGACCTGCAAAGGCGGCTTTGAAAACAATGCCCGCGACGGCCAGGTGCGCGTCCGGTGGGAGGGCCTTAGCTGCGAGGAGGTGTCGCTATGAGCGGCAACGCCCGCATGCGCGAAGGCTTCGTCGAGGATGCGGCCCCGGTTCATCCGCAAGTCGCGGGGGCACCAGGGCCGGATGTGCCTCAAGAGAAAAAACCACGCGCGACCCCGCCGCCGACCATCGAGCCGTCGCCAGCGGAACAGCCGCCGCTGGCGTCGGACGAGTGGCCGATCAAGGTCCGGCTTCTCTACAAGGCGATCCGCAACAACAGCGGCGACAAGGTGAACGAGGTCACGCTGCGCGAGCCGAAGGCCGGTGACATCAATCGTTACGGCAATCCGGTGCGCGTCAACCAGGAGGGCGATGTCGTCATCGACGAGCGCAAGATGACGTTCATGATTGCGGCGCTGACCGAAATCCTGCCGCCCTTCATCGAGGAAATGGACACGCGCGATTGGAATTCGTGCGCGTATCGGCTACGCCGTTTTTTCTTGCCAGATCCAGCGGCATGGTAGGCGACGAGGACGAGATCGTCCTCGATTGCTACCGGCTGGCCCGCTGGTATCACGTCAGCCCGGACATTTTTCTCAGCATGACCCTGAGCGACGTCGCGCTCCATCTGCGCCGGACCGCACAGTGCGACCGGGCACAACAGGCAGCAGCCGGTGACGACTGATGGCTAACGAACAGGAGGAATTAAGACTCGTCGTCAACCTGACCGACAATGCGTCGGCGGGCATTGCCAAGCTGCGCGGCGAATTGGGCCAGCTTGGCAGCGGGTCCAGCGGACAAAACCTAGACAAGTTCAAACGCGAAACGACGGCGATCACGCAAGTCGTCAAGGGCCTCGGCACCGAGATGGGCCTCTCGGCGCGGGTGATGACCTCCGTCCTCGTGCCGGGGATCGGCACGGCGGTCACTGCCATCGGTGCGCTCGGTGCCCTGTATATCGAACAGATACGCCAGTTGCCGGAATGGACCGCGCAATTGCGGGCGATGGGGGACGCGGCGAAGAACATCGGCGCGAACGCCGGACAGTACCGTTCCATCGTCGAGCAACTCGGGGCGCTCGGCGTCTCTGCCGAGGCCGCGCAAAACTCGATGGCTGGCATCAATAACGCCATCGCCGACCTGACCAGGCGGGGCAGTGCGTTGCGTCAATCGCTGCTGCAACACGCTGGTCCTGAAGGTGCGGCGGGCATGCGGGCGTGGATCGACAGTCTGCTGTCGACCCGCACCGAAGCCGAACGCACCAACAAGGTGATCATCGCCGGAGAAAACGTCTACAAGAACGCGCTCAAGGAAACGAACAGCGAGATCGAGGCGAGGCGGCGCGAACAGGATTGGCTGCGCCAGTTCGGCGTCGATCCGGCGCTGGCCGGAAAGCGCGTCAAGGAATTGTCGGCGGAGGAACAGGCGGCGGCGGACGCCCGCAACAAGAACGGCAAGGAGTTCGCCGACCTGCTTGGCACCATCGGCAAGCAGTTCGGCGAAATCGGCGACATGCTGAAAGACCCGCTGATCGGGCCGGACAGCATGCTGGTCAAGGGTATGCATCTTGCGAGTGACGTCCTCGACAAGATCATCGAGGGCCTGAAATGGATTTCAGCGCACCAGGCCGAAGTCAACAAGCCGCTGGAAGATGAGGGCATACTGGATCGCCTGCGCAGGCGGGCCTTGCCGCCATCCGTCGGCGGTGGCGTAGACAGGCCCGCCGCCGAGAAAATGAGTTATTCGCCGGTCGGCGGACCTTACGGCGGCTTGCTGCAAAATGCCTCGTTCACGACAGGCGGTCCCGCTGGCGGTCCGGCCTACGGTCCCGGTCGCGGCGGGCCGATGGGCTATGGCGGCGTCAGCGGCGGTGCCGGTTATGGTTCGCACGATGGAGGCAGTCACGGCTACGGCGGACCAACGCCAAGCGGCAGCGATACCGGCGGCAGTGACGCGAGCGTCCCGTCCGACATTCTGGCTCGCGCCAAACAGGTCGCGCTGACAGGCGGACCAGGTGCCGTCGAGCAGTTCATGGCGCAGCAAGGCTATCCGAAGCGCGGCGCATGGTGCGGCGAGTTCGCGGCCTCGGTGGTGAAGTCGGTCGGCGGAACGCCACCGAAGGACCCGGCCATCGCCTCGAACTGGCGCAATTGGGGAACGGCGGTCGAGGGTGCGCCGCAGCCGGGAGACATCGCGGTGCGCCGTGGCGCTCGCACGGGATCGACCGGCAGCCACGTCACCGTGGTCGAGAGTGTTGATCCCAAGACCGGCAGATTCATCGGCGTCGGCGGCAATCAGGGTCGGCCTGAATCGAGTTACCGGACAGGCGGCTACGAATTCCGCCGTGCGACCGGCGCAATGCCGAACGGCCAGACCGCCGGTCCCGGCAGCGGCAAGGGAGCGGGCGACACACCGGCAACCTCGCATGGTGCGGATGGCGCGGGCGGCGCGGGAGTACCCGAAATCGGCGCGGGGCTGATGGGGGCCATCGAAAAAATAGAGTCGGGCGGAAATCCACGCGCGGTCACCGGACAATACAAGGGGCTGTTCCAGCTTTCCGAAGGCGAGTTTCGCCGCTACGGCGGCAAGGGGTCGATCTTCGATCCAGAGGAGAACAGGCGGATCGCGGCGCTCAAGATCAAGGACGAAGCGGCCAAGCTGTCGTCGAAACTCGGCAGGCCGGTCAGCGAAGCGGAAGTTTATCTCGCGCACCAGCAAGGCGTCGGTGGCGCAACGGAGCATCTCACCCATCCCGACCGCGCCGCGTGGGAGTCGATGTACGCGACCGGCGAAGGCCAGGAGAAGGGCGCGGGGTGGGCGAAGAAAGCGATCTGGGGAAACATACCGGACGCACAGAAGCGACGGTTCGGATCGGTCGAGAACGTCACCAGCGGCGACTTCGCGCAGTTGTGGCGCGACCGATACGCGCGGGCGCGAGGCTACGGCAGTGACGCGGAAATGACGGCATCGCGACAGCAGATCGACCGCTCGCAACAGGCGGCGAAAGTCGAGGGCACCGGCAAGATCACCGTGGATGTCAACGCGCCCAAGGGCACCAACGTCGGCGCGGAGGGTGGCGGCCTGTTCAAGAACGTCGAGGTCAACCGGCAGACACAGATGGAGCAAGCCAGGAGCGGGCCGGTCGCGGAGACATTGTCGCTATGACAAATACAGTCTGGGGCGACCGACCAGTGATGCCCGCCACGTACAAGGGCGCTCGCTTTCATTGCGAGGCCAATGCCATCGAAAGCGGCCGGCGGATCGTGCAGCACGAGTTTCCAAAAAAGGATTTGCCCTACGCCGAGGACATGGGCCGCGCGGCGGCGATGTTCACGATCCGCGGCTATTGCATCGCCTATCCGTTCGACGTTGACGACTTCTATCAGCGCGACTATCGGCCAGCCCGCAACAAGCTGGCGCAGAAACTCAACGAGGTCGGCGCTGGCCTGTTGCAGTTGCCGACCTACCTGCCGCTCATGGTCGTCTGCATGCGCTATCGGCTGACCGAGGAAGAACGCTTCGGCGGCTACTGCGTGTTCGACATGACGTTCACGGAACAGGGCGTCGATCCGACTATGTACGTGCCGACCGCCGACACGGCAGGGCAGGTGTCCGACGCCTCTCAGGCGCTGCGCGATCAGGTGCAACGGACGCTGGCCCCGCCGTCCGCGTCCACACCGACGCGGACGGTGTCGGCATGAACCGCTACGACGCCAAGGAAGCGGCGGCAATTGCCGACCGCATGATGATCAATCTGGCGACCTGCATCCCGGTGCAGGGCCGCATCGGATCGGACGCCCGCGTCGCCATCGGAACGGTGCGGGCAAACGCCTTTGGGCTGTTGATGGGGGATGCCATCGGCCCGCCGCTCGATGCGGCGTTTGACCTGACGCGCGAGGCGGGTTCGTCCGTCGAGCAGATCGAGGGTGTGCGCGTCCAGGTGATGAACGAACAGCCGCAATCACCCGGTGCCGTGTTGCTGACGCAAGCCGGGATCAATCTCTGCCTTGCCACGGAAGGCCGCATCATCGGCGACATGACGTTCGTGTCGCGCGAGGACGTCGACCGGATCAAAACTTACATACGCGGTCCGTTCGGCGATGCCGAGGAGGTGGCGGCGGATGCGATGGATTCGATGACGTTTCAGGCGCTCATCGGTCTGCATGCGGCGATTACCAATCATCTGGTCAAGACGGCGCTGCCGCTGCCGCGTCTGGTCGGCTATCAGTTCTTCGATCCGCTGCCGTCGCTGGTCATGGCCTATAGGCTTTATTCCGATGCATCACGCGCCGATGAAATGCGGGATGCAAACAAGATCGTGCATCCGGCGTTTTGTCCGCTGACCGGTCTGGGCTTCTCGGCGTGAAATGCCGCAACAGAGGCCGGACGAAATCGCGACCCTGATCGTGCGGGGACAAAAGTTCGAGGATTGGGAAACCGTCTGGGTGCAGGAGCGCCGCGCCGATTCGTATTCCTTCTTCAAGTTCACCGCCGCCGAACGCGACCGCGAGATCACGACACAGACGCCGCTCTGGTCGCGGCTGCAATTCCGGCCAGACGATCCCTGTCAAATCCTGCTGGCCGGTCAGCCGGTGATCAACGGGTTCATCGAGACGCGGCAGGTCGCCTACGACGCCAACAGCCACGGCGTGATGCTGGTCGGCAAGAGCACACCCGCCTGGCCCGCGCGGTCGAGCGTCGATACCAAGACCGGAAACTTCGACGGCAAGACGGTTGAGCAAGTCGCCCGCGAGGTGCTCGCGCCCTATGCGGGGTTCGTCAATGTCAAGGTGATCGGCACACTCAACAGCACGCCGTTCGACAAGCTTCAGAATCAACCCGGCGAGATGATCTGGGATTTCCTCGAGCGCATCGCGCGGGTGCGCGGCATCGTCATGGGGTCGGATGCGTTCGGGAATTTCCTGCTGATCGGCGATCACATCTCGCCCGTGGTCACCGACCTGATCGAGGGCGTCAACATCAAAAAGTGCCAAGCCGTTTTCAGCAAGGAATACGCCTACGAAAAATTTGTGGCGGTCGGTCAGACGGCGGCGAGCGACAGCAACTCCGGTCCGGCCGCAAGCGAACAACGGGCCGAGGTGCCGGGGGCTGGCAAGATCAGGAGCACCCTGATCACGCCCACCGAACAGCCGGTCAAAAGCATCGTCGAACTGTACGACCGCGCCCGCAACGAGGAAATCTGGAACGACGGCACGGAGATGAAGGTGAGCATCGTCGTGCAGGGCTGGCTGCGCGACGGCAAGAGCCTGTGGAAAGCCGGGGACAACGTGTTCGTCAAAAGCCCGATGGCAATGCTCAACATGACCATGTGCATCCAGAACGCGACGTTCTCGCAGGACAGCCAGAACGGCACGATCACGACGCTCGACCTCGTGCCGCCGTGGTTGCTCAAGGACGGCTCGCACTGGAATCCGAACGATCCGGCGATGCCACAGGGGCCAGCGCCAGCAACACCAACGCCATCATCGGCACCGCCACCGGCATCGCCACCAGGAGGCACCACAAATGCATAGAGCAACACCGGCCAACACCTCGCACCGCGCCTACAGCAGCGGCGGTGCTCGCTCTGTCGTCGACAAGGTGGACGACGGCAAGCTGATGCAGGAGATGGCCGGAAACTTCATGGCAAACGAAACGCGCTCGGCCATCGAGGCGGCGCAGAATTACGGGTTCACCTCCGTCGTCCACGCCGCGACCAAGGACGCGATGGGCAAGATCATCGATGGTGCGGAAACCTTCATGTCGTTCATCGGCGGCAACCGCAGTTTTCCGGCGGCGGGCAACATGGACGACCGGCGGCATCGACTGTTCGGCTTGGCGGAAGGCGACACCGCGATGTTTCGCGGCAAGGACGACAAGCAGCAGTTTCACATGACGGGCGACGGCGGCTTCTGGTCCACGCCGGTCGGCAAGGTGATGCGGATGGCGCTCGTGCCAGCGGCACAGCAGCAGCAAGGCGCGAGCGCACAGCAGACGGACGCGAGCGGCGGCAATGGCGGCGGCGGATCGCAACAGCAAGGCCAGCAGCAGCGCGGTCAGAAACCGGTCAAGGACGACAATGCGCAATCGAAATACTTTGTCGAATTAAATGCGAGCAAGCAGGCGCGGATGGCGGGCGCTGCCGTTCACTCGCTGCTCGATGACGGCAACGTCTACGTGGACGTGAACGCGGACAAGAACGTCTACCAGGGCGGACAAAAGGGAAAGAACCAGTTTTCTCTGGTCGTGACGCTGGCGGGGCCAGCGGTCAACGTGTGGGGCAGGCTTGATCCGCCATGACCGCAATTGTCCCCGACGTCCGCCTCGTCCAGAACAACCAGTTTCCGAAATACTCGGTCACGCTCGATTGGTTTTTGCTCAAGGACGGTACGCTCGACGATGAACGGGCGCTGGCAACCGCCATCATGGTGGCGCTCGGCACCGACGCGCTGGCAGGGGACGATGATGTCCTGCCCGACCCGGATTCCACGGACCGCGCCGGGTGGTGGGGCGATCTCGACGCCGAAGCAATTTGGGATGGCTGGCCGATAGGCTCGAAACTCTGGTTGCTCAAGCGGGCGAAGATCGATTCGATTGCCTCTCGCGATGGCGCGACGGTGGTGCGGGTGGAAAATTATATTCGCGACGCCATCCAGCCGTTCGTGAATCACAAGACGTGCTCTGGCTTCGATGTGTGGGCAACCCGCATCGACAACCAGCGCATCGATGCGCTGGTGCGCATCTATCGCGGGCCGTTACCGACCATCGAATTGCGATATGCCGCTTTGTGGGATGGGATGCAATAAATGCCGTGGTCAACACCGACACTGCGCGAGGTCCGCAGCCTCGTCCGCGATGCCATCCATGCATCGCTTCCCGGCTCCGACGCCAATGTGCCGAACAGCGTCCTGCGCGTTATCTCCGACAGCCAGGGCGCTCTGTGCCACCTGACGCTGCAATATGTCGATTGGCTGGCGCTGCAATTGTTGCCCGATACGGCGGAGACGGAGTGGCTCGACCGTCATGGCAAAATCTGGCTGGTCAATGCCGACGGCTCGACCGGCCGCAAGATGGCGACGCTCGCGCACGGCACGGTGCAATTCACCGGGCAGGCGGGCATGCCGGTCCCGCAAGGAACGCAACTCTCCTCCAGCGACAACGTCGGTTTCGAGACGCTGACGTCCGTCATCCTTGATGGAGCACTGCCGACACCGGTCGAGGTGCGGGCGCTTGATCCGGGCGCTGCGGGCAACCTGCCGGACGGCAGCCGGTTGGGCATGACCGTTACGCTTCCCGGCGTCGATCAGACCGTCGAGGTCGTCAGCCTGACCGGCGGCACCGATCAGGAAACCGATGAGGCGTTGCGTGACCGGGTACTGCGGCGCATCCGCCAACCGCCGATGGGCGGTGCCGCCTACGACTATGAAGCGTGGGCGCTCGCGGTGCCGGGGGTTACGCGGGCGTGGTGCTATCCGCTGGAAATGGGCATCGGCACGGTCACCGTCCGCTTCATGATGGACGACCTGCGGGCCGATAACGACGGCTTTCCGTTTCAGGAAGATGTCGATGCCGTCGCCGCCTATCTCGACACCAAGCGACCGGTGGCGGTGAAGGATTTTTTCGTGGTGGCACCGCTCAAGCAGGAGATCACGTGCATCATCGACGAACTGGTGCCGGACAACGAAGCGGTGCGCGGCGAGATCGAGCAAAGCCTGCAAACCATGCTGCGCACACTGGCGGCACCAGGGCAGACGATTTTTGCGGCGTGGAAAAGCTTTGCGATCATGAGCGCCCCAAGCATCGTGTCATTCCGTCTCGTCAACACCGACGATGATGTGATGGAATCGCCCGGACACATGGCGGTGCTCGGCAGCCTCGTCTATGACTGACCGGCACGTCCGCCGCACTGGCGACGACTACGCGCAAGCCCTTCTGTCGCTGTTGCCGCAAGGGCAGGCGTGGCCCCGGCATCCCGAAAGTATTTTGGTGCAGGCTTGCACCGGCCTCAGTGAGTATTGGGGCTTTGTCGATGGCCGCGCCGCCGATCTTCTGGAAACAGAAAGCGATCCGCGGCTGACGATAGAATTGCTTCCCGATTGGGAACGCAATTGGGGTTTGCCTGACCCATGTTTCTTCGGCCAGCAGCAGGCGATGGCCGACCGCCGCCGCATCCTGATGCTCAAGATGACGCTGCTCGGCGGGCAGTCGCGGGCTTTCTTTGTCGAGATCATGTCGTGGCTCGGCTACACGATCCAGATCACCGAGTTCGCGCCGTACATGACCGGCGTGTCGCGCGTTGGCGATACCTCGCAGCAGGAAGCGGAAGCGGGCGGCAACCCGAACAACATGCGCTGGTATCTCGGCCCGCCAGAGATGCGGTTCTATTGGTCAATCGGTGTTGGCGATGCACGACTGACGTGGTTCAGGACCGGGCCGCTCGGTGGCGAGGTCGGTGTCGATCCGCATCTGCTCATCGGATTGGCCGATGAGGTGCCGTGTTTTCTGGAGCGCATCAAACCAGCGCACACGCAAATCGTGTTCGATTATTCTTATCTGCAAACTGGCGGACCGATGGCCGGAACACCCTGAGAGGAAGCGATGAAATACAACCAGCCTTACGGCGTTACTGACCCTGAAGCGCCATACATCAACGGCGACCCAAGTATCGGTCGGCAAGGCTCGATCATTCCCGCCGCAGCGGTTGAGTTTCCGCAGCGCGAACTTGTTGCGGTGATTGAGGCGGCAAACCAGGTCTCGGACAATGCCAACCTGACACAGCTTCTGTACGCGGTGCGCAGCCAGCGGATGAACTACGCCCTGGCGGTTGACGGGGGCGACCCAAACACGATTGCGGTGGAGTTTGACCCGCCGATAGCCAACACGCAGACGCCGGGGATGCCGCTGCGCATCAAGGCGCTGGTCAACAACACAGGTCAGACGTTGCTGTCGGTCGATGGCGCAGAACACGCGCTTCGTCATGCTGACGGGTCTGAACTTGCCGCCGATGAGGTCAAGGCAGGCGTGATGTTCGAAGCTGTGTGGAATGACAGCGGCTATTGGGAGTTCAATCCATACTCAAGCGGTGCCGGTGGCGGCGGTGGCCCCGGCACAAACACCTTCATCAACATTCCTTTTGCCGTTGATACCGGCGCGACCAATGCGCTGGTCGCCAATTTTGTCCCGGCGCTCACGGCGCTGGTAGCCGGAACGACTGTCGAGGTGCGGGTGGTCAATGACATCACCGGGCCATCGACAATCAAGGTGAACGCGCTGGCTCCGGTGCCAATCGTGCGCGGCAATGGACAGCCGCTGCAAGCGGGCGATGCGGTGCACGATCAGATCATGCTGCTGATCTATTCCGCCTCGGCTGGCATGTTCCAGTTTTCCGGCCTGATCCCGAAGGCTGTCGGGCTTGGTCCTGTCGGCAGCATCATCCTGTCACCCGGCAGTACGGCAATCCCCGGCACGCTGAAGCTGAATGGCGCAACGCTCATCCGCGCCGAACATCCCGGCTTGTGGACTTACGCCAATGCAAGCGGGCGCATCGTCAACGAGACAGACTGGACGAACGCGGCCAACCATTTTTGGACATCGTTCTCGCGTGGTGATGGCACGACGACTTTCCGTGTGCCGGATTTCCGTGGCGAGTTCATGCGCTTCTTTGATGATGCGCGTGGCGTTGATGCCAGCCGGGTGCTTGGCACTCAGCAGGCGGACATCGTTGGTACGCTGGCAATGTCTGGCATCGTTGATCTCATCAATCCGAAGGCCAGCTTTGGCCCGATGAATATGGGCAGCAGCCAAGTCGGCGGTGCGCCGCCAGTGCTGCCGCCGAATTATGCGAACGCCTATGTGCAGAACGCAGAACTGACGTTCACCAACCCGCGCTATGAGGCGTACAACGTCGCTGGCGGCGGCTGGCCTGACGTGTCACCCGGCACCGTGCGGGCACGTGATGTTGGCTACAACAACTGGCTTGCCGTGACGGGAACGCAACCCGATCAAGTGTCCTATGGCTATGTCGAAATTGGATGGGTCGCTCCGTATCAGGACCTCAAACCGCCAGTGTCGATTTGGCCGTCAGCATGGCCGACCGGGTGGGTGCATCGGGAAAACCGCATCACCTCCGCCATCAATCTTTCAGGCTCGGGCGGCGGACCAGAGACGCGCCCGCGCAACTGCGCATTGATGCCGTGCATCGTGGATGGCTGACCGGTGTTTCCGGTTTTCACATTTGACTACGACACTGGCGTCTACACCGGCATTCGCCTGCTTGACATTTCCGATGCCGATCCGCGTTCGCCGGGCATCATCCTGATGCCGGGGAACACCACGACTGTACCGCCGCCGCGCTGTGGTCGTGGATTGTTTCCGGTCTGGAAAGACGGGCAGTGGACCGTCTGTCAGCGAGCGCCCGATTTCAATCTTGACGCCGACTACTACGCACACTTGTGAGGCGCAATGGCGGAAGCAGCAGAGGTTCAGATCAACACATTTTCGGATGCGGACTTCTCCCGCGCGTTCCAGTGGGTGATCAACAGCGTTCCGTTTGATTTCACCGGTCACGGTCTGATGATGATGGTGCGCAAGCAGCCTGATGATGCGGAAGTGTTCGTGTCATTGAGCACGGACGATGGTGACATTGATTTCCTGCCTGACGTGGACGGCAAGCTGACGACATTCAACATCCGCATTTTGCGCGAACAGATGGCGGACATGGAACCAGGCGATTACGTTCACAGTCTGATTCTGTTGCGGCCTGACGGTTTGCGCGAGGATATTTTTCGCGGAACGCTGATCCACGCGCACGGGCCGACGCGATGACCAGCGTCAAGATTATTTCTGTCCCCGACCAGGGGCCGATGGGTCCGAAAGGCGACGCTGGCATTACCGGTCCACCGGGGCCGCAGGGCATTCCCGGCCCATTTGGTGCGCAAGGTCAGCCGGGGCCGCAGGGACCACAGGGGCCGACAGGTCCGGCAGGTCAGGACGGTGCGCCGGGCGGGCCGCAAGGTCCGCAAGGCGATGTCGGGCCGCAAGGCATACCGGGGCCAACGGGTCCGGCAGGTCCGCAGGGCGATGCGGGGCCAACGGGTCCGGCAGGTCCGACAGGCGACGTGCCGGAAGCACCAACCAACGACGCCGCTTACGGCAGGATCAACGCAACATGGGTGGCGGTGGTTCGTGTCGGCGGCGACACCATGACGGGTCCACTGCTGCTGGCCGCCGATCCGGCGACAAACTTGCAGGCCGCGACCAAGCAGTACGTTGACACCAAAGCCGCCTTCGCCACGGCGGCGGAATTCCTTGCCAATACCACGGCGGTGAAATCGCTTTCCCCGGCGACGGCATGGGGCGCAGCCGCGCCTGTGCCGCTGGCTGATCAAGCGACGGTCACGCCGGATTTCAATGCCGGGATTGATTTTGTCTGGACGCTCGGCGCTACGGGCCGCGTGTTGGCCAATCCACTGAACCCGAAGCCCGGTCAGAAGGGCGTGATCTATCTGGTGCAGGATGCGACAGGCGGCAGGACCGTCACGACATGGGGATTGGCGTACAAGTTTCCCGGTGGCGTCAAACCGTTTTTGACAAGCACGCCCTACGCGGTCGATGCGCTGTCCTACATGGTGAAGTCCGCCAATGAAGTCCACTGCTCTCTGGCCGGGGGCATGGCATGACAACAGAATACGAAGATGTTGATGATGTCGTCGTCATCGGTGTCCCGGCGCAAGGCCCGATGGGACCACAGGGCGGCGAAGGTGTCCCCGGCCCGCAGGGTGCGCAGGGCATTCCCGGTCCGCGCGGGTCGGTTGGCCCACCGGGACCGACCGGCTCGGCAAGCAGCGTCCCCGGCCCGCAGGGACCGCAAGGCGATCCAGGTCCACCGGGACCGACAGGCTCGCAGGGACCGCAAGGTCAGCAGGGCGTCAAGGGCGACACCGGCGATGTTGGTCCGGTTGGACCGCAAGGCGATGTCGGGCCGGTTGGACCGCAGGGACCGATAGGCAATACCGGCTCGCAGGGACCGCAGGGCGCCAAGGGTGACACAGGCGACACTGGTCCGCAGGGACCGAAAGGCGACAAGGGCGACACCGGAGCAACGGGACCGCAGGGACCGATAGGAAACACAGGACCGCAGGGTCCAGTAGGTCCGGTCCCCGAAGCGCCGACAGACGGCGGCTTGTACGGACGGCAAAGTTCAGGCTGGTCGCCTGTACCAGCGCCACCCGCGCCCGCGACTGTTGCGCCGGTCATGGACGGCACGGCTGCTGTCGGCGCGGCCACGAAATACGCGCGTGAAGATCACATCCATCCGACCGACACGTCACGCGCTGCGGCGTCTGCAATCCCTGTTGCCGCGACGGCTGCGGAATTCATCGCCAACACGCTTGGCACCGGGAAGATGGTCACACCCGGCACGGCATGGGCCGCAGCAGCAGCGATCCTTGTGACTGCTGGTACGACATTCACGCCGGATTTAAGCGCGGCCATTGATTTTCAGATGACGCTGCAATCCGCGACCTGCACGTTGAGTAATCCGACAAATCCAAAGGTCGGGCAGAAGGGTCTTCTTTATCTGTTGCAGGACGCGACCGGCAGCCGTCTCATTTCATCGTGGGGGACGGCCTACAAGTTTCCCGGCGGCACCAAGCCAGTGCTGTCGACCGGAGCGAACGCCGTCGATGTTATCGCGTACACCGTTCTGTCATCGACACAAGTTCTCTGCACCTTCTCTGCGGGATTTGCCTGATGCTGCCGGGGATCACACCAGCGTTGTTCGGTGCGCGGGCAGCGTCACCGGGCAATGACAGCTTCACAAAACTGCTGGCGCATTTCGAGGGCGCGAACGGTTATAACTGGTTCTTCGACAGTTCGCTGACCTCGCACGGTTACGCTACTGCCAACGGTGCGCCAACGGTGCAGAACGGCAGTCCGCTTGGTGCCTCCGGGAATGGTGTTTTGTATCTCAACGGCAGTTCGTGGCTGGCATGGCCGAACAGCGCCGATTGGGATTTTGGCGCTGGCGACTTCACCGTTGATTGGTGGGAGTACCGTAGTGTTGCGACAGTTGGCATGGCCGCAGTTTGTCGCGTCTCGGTAGCGACTGCCAATGCTTTTTTGCTCGGTCATTATAATACGCCGAACAGCATTCAAGTTTATATGTCGAGCGACGGCACTAATTGGGATATTGCCAGTGCTCGCACGATGGGTACGCTCGACCTGACGACTTGGACACACTACGCGATAACGCGCGCTGGCACTGTGTTCCGCACGTTCAAAAATGGTGTGCAGCAGGACACTTGGACTTCATCTCTCGCACTTAAGGCTGCGTCAGATACGTTGACAATCGGGAAATGGAGTACAACGTATTTTTCCGGTTACATGGAGGAAGTCCGCATCAGCAAGGGCATCGCCCGCTGGACCGCGAACTTCACGCCACCGAACAAAGCCTACGGGCCGGACAGTCTGCCGCCACCGGCCACCAAGCTCTCGGTTTCAGCACCGGGCTCGGCTACATCCGGCACGGCGTTCAACGTCACGGTCACGGCGCTCGACGCCAACAACAATCGGGTGCCGACCTACACCGGCACGGTGCATCTCACGTCAACCAATGGTACGGCGACGCTCCCCGGCAACAGCACGTTGACCAATGGTCAGGGCGTGTTCTCGGTGACGCTCAAGACCGGGACGTGGACCGTGACCGCAACCGACACGGTCAATGCGTCGATCACCGGCACGTCTGCTGCCATCGCGGTGGCCGCACCGGCAGCGAAGGCGGTGGCGCTCGGATCAAGCCAGACATGGACCGTGCCTGCGGATTGGAACAGCGCCAACAATTACATCTACTGCATCGGCGGCGGTGGTGGTGGCGGTAGCGGCGGCGGCGGCGGTGGTGGCGGTGGCGGCTATGCCATCACATACAACATCGGCCTGACGCCGAATTCAGGTGTCGGAGTTGCGGTTGGCGGCGGTGGTGCTGGCGGGAGCGGTTTTGGTGGCGGCGGTGTTGGCGGCAACACTTCATTTGCTGGCATCGTTGTGGCGACGGGTGGGGGTGGCGGCGTTGCTTCCGGCGGCGCTGGCGGCGGCGGCGGTGGCGTTGCTGCCGGTGGCGGCGGCTATGCTGGCGGTTACGGCGGTGGTGGCGGTGCTCAGCCGGGCGGTGGCGGTGGCGGTTCTGGCGGGACTTATGGCGGCGGTGGTCCCGGCGGCTCGGGCGTTAGCAACAACGCTGGTGGTGGCGGTGGTTGCGGCGGCGGCACAGCCGGACAACCGGGAGGCGCTGGCGGCGGTGCCGGAGGCAACAGTCCGTGGCAGGCTGGCGGCGCTGGCGGCACCTTCGCTAACGGCAGTCCCGGTGGCAATGGTTCGGGTGGTGGTGGTGCGGGCGGCGGTCAAGGCAATGCTGGCGGCGCTGGCGGTAATGCACCGGACTATTCTGGCGGCGGCGGTGGCGGCGCTTCTAGCGGAGCAGGCGTTGGCGGTGCCGGGGGCTATTACGGCGGTGGCGGCGGCGGGGGTTACAGTAATGGCGGTTACGGTGCACAGGGCGTGATCTTCATCTGGTGGCAACCGGCATGACAATCGAGGACATGGAAAATTGCACCTTTGAGGCAATCGGTCTGAGCACTGAGCGCATGGCGCACTATCTTCTGATTGATGAGGCTGGTCTGGTGCAGAATGTCGTCGTGTGGGACGGCACCTCGCCTTTCGAACTTCCGCAGGGGTGGACCGCGCGTGAACTGGCCGATGGCGAGTATTACGAATTTGGCAAACCACCGGGTATTGATCCGCCGTCATGATGACCATGATGGTGAGGATCGGCGGCTTCGCGACCGTGATGGCATTGCTGGTCGGCGGAATGATCTATTCGCAAAGCACCGCGCAACCGCTGAAGCCGACATGCGTCAGCGACGAAGATCGCGTCCACATTCGTGCGCAGGTGCTTGCGGCGGTTGACGATGCGTTCAGGGACAATCTGAAGCACTTGTTCGCCGGCTGGCTGAAGGATGCGTATGGTCAGCCACAACGCGCGTCCGCCGGACTGCAAAGTTCAATTGTTGCGTATCAGCGTGCCCGTGCTGATGCGCTGAAATGGACACCAGCTAGCTGCTAAGGGAAAACCGGCGATGACGCTCAACCTCAAGGGCAAGGTCAGTTCTTTCGGCGGACCGGACGATCTCGGTGTAGCGCCTGACGAAGGGCTCGCGCTTTATTCAGACGTGAGCCAGGCGCCTCACCTGTTCCTGTCGTATCAGCCGGAAGGCACATCTGGACTCGCGCGGCGGCTGAACCCGGAAACTTTTTATGTCGCCGCCAGGTGGGACTACGATCAATATCCCAAGTCGGTGCTGACCGAGGAGATGGCGCTGATCCACGCGCCCAAGACCGGCAAGTCGCTGAAGCTTTATCCCGCCGATTGGGGTCCGCATGAGGACACCGACCGCGTTGCCGACATCTCTCCCGGCGCGATGGCGTATCTCGGCATCCAGACCGATGACGAGGTCGAACTCCTGTTTCCGTTCACCTCGCGCGGATCGCCTGCGTACGCGGGCTTCGGCCGCATCGTCTTATCGTCCGGCCACGGCAAGCACGTGCCCGGAGCCATCGGCATCCTCAACGAGGTGACCGAGGCCCGCAACGTCGTCGACCGCGTGGCGGAAAGGCTGCGCGACCGTGGCGTCGAGGCGACAACCTTTCACGACGACACCAGCCGCAGCCAGAATGAAAACCTGCACACCATCGTCGATTTTCACAACGCCCAGGAGCGCGACCTCGACGTCTCGGTCCATTTCAATGCCTATGTCGAGACGACCGCGCCGATGGGCACCGAGTGTCTCTACGTGACGCAAGCCACGCTGGCCGATCATGTGGCGCATGCCATTGCCGACGTCGGCTTCGTCAATCGCGGCGCGAAGAAACGCAGCGACCTGTTCTTCCTCAATCAGACAACGATGCCGTCGATCCTGATCGAGGTGTGCTTCGTCGATAGCGAAGCCGACGCGGATGTCTATGAGGACGAGTTCAACGCGATCTGCGATGCGATTGCCGACGTGCTCGGTGGCACGGAGGCTCGAGTCGCGGCCTGATCAATGGTGAACCCTCGGCGATGACTTGGCCCCGCTTCGGCGGGGCTTTTTTTTATGCCGGTTCTTCATCGCGCGGCGGCCAGCCGCAGTCAGCGTAACGATGTTGGCACTAAGCGAAAGGCAGCAAGGGCATGTCGTCGTTTTGCCTATTTTGACCAGCCCCTTGACCGCGAGCGCATCGACCACGTCGATCACTTCGCTTTCTTCGCTGCACAGGCTCGTTTTATTCTGCGCCAGCAAATCCAGCACGTGTCCTTCCAGTATCTCGTGACTGTCAGCCGTTTCGATCTTGCCTTCGCCGAAGCCCTGCCAGAGAATCCGCTTGGCCTCCTTCTCGGAGTAGCCCCACTTGCGCATCACATATTTGATCGCTTCGGGGAGGGTGGTCCAACGTGGTTCTCTCATGGCAATCACCTTTTGCGGGGTGACAAATGTCGAGGATTGCAGATGGCGAATGCCGTCGGCAAACGTGCCTTAGGCCCAATGGGCCTGCGAGCCGGTGCTAAAGCATTAGTCCGGCTGGAAAAAATAAATTTACGCGCGGCCTTTCATTTCCGGCTGGCCCTCGAACCGCGCGATCATCTCCTTCATCAACGTGACTACGTCCTTGCGGTCGGCACCGTTGGAAATGTAGTTACAGCGACCGCTGTGATCGCCATAGGGAAACACCATCAGCACAAAGCCCCAATCCCGGTCAGCGCCTTTGGCTTCACCGTTGAAGGCTTCGTTAAGTCCACGCGCTATCGTGTTCATGAGGTCGAGAAGCGCCGCTTCAATCGGCGCATCGCCTAGTCGTTCGGTCATAGCCACGTCTCCACAATTTTCGGATCGTCCCCCGGCATGCGCGTCAGGCAAGTCAGCCCGCGCCCGACAAGTTCATCGCGCAGCATGTCGAGGCTGCGCGATGACATTGCCTCGTTGGTCGGACGCGAGCCGCCCGCCACGACCTCGTGACGACGTGCCACGAACTCGGTCGGGAAATCCACCGGATGATCGTACACGACCCACATCGACAGGATGTTCTCGTTCGGTTTCTTCATACCGTGCGTTTCCGTCGAATCGCGTCTATGTGGGTCATGGCTGGCGGGCCAATTGGAGCCGCCAATGCAGACCACTCTGTTCATGCTCTCGGTCTACGCCGCGCTCGCCGTCGGCGGATGTCTCGGTTTTCTGTTTGCCTCGCTGTGCTACATGAGCAAAGCCGCCGACCAGGATGAGCCGCGATAGCGATCATGGTTTTGCCAATGCTGCGGCGACCTGTGCGAGCGAGTAGCCGCGACCGACGTCAACGTCGGCGGAATGTTCGTGCAGCTTGCCCTCGAACATCATGATGGTGAAAGCGTCTTTCTGGTTGTAGCGAACCAGCGCCATCTTGCCCTCGGCGGCGCGGCGCTCAAGGTAGCGGCGCAGCGCCGGGTCGCGGTGCGCGTCGGGATATTTCGGGTCGCACCAAATCTGGATCACCTCGACGTTGGTTTTCTCGCCCGTCTCGTTGTCGATCACGGTGACGTAGTCGGGCAGGAGGTCGATCACGTAGTGGGCGCGATCCGGGCGCGAGAGATCGGCGGTGTCGTCATTGACCAGCCAGCGGCAATTCCAGAAATGACAGCAGGGCGGCATCTTGCCAACGATATTGTAGACCGCGCAGCCTTTGCCGGTGCGTTGGTGGCGACAGCGTTCGCCTGCGACCTTGTCCAGATCGGTCACCGGCAGAAGCTTGCAGCACAGGGTGCAGCCGCCGCAGTGGCGCATCGGTGTAGGACCGGTTTGAACCGTGATCTTCATGCGGGCAGCAGCTTCATCCCGCGCTCGATCTCGTGGTCGAGGTGCGCGATGGCGTCCGCGCCTTCCTTCTCGGCCATCTCCCGCAGGATCGGCAGGCCGGTATTGATCGAGTGCAGGATTTCCTCGCGCGTGGCGGCGCGGCCTTGCGCCCACCACGTCACCTCGGTGGCCTGCCCGATGTCGAACAAGGAATCGCCGTTCGGTGCGCGATGGACGCTGTAGGCGGTCGTGACCCATATCGCGGAGACGCCGGGGTTGCGCATGATCATGGCGGCGTCGCCACCGGGCTTGATGCCATCGTCCGGCAGACCTTCCTCGTCCCGCTTGCGGTTCGGGAAGCGCATGAACGGGCAGGCGCGGACGGCGAACTCGGCGCACTCGCGGTGCGACGGCGGCTCGGCGCTGTTGCGGTTGATGGCGCACATCGGGCCGACGACAAAGCACATGAACCGGCCAAGCTTCTCGCCGCACAGCCAGCACAACCGGTTGCGGACGCATTTCGACGGCCAGCCCGGTTCGATCACGCGGAAATCGTAACCGCCGTCGGGCTTCTTCCAGACGAATTTCGGCACGGGATAGCCGCGCTCATTGAGCGGCAATTTAAGAAAGCGCGGCGGCAGCGGCGGCAGACCAGGGGCGAGCGTGGTCATGGCGGAACCTCGGGGAGAAAATACGATAGTTCATGTAAAGTTTTTTTGCACCGGATGCCAAATAAAAAACCCCACCGAAACGGGTGGGGTTCCTCGGTTCGTTCGCTGCGATTATGAGCAGCTACAGACGACCTTGCCGTTAAAGCCCTGCACACAGGTGTAGCGCGTTCCCATCGGGCACCCGGCCCATGCCGCCGTGACGTAGGCGAGCGTGAACAGAGTGACGAACGCGAGTGCAATTTTCTTCATTGGTAGTCTCCCGGCCCCTTTGGTGGGAATAGGCGCGGCGGGTGGTGCCCGGTCCCGTCGGCGCGAGCGAGTGGTATCCGGCTGACGTGGGGTCGCACAACAAATAATTTTTCAGGCTGTACCGGTTGGCGGTGCGAACGGAAATTCAGTGCGAAAAAATGTTCGCCCTCACCTGAAAGAAACCCTTTGTTTGTCAACGTACCGTTATGCCCTCACCCTTTTTTAAGTTATTGAAATCACGATGACCTCGTGAAACCGTCGCTCCCGCCACCCAAACCTGTAACTACCTGATCTGTTTCGGCTTTCCCGACATTTCGCCCTCACCTTGGGAAGGTGAGGGCGGACCCCTTCTGTTCTTTTCGGAATCCGATCCTATCGCCAGCGTCAGATAGTCGGCGTCCTGATCGCTTGGCGGGGCGAGCAGGGCGACGGTGCGCCGCGAGAGGCGCTTGGTGTCTGCGGCTTGCGTGTAGACCGTCGGCATCCTTGGGTCGGACCAGCCGAAGATCGCCATCAACTCCCGGTCGGAGGCTCCCCGGTCGGCCATCCGCGTCGCCATCGCCTTCCTCACGCCGTGCGCCGTGAGGCCCGCAAGGCCCGCCGCGTTGCATGCCTCGCGGAAATAGTTGCCGAACGTCTCCTTGGACAGCGCCCGCCCGTTTGCGCCGCAGATGAACGTCGTCTCGCCCACCGGTCCGGCTTTGATCACCTCGACGAACTCGGGCAGCAGCGGGATCGTGACCTCCTTCTGGCGCTGCGACTTCTCGGTCTTGAACACCACTTCGAGGCCAGCCGGACCCTTGCGCACGTGCTGCTTGCCAAGCGCCGCCGCATCGCCCCGGCGCGGCCCGCCCAAGAATTGCAGCACCGCAAACCACACCCGCTCTTTCGTGCCCAACGGATAGAACCGCTCGTACTGCGCGACCTCCTCC
This sequence comes from Pseudolabrys sp., assembly GCA_036003145.1. Classification (GTDB taxonomy): domain Bacteria; phylum Pseudomonadota; class Alphaproteobacteria; order Rhizobiales; family Xanthobacteraceae; genus Pseudolabrys. The sequence goes on from DASYSQ010000201.1 coordinate 25,448, forward strand.
TCGGTCCACGTGCGGAAGCCGCCGGTCTTTTTCTTTTTCGGATGCTTGACGCCCAAGGTCGGGTCGGCGGGAATGTATTGCTTGAACTCCGCCCATTTGAACAGGCCGCGCACCGTATCGACGAAGTGCCGCGCCGCCGCGCCTTCCAGCTTGTCGCGGGCTTCGATGATCATCTTGCGGCTCACGTCGCGGTAGCGTTCGTGCCCGGAGGTGGTCTGCATTTTTTGCAGGTAATACTCGCGCTGATATTTTGTCTCGTCGCCATAGCCGCGCCAATCCGGCGAGGTGCGATATTCGGTGATCAGCCACGCCAGCGTCTTGCGGTCCTCGACCAGCTTGTCCTGCGGCGTCTTTGCCCCGCCGCGTACGGCGGAATCGTATTCGGCGCGAAACGCCTCGGTGCCGAACGGAGCGCGGATGCGGATGCGCTCGCCGTGGTGCTTGGGGCGCACGTACCAGACTTCCTTGCCGTGGCGCGTGAACTGGCGGGTGAGGCCGGGAAATTCGTCCTGCCATGTCGGCAGAGTGAGGATGTTTTTGTCGGCGCGTTTCATCAGAGGCCCCTCAAGAGCGGGATGCGTTTGGTGCCGAACAGGTCGGCCTCGATCAATGCACAGTCGTCCTCGGAAGGCTCCCATGTGTGCCCTGCCGCATAATCCGTTTTGGCCTTGGCCCCGGCGCGAACGACAGCAAGGCGCGGCAACTCGCGGGACTTCTCGGTGTCGGCTTTGGCCCCTCCGTGCGCCGCGTTCATCGCCGCACGTAACTCGTTCATGATGTTTACGCGGCCATCATCATTAAAATCGTAGAAAAAACCACGGGCGTAGTAGTGCAGGACATCGCCATCGAACTGATACGAACACTCGATGCGCCGGACGCGCTGACCGGCAAATTGTGGATATTTGTATTTGTCATGTCTGCCCGCAGCGATCCGTCGGGGTCCGCTGTCTGGCCACAGGTAGAATCGGGTCGTCATCATCGCCTCACTAGGAATCAGGGTTGACTCCTAATATAGGGCATAATGCCCTAGCCCGCCACAGGAACATGGTCCTTTTAGATTAACTCGAAACTTCTGCGCGGTTCGTCCCGGTTTTCCTCGTCTTTTTGCGCCTCGGAGGTGCCGTCCAGGCGGATGGTGATGGTGGCGTTTTCCCCGACCTTCACCTCGACCACGGTCGCGCCTTCTTGTTTTGCCGCGCGGATGGCGCGGGCAATGTCGGCCTGTGTGATGTGGGCCGGTCGGCGGCTCACGGCGGTGCGCCGTCCGCCTTGAGGATCAGCGGCACATTGGGGATTTCAACCTCGCGCATGATCGCCAGCACACTGGAATGAATCTGTTCCAGCTTGGCGAAACGGGTGACGGCCTCGTCGCGCTCGGCAACGCAACCTTGCAGGCGGCTTTCCAAGAGATTGTTGAACGAGCGCAGCGCCTCGCTCTCGACCGCGGCTTGTGACAGTTGCATCCGCAACTCGACGATCTCCCGGTGCGCCTCGTCGAGTTCGCCCTTGACGCGCAGATGCGTGGCAAGCCCGGCCTCGACGGCCTTGGCCTGTTCATCGAGTCCATTCCCATTCCGGTTCGTTTCGGTCATGGCCTTTGCTCCATCCGTGCGGTGAACCAGTACGACGGCATCGCCTGCCATCGCTCGAGGAAATTTTCGGCCGGCGCGTCGAGCGGCGGCCAGCAGCACTCATCCGGTGGATCGGCGCTGGCGGTGATTGCATCGACATCGAGGATGACCGACGGCCATTTGACTGACGGCGCGACGTTGAGCATTTGCGCCTCGACACCCGCGCCCTGGACCAGCGTCGGAAACATGATCATCGGCTGCGGCGCGGTCGGTGCCGTGGCCGGTTCGTGTTTGCGGCGGATCACATGGCGGGAGGGGCTGGCGTACCAGCAATGGTGCTCGGTGCGCCACCACAGATGGCTGGTGTGATAGGCGGCGCGGGCCTCGGCGTACGTCATACACGACGGCGAACCCCGCGCCGGAACGCTCCACGCAACAAACGCCACGCACACCAAGATCGTGGGAGTCCGGCCTCCGGTGCAGTTAGCCTTCATTGGCCGGACCCCCTTGCTTTCCCTGACTGCTCCCGCTGTCCTGTTGACGATTATTCTCCACGCCAAGGGCGGGCAGGTTCCGCAACTCAAGCGCCTCTCGCGCGATCTTGCCGACGCCCTCGACCACGTGCCGCATGCAACTGGCGCTGATCGCATCGAGCGTCATGCCGTTGGCCTTGAGCACCTCGGCGGCTTTCTTGAGGTCCGGCTCGGGAAACATGTCGAGCGGGTAGGCGTCGCTCCACTGCTCGATGCGCTGCAATGCTCCGCGCAGCTTGTCGATCTCATTGGCGGCATCGGCCAGCATCTCGCGGCCTTCGCGCGAGCGGCCCGACCTGTCTCTGTAGACGATGATGCGCTCGACAATGTCCATCAGAACGGCACCCGGTTGCGTTCGTTCGCGGATTTGGTTTGCCACGCATCGATCTTGGCGCGGTTGGCTTCCATCAAAAAATGCATCTTCGTGTCTTGAAACACGGCTTCCTTCAGCGCCTCCAGGTGGGCGATGTATTTGTCGTCGGCATAGGCTTCGCGTTCCTGAATCGCGGCGGACCGTTTGCCGGTGTCGTGCTCCTTCATCAACAGCGCCTTGAGCGACTTACGATACTCTGTGCAGTAGATGCGTTCGGCGCGGGCCTTGGCTGCGGCCTCGGCGTTGTCCTGCAAATAGTCGAGCGCCTTGTCGATGACTTGCTCGGTTAGCTTCATCGCGTCCTCACGGTGAGCGATATGCCGGGATTGGACAGCACCGCGCCGTCGATCTGAACGCCGTCCTTGAGCGCGTTGTGCAGTTCGCGTTTGCGAAGGTGCGGGCGCATTTCAAAGAAGGTCTGCGGGATCAGCGTCTCGTCGACCACGACGACATGCGGCGGCGCATTGCGCAGCGAGACGGTGAAATCCTCTTTCGTGATCGTCTTGACGTCGGCCTTGAGCATGGCCTCACGCACGGTTTCTCGGTGGCGGTCGGCGCGTTTCTGGAAGCGGTCGAGCCGGTCGGCCATTTCCTGCATGCGAACCTTGAGCACTGCCACCCGCGTCTCGTCCTCGAGCACACTGCGCACGATTTCCGCGAGCATCTCGTGCAGGTCGGTCAAGCCCTCGGTCGTGTCGGCGATGGTCTGTTCGTCCAGGTTGTCGGGATCGTCGGCGAGAATCTTCTGGCGGACCCAATCGCTGACCGCCTTGTAACGATGCACCTCGAAAGTGAGCCGGGGGTCGTTCATTTGTAATGCTCTCGGGCAAAATCGAACCACTCCTCAACGGCTTCCTGAATTTCTATCGCCAGTTCTTTGATGTTTTGGACTGTGTTCAAGTCCGGCTCGTTCTTCAAAAAGTATTCGGCGAGACGGTGGGATTCGGGATCGTAGGTTTTTTCAGTTTTGATGTTCATGCGCGTTTCCCCTTTTTCGCGTTCGACATGGAGTCGGCAACTCTCCGCGCCGCCTCTCGGGCGCTGGTGAAGGCGTAGTCGTCATTGGCATCGAACGTCTTGCAATTGTGCCAGCCCGCGCCGCCCCATACCTGCACGATCACATCGCGCGGCGGCTTGGTGACGATGCGCACCTTGTCTCCGTACCGGGCGATGATTTCCTCGCTCATTGCAAACCTCAATGCGGCCAGCCAATCGTCGGTCATCTCGCGGGCGAAGCGGACGGGATCGAGATGTTTGCGCAGCCGTTCGAGGTGCAGGTCACCCACAACCCCGGCCCGCTTGATGCGGGCGACCATCTCCTCGCCTGATCCACCATTGGCAAAATACGACGTGATCAGGTCGTGCCCCTTCTCGGTGGCGCTGGCGATGATCTCGTGCGCGATGCGTTCCTGTTCGATCATCGCAACACCACATTGGGCAGCGTTTCGATGGCGATGTTCTGGCGGATCGCATTGGCAGCGGCGCGAACTTCATCCGCGGTCATGTGCCAAGCGCCAACGTCCTGCGGGATGCTGGCGACGTGCCGCCACTTGAAATCCTGATGCAGCAGATCGGCGAGCTTGTCGTCCTCGAGCGCGTCAGCCAGGAGCGCGAGCGCAAGCTGCGCGGGACCGGACCCGCCGTAGCCCCACTCGAATCCATCCGGTGAATGATTGACAAGATCGAGCCGCACCGGCAGCGAGCGAAAACCGTTCGACAGGATGATCACATGCGCAACGCCGTCGTCGTCGCGCCAGCCATGATAGCTTTTCATGAATAGTCACCCTCCAACGGTTGCGGGCCGGTTTCGATCTTGTCGTTCGTGGCTGGCTTGTCTTGCGGCGGCAGCTTCGGCTTGCGTTCCAGTTGCTTCTTGGCCCGCTCAAATCCGACGGCGGGAATGTCGGCCAGCGACAACACGTCAACGCCCCAATTCTTGGTCAGGTATTCGCAGAACACGACCTTATCGACGCCGCGCTCGGCGGCGATCTTTTCCAGTTCGTCCAGTTGCGCTTTGCTGATGACCTCGCGGCCTTCGGCCAGCGTCCCGTCCTCGTTGTCGATGTCGCCATCGGGCTCACCGCCGCCGCGCGTGATCTGGGCCATTTCGTCGGCGGTGTAGATGCCGGACAATTCCTGCGGAAACCCCTTGCGCAAGCCCAATGCCTCGGCGCATTTGGCGATCATCACGTCGCCCATCATGCGCCACGCGCGGGTCGGGAAACCTTCCTTGGTTGTCTGGGCGTAGGACACGTAGCGGGCCTTGCCCCAACACGGCTCCCTGAAATTGTCGCGCAGGATGCCGACCCGCGCCGCCCACGGCTGCTCGTCCTTGTCCAGCCAGATGTCTTTCCAGACTCCATCCTTGCCGCACCATTCCGGTCCAAGCTGTCCGGCGTAGTGGCCGGTGCGCTCGGCGATGAGGCGGAAGCCGTCGATGGAGGTCTGGATCGATGCGACGTATTTCTGCTGCTGGTTGTCCCACCGCTTGACCATGTAAATCTGCCGCGCCAGGGGATCGAGGCCGGTGCGCCGCGCCTGATAGAGAAACAGATTCAGTTCGTCATCGGTCGCGCCCTTGGCGATGGTGCGCTTGATCAGTTCGATCTGGTCGGCGGTGTATGTCCGGCTGGCGAGCGGCGGCGCGTCGGTCACCTCGGCGAGTGCGGTCGAGGTCATGGCGTCACACCCGCGTCGAGAGGGCGGCGCGTTCGACCTCGGTCAAATCCCAATGCGCGACGACCAGCCAGAGATCGGCCTTGCCGATGCGTCTGAGGAGCATGGGGTCATGCGGCGGCAGCCGTTCCCACTCCGCTTCCCAAAGGATCGAGTAATTCGCGAGGCCACGGCGCGGCCGCAGATGCACCGGGATCGGCGGCACAATTGCCTCGTGATCGCTGCGCGTGGTGCGGTGCCTGCCATCAAAGCCCATCGGGAAAGATTCGGCGGGAAAGACGAACGTGTTTTCGCGGAAATTAAAATCGTGTTTCTTTGCTCGCCCCCATCCACTGTTCGGCGACATGCGAAACTGACCATCTTTGTATCTGGTCAGGTGTACGGTTTTTGCCGTCGCCACGGTGAGCGCCAGCTTGGGCAGGAACTCGCGGTTTAACCCGGCCTGCTTGATCGACTCCAGCGCCCGGATGATGACCTTGCCCTTGCGCAGCAGGTCGTACGTGCGCTGCACCTCCCAATCAATCGGCTCCGACCAGGCGGCGTGTGTCTTGTATTGCCGGTAAAGCTGTTCGGCGTCGGAGCGGCTGACGGTGATTTTCTCGGTGTGCATGGTTCACCTCGCGGGTTCGTAAACATCGGGATGCACGACGACGTGGCCGGTGGCGAAATAGATTCCGTTCCAGCGATGCGGCCCGTCGAAATCGCCGTAGCCGTTGCCGAACGCGCCAACCTCGGCGATCAGACCGTTGATCACGGTCTGCACCGCCTCGCGGCTCTTGCTAATGATCAGGTAGCGGCTGCGGTTGGCGCACTCGGGATCGATCTCGCGCTCGACGTGGACGTCGAGGGCTCTCGCATCGGCCTCGCGCTGGCGGCGGTAGTCGCTGAGATCGGTGATCTGCGGCATGTGACGCTCCGCAAAAAACGAACACTACATGAAATGTCACATTTGGAAAGCGAAAAAAAATCTGCGTAAAAAAATTTTGATCGCAACCAACCGTCTTTCGCATTGTTGAAATTAAAATTTGACGTACAGTGTGACCGATGGGCGACGGGTACTCACCTAGCTGACTTCACGTACAATCAGCCAACGAAGGGAAAACGTGGGAGGTTCATTGTGCCCCGAAAACGTAAGGCGCAATCAAACGCCGACAAGGCGCTGAAATTATTACTGGAAGGCGCGGACGAGTCCGTACGCACGGCAGAGAAAATGTTGTTCGAGGCGGAAATGTCGGTAGAACAATGCCGCCGGTTTGTGGATAACGCGAAGAACCGGCGCTACCTGCTCCAGCAGTTCATCGTTCCCGAAATTGATGGTGGCGGCGGCAAGCCGCAGGAGATTGTTCAGCCCGCGCCGCGCTTGCGTTTGCGCGTGGTCGCATAGCCGCCGTCTTTCTCTTTGTCGTTGTTGTCATTGGGCGACAGCAACTTCCCGAAATGTTCGCCAAGCGGCAGACCCTCAAGCAGGGAGCGGTCGGTGATGCCCGCGAGCAGGAACTTCAGCTTGTCACCCAGGTGGTCGGTGTCGCCGTCGTAGATATAGTCGAGGTCGAGGCCGGGAATCCGCTTCTTCAGCCGGTCGGCCATGTCGCGCGACAGCGGCGATCCGTGCTCGACATTGCTCCATCGCGATGACGCGACGTCGAGCATTTTTGCGAACGCCATTTTGCGGTGGCCCAACCGCACCCGCAATTCGCGTAAGCGGAACGCGACCGGATTTGTTTTTTTGTCAATGACTTGGGCCATCGGTTTCCCTTTGAGTGGTATCCTGCGGGGACGTCATCCTGACGTAGCACACGAAAAATAATTTTTCAAAACATGGAATAGACCAAAAAACTTTACATTACATGAACTGTGTGAATAATGCGGAGGATGTCCCGTCCTCCCCGCGTTCTGCGCACGACAGCGCAAGTCATTGATGCCCTTGGCGGAAAACACGCCGTGCGGGAACTCGTACGAGCCCGCACACCACAGCGTGTGTCCAACTGGTGCCGTCCAAAAAGTAAGCTTCCGTGCAACACCGCCGACATCATTCGCGACGAACTGAAACGGCTCGGCAAGTCCGCCGACAGGTCGCTCTGGCCGATGATCCGTAAACGTCAGAGGCGAAAGAAGAAAAGACCCTCGGTTGCTTCGACGACCGGCAGGCGCGGGGGCGTTCAGAGCGGTGGCAAAAATGGTCGAGACGGAAAAAGCCAACAACAATCACGAAACGCCGTGGACCGACGACCGCGTCAACTGGCTCAAGGAATTGTGGAACACCGGAATGCGGGCGTCGCAGATCGGTCGGCTGATCGGGGTCTCGCGTAACGCCATCATCGGAAAAGCGAACCGGCTCGGGCTTGTCGGAAAACCGAAACCAGCCGGTCAAACGACGAATGACAAGGTCCACAAGGCGCGGGCGCTCCGTCACTGGACGCCGCCCCCCGTGATCGTCGCGGAACCGGTCGAGATCACCGACGCGCCGTTCCTCGATGTCAGCCTCTACGAGATCAAGCACAACGAGTGCCATTTCCCGCACGGCGATCAATCGCCGTATTTTTTCTGCGGCCAGCCGGTCCAGGCGGGATCGCCGTACTGCCCGTTCCATCACAGGCTGGCGTGTCATCCAGCGCCCTCGCGGCCCGACACCCGCTATCACTATTGGGGTGCGCGATGACGCCGTTCGCCGACATCGGCTCGGGATATGGCGCGATCCTCGCGGACCCTCCGTGGCATTTCGCGGTGTGGTCGCTCGATCAGACGGGCAAAGCCCGTCATCCATCCACGCATTACGACACCATGACTGCAGGCGACATCGTGGCCTTGCCGGTCGGCGATCTTGCCGCGCCGGATTGCGTCCTGTTCCTGTGGATCACGTGGCCGATGCTCGAACAGGCGCTGCACACCGTCGGCGCGTGGGGCTTCACGTACAAGACCTGCGCGTTCGCGTGGATGAAGGCCGACGTCTCGACCATCAACATGTTCGGTGGCCCGGTCGATGCCGACATGAAGCTCGGCTACTGGACCCGCGCCAATTCGGAGGTCTGTCTCCTCGCCACGCGCGGCAATCCCAAGCGCATCGACGCCGGCGTCCGGCAGGGCATCATCGAACCGGCGCGGCAACACTCACGCAAACCCGATTGCGTTCATGCGCGGATCGAGCGCCTCGTTCCCGGTCCGTACCTCGAATTGTTTGCACGCCAACGTCGGCCAGGATGGACGGCGTGGGGGAATCAGGTCGACCTGTTCTCGGAGCGTGTCGCATGAGAAAGCACGCCAAGCTTCTTGCGAATTTCCTCGGCGCTACCAAGGAGCTAACGAGCGAATACGTCGATCTTGCCGAGATCACGGATGACGAACTGCAACAAATAGCCTTCACCGTGGTGAAGCGGGAGGACCGCAAGGCGACGGCGAAAATGTTGGCCGCAAAGGGCCTCTCGACGCGCGACATCGCCAAGATCACCGGGTGGGGCCACGAAACTATTGCAAGAGACTTGCGTGGCTCAAATGAGCCAAAAACTGTCTCAAATGAGACAGCCTCAAAACCATCGGCGACCGGCGGTCGCGCAGCGAACCGGGCGGCGGTTGCGGAGCGGGCGTCAGCCGAGGGCGTCACCGCTGCGCCATCCGATAAATACCGGGTTATCTACGCCGACCCGCCTTGGGACTACGGCGCACATGCGCAGCCGGACTACCAAACCGAACAGCGCGACCACTACGCGGTCATGGAGCTAGACGCGATTTGCGCGGAGCACGTCAGCGATTGGGTCGAGGACGACGCGGTTCTGTTTTTGTGGGTGACATCGCCGATTCTCGAAAAAGCATTCAGCGTTATCCAGGCGTGGGGCTTTCAATACAAAGCGTCGTTCGTGTGGGACAAGATCAAGCACAACATGGGGCACTACAACAGCGTGCGCCATGAGCTTCTGTTGATCTGTACGCGCGGCGCATGTCAGCCGGATCACCAACAGCTTTTCGACAGTGTCCAGAGTATCGAGCGCGGAAAGCACAGCGCGAAACCCGTCGAATTTTACGACATCATCGAGACGCTCTACACGCATGGGCGTCGGCTCGAAATGTACGGCAGGCAACGTCGTGATGGTTGGGATGTCTATGGGCATGTCGCTGAAATCACGGAAGCTGCCGAATGAACGGGCGCTACCCTGACAAGCCGCCGCAAGCTTCCGATGGAAAGGAGTTCGAGAAGCTTTGCGTTGATCTGTTTCTGAGTCTGCGTGGCGAGAAAATCGAAATCTTCACCGATACGGAATCCCAACTCTATGTCGGAGAGAGCAAGCAGGGCGTCGAATTTAAGTTGTTGAAAAACTCCCATGACGTGCTGCACATAGAAATCGCAGAGAAAACAGCAGCCGACAGGCAATGGCTCCCAAGCGGGGTCATGCGAACGGACAACACTGTCAGATATTGCTGCGGAAATTATCAGGACGTTTGGACGTTTCATAAAGCCGACCTCGTCAGGTGGCGTCTGGAGAACACACCGCCTGAGTGCGTCTACGGCCAGGATAAAACCACCGGAAAATTTCGGGTGGCCGAGATCGGTGAAAGTGACGCCGTTCGTGCGACAATCAGATCATTTCGCTTAAAGAAAGAGGATGCGTTCAAAATTTTTCTGTTTCGGTTCTGTCTGAGCGGCGGTGAGTGGAAACAATATACCGGTCCTGCCGATGTGAACCACGAGGTTGAAAGTCTCATCAAACGGTTCGGTAAGTCGCGCGTCATTGCTGCCGTCGAGGCTCGAACATGAACATCGGCGACGAACTTGAGCGTGAGATCAGGCGAGAGGCATGGCCTCTGGCCGCTGAACTAATTGAGCGCATCGACACGTTCATCGAAAGCCGCGCCGAGAAATATAACAATGACACCGATGAGATTATCGACTCGGTATTTTTTGCCCGGAAGGCGGCCACCAGGGCGCTGGCGATTTTGATCTGCCGTTGGGAGGGTTACCGCGTTCGCGCCGACGAATGTGAACAGAGCATCAATGATCTGATCGACGAGGTAGTCAGCCAACCGCTCACTAGGCCGTGCGACATCCTTGAAGAATACAAGCCAATGCGGTGGAAGCCATGACCTCGCGCCCGATATGGATGCCGCTCTACGTCGGCGACTATCTGCGCGACACGCGCCACCTCACGACGATTCAGCACGGCGCGTACATGCTTTTGATCATGGAGTATTGGACCAAGGGCAAGTTGCCCGACACGGACGCTGGCAGACGCCGTGTCACGGCAATGACCGTGAAGCAATGGTCAACCAATAGGTCAGAACTTGCTGCAATGTTCACGCCCGATTGGCGGCACGAGCGCATCGAAGCTGAACTCAAAAAAGCAAGTGACCTCAGGCTGAAGCGGCAGGTCTACGGCGCGAAGGGCGGTCGCATGAGCCGTGGCCGCGACAATGTCGAACGGTTCTCGGAGGCCAGACGCTTCCTAGGCAAAAGCTAACCAAAAGGGCGAGACATTCACCAAGTAAGAATCTCAAGCGCAAATGCCGTGCCAACGCACAAAGAGGAAAACGAGGAAAGCAGGGAAAAGTAAAAAATGATCGCAGCGACGATGTTCTCGGGGATCGGGGCACCGGAGGTGGCGATGCCAGGTTGGCAATGGCTCTGGCATGCGGAGATCGACAGGTTCGCGAACGCGGTAATGGCAAAGCGCCACCCGCGGTCGCTCAATATCGGAGACGTCAGTGGGTCAGCGTTTGTCGAAAGGGCGGAAAGGGCAGGGCGACCAGCTTGCCTTGTTTTCGGAAGCCCCTGTCAGTCATTCAGCGTCGCCGGACGCCGTCTCGGGCTGGATGACCCGCGCGGCAACTTGGCGCTCGTTGCCTTGGGAATTGTTGCTCGACTTAAACCCGATTGGTTCGTTTTCGAGAACGTCCCCGGTCTACTGTCGTCCGCCGCAGGACGAGACTTCGGGCTTTTCCTGCGAGCAGTGGATGAACTCGGGTATTCTGGCGCGTGGTCAGTGCTGGACGCGCAATACACCGGTCTGGCGCAGCGGCGCGAGCGTGTGTTTTTTGTCGGACACGCTGGAAACTGGCGCGGTCCCGCAGCGGTACTTCTTGAGCCGGAAAGCCTGTGCGGGGATTCTCCGCCGCGCCGAATGTCGGGGCAAAGAGTTGCCCCGACACTTGAAGCACGCGCTGATGGCGGCGGTGCAGGGTGGGGCACCGATTTCCTCGCCGACGGCGGCATGACGGTCGCGCCCGACATCGCCGAGGTGGCATGGGCGCTCCAGGAGCGTGATCACAAGGGCGTCGATAGCGACACCAAGGACGGCCACCTGATCGTCGTCGCTGATCCGATCAGCGCCAGCGAAGGCCGGACCTACACGCACGAAGGCCGCAACAATTTCCGGCTGCGCAATGTCGTGCCGGTCCTTGAGGCAGGAGCTCGGACCGGTCGCGAAGGCCACGAGGCCAAGGACGGCCTTGGCATCGGCGAACCAGGCGATCCGATGTTCTCGCTGCAAAGCAAGCACCAGCATGCCGTGGCGTTCAAGCCGTCGCATTACACGCGCGACAAGGACGGTGCGCCGGCCGAAACGGTCCCGCCGCTAACCAAGGAAACCGACAAGGGCGATCAAGATCTGTTGCTGGCCGGATCGGCGGTGCGACGGTTGATGCCGCGAGAATGTGAGCGACTTCAGGGATTTCCCGACGACTACACGCTGGTCACCTATCGCGGGAAGCCTGCCGCCGATGGCCCGCGATTCAAGGCGCTCGGCAATTCGATGGCGGTGCCGGTGGTGCGCTGGATTCTCAGCCGCATCGAAATGTTCGACGTGAAACAATTAAGTACCTTTGAACCGCTTGGAGGACGTTATGGCGCACCGACTGACGCCTGACCGGATCGAGGAAGCGCGGCGCTTACACGCCGAAGGCTTTTCGTGGAATCAGATCGCCCTGCGGCTCGATACGACCCCGTTTCTCCTCCGCTCTGTGCTCGACGAACATTTCCGCAGACGCCGCAACGAGATGTCGCGCCGGAATTGGGCGCGGCGTGAGCCTGAAGATCGCGCCCGACCAGGCGGCGGCAATCTCCGCAGAACAACCCCGCCAATCCCGAAGCAACGCACCCGCGAAAATTGCGATCATCGGGTGATGACGGCGGCGGACTTCATCCCCGACGAGGTGCTGCGCGAACGTGAGCAACACGAGGCCGCATTAAAGCGCCGTACGCTGACGCAAATGCTGCTCAACGATCCACCTGAAGGGTGGCGGGCATTGGACCAGCGTAGGCAAGGCTGAGAGGCAATGGCCGGGAGAATTTTGATGGTCATCGGTGACGACGACAAGATCGTGTACGGGCGAACGCCAGAGGGCCAACTGGTCTACGACCTCGCCTTCACAAACCTGCCCGCAAAATATCTGGCGCGGAAGCATCGGACGCCGGTCGAACGGATTCGGTTTTTACGCGCCTCGAGCGAGATCAAAAAATTGCGCAGGCAAAACCGGATGCGGGAAAAGGTGAAGTGATGGCGCGACTGTTCACCGGGCGCGAGGTCATCGACGATTGGTCGCCATTGGACGGCGTCCCGGCGCCTGAGTTCATTCCGCCGCAATGGACCGGACCGCACGTACAGGTCAGGCTTGCTGACGCATGGCGCATCCTGTCGAAAATGCCGTGGCGCTCGCCCTATCCGCGCACCTTCGGTCGATGGTGGCCGTCGTACCGCGTTGAGTGGCACGACTTGCTGGCGATGCTCGGCGCGGGCGAACTGGAAGCGATGCAGCGTGAGGCGAACCGGACGCGCATCCTGCCGTCGGCGAAGGAAATCTCGCAGATGGAACAGGCCATCGGCTGGCCGATGGAATATCTGCGCGAGGACCGGCACGTTTTGATCGTCAACGTCTGCGCTAGGGTGACGTCATTCGACGGCGATCTTGAGCGGGAAATCCGTCGGCGCAATTACGGTGGCGATGTCGATCAATGGCGGCAGCTTAACTGGAAATTTTGCGACAACATCGCTGACCAACTGATCGTGGATCGGGTGACGGTGTTCTGATGTCTGACAAGTTTTATTGGTGCCCGTTTCGCGTTGCCGAACTCAGAGAGTCCGATTTTGACTTTGATGACCTAGCAGAAAGCCTCGACCTTAACGCGCCACAAGGCGGGCTTTTGCGCTACCAACTGAATGATTTTGAAATTGCAATTTGGTTTAACGACCGCGATGGCGAGCCGCCGTATCTCGAAATCGTTACGTTTTGGGAACACTCGCACCTTGCGAGCATCCCGTTGGCGAAAATGCTCGACGCGGAACACTTGAGTGACGACCAAAGTGAGGACGCCGCGGAAATTGTCGCGCTGGAAAAACTAAAAGAAGCTATCGACGGGGCAATCGAACGACGCCGCACCAAATTGGCGGGTCGACAATGAAAAGGCTCACGCGAAACCAATTGCACGGCCTCATGGGCGGCGCGACACAGACCGGCAAACGACCGGTCACGCTGGCGAAAATCAGTTTCGACCCGAAGGAGAGAGCAATGGCGAAGAAAAAAGCGAAGCAGGCGAAGCGCAAGGCGAGCAAGGACACCTACACGATCCGGCTCGCGTTGCTGGAAAAATCGGTCGCGGCACTGAACCGGCGCGTCGACAAGATCGAGGAACTTGTCCTGCCGCACCAGCCGCCGGCGAACGGACCACAGCAACCGGCAGAGCAGCAGCCGGTGGCGGAACAAGGTGTCGGCTAAACGTCTCGGCAACGCCGCGAAAACCTATCTCTCGGCCATCGGTGCATCCGCCATCTATGTGAGCGTCGACCAGGGCAAGCCGGTCAGCGTCGGCGTGGCGCGTGATCTCGACAAGGCGTTGCGGAATTTACGCAAAGCCATTTCGCCGACCCTCTCGTTCGGGTGGGTCGCGTGGTCGCCGCGCTATCAGGTGCTCGTCGATATTGCGCAAGCGCCGTTCGTGGCGCTGACACTTGATGAAACGGTGACAGTGATCGAGACGCTGGCAAAGGCGCGGGGCATCGCGCTGACCCCGCACAAGCGGGCGCTCGAACGCGCTCGGGTCTATGCGAGGTTTCTCGACGACACGCTGGCGGTGTTGCAGGAGGCGGGCGAGTTCGCGGCGTTCAATCGGGCCTACAAGGCGCATCGCCAGGAGCGGCTGCGGCGGCGCGAATCGGTCAAGCCGTATTGGGCGGTGATGAGCGAATTGCGCGGCGTGGTGATCCGGGCGCTGGTTACCAACAAAAAAACGCGGATGCTGCCGTCCTCGGCGCTGGCGGAAATCCGCAAGCACTTCCCGTGGTTTAGCCGGACGCATCGCAACGGCAGACGCAAGCGGCAACAGGCAACCCGTTGACAATAGGACGACAATCCGATGATTCTACGCGCGAGATTTTTCCGGGGCAGACGTGCGCCTGAAATTTCTTATTCTAACCCCCCGAAAATACTGCGCCGATCCGTGTCCCTCGGGTCGGCGTTTTCGTCGTGAGGTATCATCATGGCGGGCAAGCGCATCAAGATCGAATATCGGTCGCTCGCCTCGCTCAAGCTGAACGAGCGCAACGCCCGCGTTCACGGCCCGGAGCAGGTCAACGAGATCGCCCGATCCATCGAGCGGTTCGGGTTCGTCAACCCGATATTAGTCGATAAGGATTCGCTGATCATTGCGGGCGAAGGCCGCTTCACCGCCGCGCGGAAAATCGGCCTCACCGAAGCGCCGGTCATCGAACTGGTCGGGCTGACCGACGCGCAATGCCGCGCCCTGGCCTTGGCCGACAATCGCATTGCGCTCAATTCGGCGTGGGACGAGGAGTTGCTGCGGCAGGAGATCGAGGCGCTGCGCGGCATCGGCGAGGGGATCGAGGGCCTCGGCTTCGATGCCGACGAGATTCAAAAGCTGATGATCGACGAACTGCCGTCGGTCGTTTCGGAAATCCCGGTCAGCGATCTCAATGACCGGTTCTGGATTTCCGTGCGCGGTCCGCTGAAGGATCAGGCGGTGGCGCTCAAGCGTCTCACCGACATGATGTCGGACATGCCTGCGGTCGAGGTCGAGATCGGCACCATCGGGCTCGAGGACTAGATGGCGGAACGGCGATGGGCAAAGCGCGTAACGCGCACACAGGTGCGCATCCGCAACCATCGCGGCGGCAAGAGCGCCAAGATCACGATCCGGCACAACGTGCTCGACGCCATCGGCCGCACCGCGCACGTGTTCGACGCCTATGCCGGATCAGGCGAGATGTTTCGCGAGGTCTGGCACAACGCGGCGGGCTACGTCGGCTGCGATACCGAATGGTGCCGCGACGGGCGTACATTGTTTGTCTGCGACAATCGCCGCGTCATGCGGGCGATTGATCTCAACCGGTTTTCAATTTTCGATTTCGATGCCTTTGGTTCGGCGTGGCATCAAATGCTGATCCTCTCGGCGCGACGTGCTGTCCAGGCGGACGAGAGGATCGGTATCGTTTTCACCGATGGCACATTGGTGAAGCTCAAGCAGGGTGGTTTGCCGAACGCGATGGCGGTTGCCGCCGGCATGACCGGAAAAATATCCGGCCTGCAACGCTGGCGCGACGACATCATCCAACGCGCGATCTATGGCGTCGCCAAGCGGATCGGCTGCACCGTCGAGCGGCAATGGCAGGCGGAAGGAACGTCAAAAGCGAAAGTGCTGTATGTCGGCCTTGTCCTGCGCGGGAACGCTGGCGCGGACCCCGTAGGAAGGCCCGTGGTGAACGAGGTGGTGGCGGCTGATGGATAACGGGACGTTTCGCGTGTTGACCCCGCCAGAGCCATCGGAGTGGCAGATGCGATGCAGCGGCATCGTCTATCGGCCAAGCAAGGGCAAGGAGCCAAACGGGTTTCACCGCTTGATGCAGCGGCTCGCCTTCGGCTTTCGGTGGGAACGGGTCAATGGTGCTGCGGGACGCGCAGCGGATTCGGGTAACCGGAAGGCAGGAATTTTTGCAGGTCTTTTTTGATGTAGTGCTTCGCGCCAAGGCGGGCGAGCACGTCGAGCATGCGCAGCGTGTAGTCCTGCCAATCGGTCGTTTTGGTCATCGGCAGATAGTTGACGCGGCCAACCTTGTAGAGATCGACAAAGCCGTGCGTGGCCTCGACGATGGCAAGCGAGGCGTCGATGTCGAGCGTCGGCTCAAGTGAAACCCACGTGAAGATTCCGGCCTCGTGAAATTTGCGCAGTGCGGCGATGCGGTCGTCGGGCAGTGCGGCGTTGCGCTCCCATTTTTTTGAAAACCGCTCGTCCAGGGACGTCAGCGTCGAGGCGAACGCATCGCGCTTCGGGCGGAATAGATCGAGATCGCGCAACGCGCGTGATCCGCCCTTGGTCAATGTGCAGATGCCAAGCCCGTGGTCCTGTAGCGTTTCGAGCGTGGCACGGGTGAGGGCGGTGTCGCCGGGATGGTAGGGGTCGGTGGTGAAGGACAGCATGACCTGCCCGGAGAGATTGGCGGCGCGATATTTGACGGCGTCCTTGCGCAGCTTGATCAGGAAATCGGGACGCGGGATCGCGCCCTCGTCAAATTCCTTGCGGGTCATGAACAGGACGTCGGGGACATAGCAGTAGGCGCAGCCGTGGCCGCAGCCGCGATAGGGATTAGAGGCGAGCGGAGAGTATTCGCCAGCCTGTCCGCGCGGCGCGTAAATGATGCTGCATCCCGCGACTGAAACGCCGTCGGGGTTCAGCGTGACACGTGGATTCATTTTTCATTCCGGTGGTTCGAGGTTCGCGATGGCGTACGCACGTTCTACCGACACTTTGTATTTTATCATGAGTTCGAGGGCGAGCACGACAGAGATCGGCACCGGCAATTCGTCGAGCGCCCATCGGCGCACGGTGCGCGGATCGACCTGAAGAAACCGGGCGAGCGCGTTCTGCGACAGCCCTAGTTCTTCGATGATGTCGCGCAACCGGTCGGCGGTCATTTGGCGGCTTGCCTTCTGCGCGTCTCCCACGCCTTGTGCGCGGCAAGCTGGCGCGACGTCATCGCGGGCTTGGTCGCTGGCGCGGGTTTCGGCGCGTGGTAGTGCGGACGGAAACGCTTGCGGAATTTCGGCGTCGTCGTGCGCCCGCGCTTTTCGGCCATCGCGGCGGCGTACATCGAACGCCATTGGTCGGGCGTACGGGCGCGGCGTTCAACGCCGGGAGCGGCGGCGAGCGCGGCGCGGTGCTGGCGGCGGATGGCGGCGTGGATTTCCTCGCCGGTCGTGTACCACGTGCCGGATGCGCACACGGGCCGTGGTTCGGGCACGGTGTGCGATTTGAGGAACGCGCGTTGACGCGCGAGCACGGCCACCTCGACGGCGGCACCATAGGCGCGGCGGTCCTCGGCGGAGAGATGGCTCAGACCCTTGCGGGCCATGCGGCGAAAATTCTTCAATGCGGCGCTTTCGAGATCGTAGTCGGGACCAAATTGTTTCGGCAGTTCTTTATCGTCAGACACGTGAACCTTTCCGGGCATTGATCCGCCCTTGAGCGATTCGTGATTCGGGATGGTAGGGCATACTGCCCTAGCGGACAACAACCGTCGGCCTAGCGGGCCGACGGGTCGCGTTTGATGCGGGTGAGATCGGACAGCGGCACCTCGCTGATCCAGCCGGAGTCCTGCCAGCGCACCGTGACGGTGTAGCCGGTGCGGATCGCCTCGACCCGGCCAACGTGGCGCGGGTCGTCCTTGGGCGAAACGAGATCGCCGCAGGAGAGGCGCATCCAATCGCCACGTTGGCGGCTCATGGTGCCTCCGATGCGGTGAGCGGTCGGACAGCATAGCCGACGCGGTGACCGGGAATCCGGTGCCGCTTCGAGTAGCCGAAGATGGCCCACATGACGGCGCGGGGATCGTCGGCGACGATCATGGTTTCGACCGGTGCCACACCCGCGTTGTCGTTCAACGTGAGGTGCTGGCTGTTCTCGCGCGAGAGAACTTCAAACATGGCTTTCATCGTGTGCAAGCCCAGACCAGGCAGAGCACCCATCCGATGAAGGTCCAGCCGAAAAACAGGTTGGCGACACCAATCGCCAGCGTGTTGCGGTGGCCGCGATTGGCCGCGACGATGGTCGGCATGAAGTAGAGCGCCAGCACGAACAGCGCGAGCAGCAGAAATCCAAAGCTTGATGGTTCCATTGTGTAGTTCTTTCCGGGCATACACTGCCCTTGAAGCGATGCAGGATTGCACCGTGACACGGCCCCGACGGTGGGGCCGTGCTTCGCTGCAATGCTTAGTAGCAGGTCGTCGTGCAGTAGGTGCCCGACGGGTTGCAGGTCCGCGTACAGATGCGGCTTCCTGCACTGGACGGGATCACTGTTGCGAGCAGTGAAAGAGCGGCCAGAGCAAGAGCAAGTTTCTTCATTGTCGTTTCTCCATGAAGGTGCAAAAGCGCACCGTGACGCGGCACCGAAATGCCGCGCTTCGCTGCGCTGGTCAGTAAAGAAAGTGAATTGGCCGGTGCCCGCAGATGTAGAAAACGACGGGCACCACGACCACGATGATGATGCTGATCGCCATCATCAGATGTCAGACTTTTTCGCAGGACGATCCGGCTCGAACTTTTCGCCGCCGAACTTGTTGGCGTCGCCGCTGTTACTGAACGGCTGCGACGGCTGTTTGCCGAACGGCTGGCTCGCTTCCGGCTGGCCGAACGGCTGCGTCGGCACCGGCATCCGTGCGATGCAGTTCATGAACGCCTTGGCGACCTCGCGCGAACCGGTCATGTCCGCGAACCACGTCTTTTCGGTTCCGTTCGGAAACGCGACCCACATCTTGTTGGCTTCCATAAAGTTCGACATGAAGTCGCCAACGTCATCGGGACCAAGGCGGACGGCCAGTTGACCGAACTGGAAGCCCTTGCCCGACAGCATGCCGCCAACGGCGTCGGCGGTGCCGACCTGTTCCTTGTCAAAGCCGACGTTCACCGTGACTTTCTGACCTTCAGGGATGCGCCAATCGTTCTTGAATATGTCGAGGGTCAGGCCCGGCGAACCAGCGAACGACTTGATGTAGATCGCTGACGCGCTTGGACTGCCGGTGCGCATGCCGCAGAGCGCGACGTTGCCTAGCTTGTTCTCCTTGGCGGTCATGAAGTAGGCGGTCCAGTAACCGCTTTTGTAAAAGTCGTCCGCAGACGCGGGTTGGACGATTGCCGCGAGCGCGAGCGCCATCGCAGTGGTGGCGATTAGATGCCTTCTCATTGGTAGTCCTTTCCGGGCATGGTCTGCCCCTGATGTTTCGCGCGAACGGCGGCACAGACCGGTTGTGGCATATCCGGTCCGCACCGCCGTCGAGCGGATGCGCAGGAGCGCATCGTGACACGGCACAAACGGTGCCGTGCTTCGATGGGCTGTTATTCCGACTTGTCGGCCTCAAGTGCCGCGATCAATTTGCGGAAGGTCTTGGCGCTGATCGCGCCAATCCGCTCGATGCTCACCTTGCCGTCGCTCATCATGGTCGCGCTGAGATAGTAGTTCGACGGCCCGCTGTAGATCGCCGCGCGTTGCTCGCGTTCATTGACGCGAATGTCCAACGTGGGGCATGCGGCCTTGAGCGCGTCGGCATGTTTCACGATGCTGGCGCGGTTCTTTTGCTGCGCCTCGGCATGGGCGCGACGTGCGGCCAGCGCCGATTGGCTGGCGTCGATTACGCGGCGCTTGATGTCCTTGGCGATGGACGCGATCTTGCGCCCGTCGGGGTTCACGTTGGCGTCGGCGGTCTTTTGCGCCTTGTCGTAGGTCGAATAATCGCCAGCCAAGACGTCCGGCGCGGTGATCGAGACGTGAACGTGGCCCTTCCACGAATTGAAATAGAGGTGGACCAGGTCCGCGCCAATCTGGATCGAGTGCCGGTCAATGTCATGCGCCAGCACCTTGCCGCCGAGTTCTTTCGCAAGGTCGGCAGAAAAGCGCGGCATGTCCATCGTGCGCTCGGTGCGCCCGTATTGGTTTGTCGATGTTGTGATGTAAGGCATTTGCATGTCTCCGGGCACTGATCTGCCCATGATGATGCGAGGATCGCATCGTGACGGCGCTCGCATGGAGCGCCGCTTCGATGATCACCGGTTAGTCGGTTTCCTTTTCAGGCGCGAACAGGAACTTGTCGCCGTGCTTGCCAAGGAAATATCCGACGGTGACCTCTTTCGTTTTGCCGCTTTTCAGGCTGACCTCGACCACGGTGCCGGGTTCGACCATCGTGTCGGATTTCAGCGCCCAAATTTTCGTGAAGGTAGTCATGTGCGTTTCGCTTTCCGGGCATTGTCTTGCCCATGATGCAGGATCGCATCGTGACGCGGCACAGTGTGCCGCGCTTCGATGATCACCTCGCCTCGGCGTTCTCGCTGATGTCGAGATATTCGCAGACATCCTCGACGCTGCCGAAGTACCGGCGAGCGCCGCTATCGTCGCGAACGTCGTCATGCGTCCAGCCGTAGGGCGAACGCCAGTACCAGCCAAGTTTCTCGATTGTCTCACGCATGGTTCACCTCAGTTCGTGCTGCTGTCCACGATTTCGCAAGCAACGGCGAGCGCGTAGAACTCAGCGGCTTGCAGGGTATCGAAAGCCAGATGCGGCAGACGATGTTCCATCGAGTGCTTCACGATCCAGCCGCTGACCTTTCCACTGTGCGAGTAGACGATGGTCGCCACAACACCGTCAACGCTCGGGTGAGTGCAGCGGATGCCTTCCGGCGTTTGTTCGGTTTGCAATTGCATGGGTAGCCTTTCCGGGCATGACGCCCTTGAATGATGCGGATTGCATCGTGACGCGGCACGATCAGTGCCGCGCTTCGATACAGACCTAGGCTGCGAGCCCCTTGCGTTGGCGCACCTCTGCGGTGGCCTCGGCAATCAACTGGCGGAAGCGGTCGCGCCCTTCAAAGATCGACATGAAGCGCCAATCATTGTCGGCATAGCTGCCCGACCGGTTTGTGCCGACCTGCTCGACCACAAACGAAAGCTTTAGCGCCGATGCCAGCGCGACAAGCCGGTCGCCCGGTTCATGCGCCTCGAATGTGTGCATGGCCTTGAGGACACGCTTCAGCGTCCGCGCGATGCGGTTCGCCTTGGGCGCGTCGATGGCAAACACGTTGCGATACTCGACCTCGTGGCCGATGTAGGTCGGCTGGTCAAAGTCGCTGACGAAGCCGTACATGCCAAGGCCGTCGAGTTGCAGGCCGATCAGATGGCGCGGCACCTCGCGGTCGTACTGGTTCTCGCCGTCGGACGAACACCCGTAAGGGCAATCCTTTCCGTTCTCGCGGCTGACCAGGTACGTCTCGACATATTCGGTCGAGTATTCAAAACGGCGGCGAAGCAGAAGGCCGTAGGTTTTCATTGCAGTTCCTCTCCGGGCATATCGCTGCCCATGATGCGGGATTGCATCACAATGCGCCGGCCGCGAAAACGGCAGACGCATTAAGTCGCAATCAGAAATTTCGGAGCGTCCTCCCCGTTCGATCCCGGCCTCGCTTCGGTGCAAGTGTGCACGGGCATGCGGATCAAAACGTCAGACGCTCCATCTCTCCGGGTCACGCCACTCAAGGCACCGCCCTATTCCCAGACCAGTAGTTGATAGGAAGATATATAGGGCATAATGCCCTAGGTGTGAAGGGGTTTAATGGCGGTTCCTGTCGCTTTTCCAAGGACTTAGCCCCGGTTTCATAGGTCGATTTGCCCTAGGGCGTGATGCCCCTAGGAAGGCCGTAGAAGGCCGGAACCAGGCAGTCAGGTGTTCAGGTAGGGCAAAGGCCGGAAAAGCCCTGTAAGGCCGTTTTTAGGGCACGTTCGGAGGCCCGGATTCAGGGGTTTTTTGAGGTGTTCCAGATCATGCGCCGGATGTACGGGCTGGAACGGTGGAGGAAGCGGTCCAAGCGCCAGTTGCGCGAGCACCCTCTATGCGCCAAGTGTCTGGCTAAAGGCTTAGTTGTAGCAGCGAAAATTGCCGACCATGTCGTCCCCCACAAGGGTGATCCCACCTCGTTCTGGGAGGGTGACCTGCAATCCCTCTGTGCCAAATGCCACAACAGCACCAAGGCGTTAGAGGAGTTTCACGGGTACACAAGCGACATTGACGCGGATGGATGGCCCACTGATCCGGCACATCCAGCCAACAGTGGCAGGGTAAGAAAGCCCTGGTAGACGCGGCTTAAATGCATTTGGTGGATCATTATCCTATCAGGTTGTATTCAAAAAAATACAACCGGGGAAGATAGTCCTACAGGGGGTGGGGGGGCGTCAGGAAGTAGTTCCTAGGAACATTTCCCGACCGCGGCTGCGCTCCCATCTTAATGCCCGCAATTTCCATCGAGGGGGTCAAAAAACGCCCAGAACATTGGGCTTTTTGCATGCACCCCCCTGCTAAGTGATTGTGGCACCATCGCCACCATCGCTGCACACGCATAAAATCCTAGCAACTTCAACAGGATAGTCATCCTAGCCTCTTTTTGGCTTACCGCCAAAAATAGGATCAATATCTCATCAGGTTGTAGGAAGGTAGTCTCATACGGCGCTATGAACAGCCCGGAATACGGGGACATTGCGCGGCCTGATCTGCCGCGTCCGAACTGCCGGGTCAAGCTGGTCTGCGGTCCGGTGGCGGCGGGCAAATCGACCTACGTGCGGCGCTTCGCTGGCAAGGGCGACATCGTCATCGACCTCGACACCATTGCGAAAGAGCGCGGGTTCACGCGCGACCGGCCACAGGGTGAGGTCGGCAACCTGTTGCGCGAGCGAAACAAACGCCTCGCGGCGCTGGCGAGCGAGCCGAAAGAGCGCGTTGCGTGGGTGATCATGAGCGCCCCGTCGCGGGCGTTGCGGGCGTGGTGGTGCGAGGCGCTTGGCGTCCGTGTCCAGGCGGGCGACCTGATCCTGATCACGCAGGACCGGCAGGAATTGCGGCGGCGGATCATGAGCGATCCCGACCGCATGCAGGTCCGGGGTCTGCATCTGTGGCTGGTCGATAAGTGGCTCGAGCGCGAGCGGTGGAACGATCCGGGGCCAGCCAAAAGCGGGGTCGATGCGGACGGTTTTCCGACCGACCCGTTGCATCCGTTGAACAAGCAAGGGAGGACGTCATGAGCCTGTCGGGTTTAATTCTCGGCATCATCAATATCGCGATCTACGTCGCGATCCTTGTCCTGATCGGCCTGATCATCGTGTGGTTCGCGGGCTGGCTCAGTTTCGCGATCCCCGAAAACGTGCAGCGCATCTACATGGTGATCGTGGCGCTGATCGCGCTCTACCTGATCGTGGCGCTGCTGTTCGGGGTGCCGGTGCCGGGGCCGATCCGTCTCGGCGTGATGCCGACGATCCAGCAAACGTAATAACCAGAGGCGTCTGGCACGGCTCGCAAGGCTTCCAGCGGTCGGTTATAGGGCCGACCCTCGCGTCCCTTCAGGGGAGCGCCTCGCTTCGTTCTCGTCGCCCGGATTTAGCACGTCCGATGTTCTCATCCAGAAAAGGAAACTTGGCATGACACTTGCAATCGTAGACGGCCCGACCATTGCGCGAGGTGAATCGCTGTCCGACGGCGCAGACTGTTCGGGTGGCACCATCGTGCGCATCACCGTGCCGCAGGAGTTCACCGAAGCGAACCTGACGTTCCAGGTGTCGAGCGACGGCAATTTCTATAACGACCTGTTCAACGCGCAGGGCGAGGAGATCACGGTCGTCGCCAATCCGAACAGCGGCATCGTGGTCGGCGAGTACTGGACGCGCTCGATAGCGTTCCTCAAATTGCGGTCCGGCTCGCGCGATCATCCCGTGGTGCAGCGCGAGGATTGCAAGTTCGCCATCGCGGTCGAGGGCGAAGCGCCGGCCGCACAGGCGGCGAAGGGCGGCAAACGCTGATGGTCGTCCCGACGCAACTGAAGGTTCTACGAGGCAACCCCGGCAAAAGGCCGATCAAGCCTGAGCCACAGCCGCGCATCACGGAGGACATACCGGAGCCTCCCGATTGTCTCACCGATGATGCGCGGCTGGAATGGTTGCGGGTGACACCGGAACTCTATCGCCTCGGCCTGCTGACCGTGCTCGATCTGCAACCGCTCGTCGCCTACTGCGATGCCTTCGGGCGGTTCATGACGGCCAAACGTGCCATCGCCCTCATGGCGGCGAAAGACCCGCTGACCAGGGGGCTGATGATCAGGACCACCAACGGCAACATGATCCAGAACCCGCTGGTCGGCACGCTCAACACGGCGGCAAACCTCATGGTGCGCTTCGCCTCGGAGTTCGGCCTGACGCCGTGCGCACGGACGCGGCTGTCCTCGAGCGGCGAGCGGCCACCCGGCAAGTTCGACGACCTGATCGCCTGACCGGCCATGCTGCAAAAACCCGTCCGCACCGCCAAAGGCAAAAAGCGGGCGGAGCGGGTTATCCGGTTCATCGAGCGGCTGACCGTCCCGTCGGGCAAGGGGCAGGGCAAGCCGTTCGTGCTGCTGCCGTTCGAGAAAAAGTTCATCCGGGCAATCTACGAGCCGACGTGGCCGGACGGTCGGCGCGTGGTGCGCCGTGCCATCCTGTCGATGGCCCGCAAGAACGGAAAGACCGCGCTGATCGCGGCCATCGCGCTGGCGCATCTGATCGGGCCGGAACGCATCCCCAACGGCGAAATTTATTCCGCCGCGAACGACCGCGACCAGGCGTCGATCATCTTCAAGTTCGCCAAGCAGATCGTGGACCTTGAGCCGGAACTGGCAAGAGGGGCCGACATCACCGCCTCGACCAAGACCATGATCGGGCGCGACACCGGGTCGATCTACCGCGCCATCTCGGCGGAGGCCGGAACCAAGCACGGCTACATGCCGTCGCTGGTGATCTACGACGAACTGGCGCAGGCGAAAAACCGCGACCTCTACGACGTGCTCGACACCTCGTTCGGTGCCCGCGAGGAGCCGCTGTTTATCGTGATCTCGACACAGTCGAATGATCCGCAGCACATCCTGTCGCAACTGATCGACGACGGGCTCACGGAAACCGACCCGACCATCGTCTGCCACCTCTACGCGGCGGACGAGAACTGTCCGCTCGACGACAAGCGGCAGTGGCGGCAGGCAAACCCGGCGCTCGGAATCTTCCGCGACTACGACGATCTGGCCCGCGCCGTCGACAAGGCGATCCGCTTGCCGTCGGAAGAATCGAAGGTGCGCAACCTGTTCCTCAACCAGCGCATTTCGCCCGCGGCGATCCTGATCAGCCGCGCCGAATGGATGGCCTGCGCAGGCGCGGCGGAGTTCACGCCAGGAGAGGACGTCTATCTGGCGCTCGATTTGTCGAACACGCTCGACCTGTCGGCGTTGCTGATGGCGAGCGCGGGCGAGGTGGCCCGCATCAAGCCGTTCTTCTGGAAACCGGAGGACATGCTGGTCGAGCACAGCAACCGCGACTTCGGGTCGGGCAACTTGCGCTATCTCGATTGGAAGAACGCGGGTTTCCTCGAGGTGTCGCCGGGTCGTTCGATAGACAAGCGGGTGATCGCGCGGCGTATCGCGGAGTTGTACCAGCGTTACCGGGTGAAGGCGCTGGTTTACGACCGGTGGCGGATCGACGATTTGCTGCGCGAGTTCGATGGCGTCGGTCTGCAAGCGTTCAAGGAGGGTGACAAGGGGGACGGGCTGCGGTTGGTGCCGTGGGGTCAGGGGTTCAAGGACATGGCCCCGGCGATAGATGCCCTTGAGACGGCGATCACGGAGCGCAAGCTGATCCATCCCAACAACCCCTGCATGAACTGGAACATGGCGAACGCGATTGCGGTCATGGACCCTGCCGGCGGACGCAAGCTCGACAAGGACAAGTCGCGCTTCCGCATCGACGGTGCGCAGGCGCTGGCGATGATCGCGGGCATCCGCTCGCGTGATCGCGTCGGCAAGGAGATCGACATCGAGGCGCTGATCGGATGAGCCATCATGCCGCTATACCGCATAACGGTATAACCGTGAGCAAATGGCAGCGCGTCGTCTTTGCCGCCGACTGTGACGAGGACGGCAACTGCCCGCAATGCGGGATTGATTATGCGGAGTGCGGCTGTCCAGGGCCGACACAGGACGGCTATGAGTACCGGTTTGTGAAGGGCGTCATGTACGGCAGAAAAGTGGGAGGCGACGATGAAGATTCCCGGCCTGATCCTGATCGCGCTGTTCGTGCTGTCAACAACCGACGTCCTCGCGGCGCGTCGAACGCACGTCGTCATTCATAAGCGACCGCCGCACGTTTCCACGCAGCCGGTGGCGGTGCCGGTGGTGCTGATCCCGCCGCTCGGAATGTTCTACGATCTCGCCCGCCGCACCAATTGCGAGGGCGACGTGCTCGGCCTCGGCGGACCAGGCTTCAGCGAACCGATGCCGGTCGGCAACGTGATGACGACCGCCTATATGCGTGGCGAATGTCCGACCGTCGCACCGCGCCGACGCTGACCGAACGGCTCGCCGCCACGCTGCTGGCGCTCGGCGACATCCCGTTCGATGACGCGCAACAGATGACGGCCAAGCAGATCATTGGCCTGTACCAGTTCGATCACTGGCCCATCCGCGTCGAGGCCGGTGGAACAAATCATCCGTCGAACCTGCGGCCCCTGCTGATCAGGGCGCACCGGCAAAAGACGGCGAAGGATAACGCCGAGATCGGGAAAATCCGGCGGACCAGGCGGGCGCACGACGCGCACGTGCAGCGCATGCTGGCGAAGGGCGAGGTCGAGATTGAGGCCGCGACCATCCCGATGCGCGGGAAACCGTGGACCGCTCGCGTCAAGCGAAGCTGGCCGTCGCGCCCGTTTGCCAAGCGGGTCAAACGATAATGCCGACCACAAGGGTCGGCATCACGGTGGTGCTGGTCGGGATGATCGTCGCCGTCGCGCTCGGCGTCTGGCTGTCCGGTTACGGCAACTGTTGCTGACGAAGGCGGCGTATTTCGAGGAGCGCGTCGATCATGAGCACGACGCGCTTGGGGATCGGCCCATCATAGTCGGGGCTGGCATAGCGGCGCGAGGTGCGTTCGTCGATGCCTAGCGCGTGGCGGGCACCGCGCACGGAGATGCGCAGCTTCTTGAGCGCCCTGCGATATTCGGCGGGTTTCATTGCATGTGCCTTTGCGTGTTGAGGTGCGCTAGCATCCCGGCGAAACGGCTTTCCATCGACGTGAAGGTGTCGATGGCGAGCGGGCCTAGTTTCGCTTTGCCCTTGGCGGGCCGGATGATCTCGCACGTGGCGGTCTGCATGCCGTTCGCGTCCTCGCCGCTGATCATGACGACCTCCTTCCGGTCGGGATGATTCTTAATGCCCATCTCGCGCATGCGCTGGAGTTCCGCCGGACTGAAACCGGTGGGGCTCGTTTGCTGGACGATCCACGCCTCGTCGATGAACAGATAGCGCACGACGTTCTGTTCGCGGAACAGTTCGGTGAGCGCGGCGGTGGTGGCGTTCTTGTCGGCGAAGGTGGCGGCGATGATCAGCGTCTCGCTGGCCGTCTCGGCATGCCACATGGGGTTGATGCGTCCGACGTTCTTGAAGCGCCGTTCGATCTGGCCCGCCGCAAATTCGATCAGGTCGCGCAGAGTCCCCGGCGACGTCGTTGGCAGACGTACGAACTCGATCTTGACCTCATGCATGGTTGCTTTCATCACGACACCATTTCGAGCCGGTTCGGCCCGACCTCGATCACGATTTCCTTGGCACCCTCGTAGATCGACGCGAGCATGTCCTTCGCCCACGGCAGGTACTCGACAAAGTCGTCGCCGCCGACGAGGCCGCGCGAGGTGTCCCACCAGCCACTGTCCTTCTTCGGGTGGCAACCCTCGGCATAGGCAACGAACGAGCGGCCATCGCCCTTCTTGCGGTCGAGCATGTCCGCGCCGTCGGGTCCGATGATGTCGCGCGGCGTTCCGTTGCTCATGAGATAGACGCCGTCGTCGTGGACGAACAGGACGACCGGCTCGTCCGGCGTGACGCGCACGGGCGTCCAACCGTTGGCCTCGGTGGCGGTTTCCCATTTGGGAATCTCGCTCTGCTTGGTGCGGATCGTATGCTCGACCACGCGGCGGACGTCGCTGGCCTTGAAGATCAATCGTGCCATGTCAGGCTCTACCGATTTCGTGTTCGTATTCGGTCCAGCGGATTTTGATGGCGGTGAGAATCTCGGACCAATCCTCGGTGGAAATGATCTCGCGCCCGTTAGCCTCCGCAGGATCGTCCTCCCGCAGGAGCGTGAAGCGTGACGAGTGGCGCGGCATTTCGCGCTTGGCGCGGTCGGCGTAGTCGATCCAGAGCGTGAGGCCCAAGTCCCCGTCGTGAAACGAGGGGCATGCATCGTTGTGCCATGACTTGTCCTCCCATCCCGGCGACAGTTCGGGCATGTCGGCTGGCGGAAAGTCGGGAAACTCGCGCTGCCAGAGCGGCGCTTGCGTTGGCGTGTTCATATCGTCTCCGTGTTGTAAGGATGGTTCTTGATGAAGGCGGCGGCGTCGTCGACGAACTGATCGACGAAGGTGAGAACGCCCGCGAGATTGTTGGCCTCGGCAAAGGCGACCTCCTGCATGTCGGCGTCATAGACGCCAAGGCCGAACGGTTCGGTGATCGACGTGCCAAGTTCGCCGTCGGCCCCGGCGGTGATGTAGAGGTCGTATCCGTTAAGCGAGCGGCCCCACACGTAGATGCCGCCGCCCGTGTGCCACGGCTCGAACTCGTAGTCGGTCATGCGCTTGCCAAGCGGTGTGGCTTGCGCACCCTCGCGGATTTGCTCGTCGGCGGCGAAGAAGCGCACCGCCGACGTGATGGTCTTGTCGCCGCCGTCCGACGAGACGCCGGTTATTTTCTGAAGCACGGCGAGCGCGTTCGGATTTTCGTTGCAGTCGTACTCGGTCGCGAGCAACTGCACCACGTAGCGCCATTCGGTGTCGGTGAGCGGCATGGCCGGGTAGGTCATTGTGTTCCTTGCTCCGTTTGTTCGTAAAACCATTTCCGCACTTCGGCGGTGTTGCCGTATTTCAGCAAGCAATGGTCGATCCCCTCGGCGGCGTCCTTCGGATCGCGCTGGCTTGTCGGGATCGGATTGACGTTGCGCTTGACGAGCGCACGAAGCCCTTGGCTCCGCGTCGGGCGGAAGCCAAACTCGGCTTCGGCGCTGTCGATCCACACGTCGAGGAGTTTCACCGCGTCGGCGTCGAGCGTGACATTGACCGTCCCGTCGCCGCGCTGCTTGAGCGATCCGTTTTTGCTTTTGGTCATAGCGACCTCGCGAAGGCGTCCGCCTCGTCCCGTGTCGAGAACGCGCGGTCGGTGCCATCGACCATGAACAGGCGACCGAAGCGCGAACCAATGATTCGGATGCCGTGACCGTTCACGGTGGCGACGGTCTGCCGCCTGTGATGTTCGGCGATCAGCCGGTTGTATTCGTCCGCGCCGACGGCCTCGATCAGTGCGAGGCGCGAGGTCGGATCATCCCAATTGGTCCGGCGGATGATCTTGTCGTCCTGTTCCTCGCGTATCTGTTCGGCCTCGTCGGTCATCGTGTAGGACGTGCCCGCCTCGATCTCGATGGCGGCGGGATGCACGAGCAGGTCATCGACCATCTTCACGATACCGGCGTTCGCTGCGGCCTCGCCGCGAGCAACGTCGGGCATCTGCCAGTAGAGACAAGCGCCGTCGTTCTTCACCAGCACGGCGAGCACGTCGGCGAAATTGTCCTCGCCGTCCGAAACGACGTAACTCATTTCGGTGCGAATCCAATCGTGCACCTTTTCCTCGCGTTCGGCCACGCTGGCCGCTCGCCATTCGTCCTCGTTCATGTCAGAGAACACGTGCGCGGCGACGTCGCCGGTTTCGACCTGCGCGATGCTCTGCAAAGCGCCAAGCGCCTCGTTCTGGTCGGGATTTGCCGCCGCCCGCGCGATGTCGGCGGCGGTGATCTTGTTAAGGCTTGAAGTGGTAGGCATTGTTTTTTCCTTTGGTTTGTGATGCCCCATAATATAGGGCATAATGCCCTATAGGGCAACATGTCCTAGGCCATGCAAATCATTGAACAAAAAAAGCCGCGCCCGTCCAGGGCGCGGCTTGTTGTCAGGCTCGTTTCTTCTTCTTGGGCGGGGCCTTGTCCGCCGCATTGATCGCGGCCAACGCGGCCCGGCCAGTGAGCGGCATGCGCGACCGCGCTTCTGCCTCGTCCCTCTTGCGGGCCGCCGTCATCTTCTCGGCGATGAGCGGATCGGAGCGGTCGAGAAACTTCGGCCTGACGAGGTCGGCACCGGTCATCTCGGCGAACGAGATGTCGGTCACGTCGCTGACCGGCGGATGGCCGATGGCTTGCGTCACCATCGCAACCACCTCGTCGTTCGGCATCGAGGCCAGCGCACCTTTTTGCTTCGGGGCTGGTATCGACTTCGCCTGTAGCCTCCGCCGTTGGCGCTCCAACTTGGTCAGCATGTTGGTGGCCCGCACCAGGCGGGTCTGCCAGCGTCGGATCGACGTCTCGCACTTCGCGAGTTTCGTTTGTGCGTCTGTCTGCATGACGCACCTTCCTTTCTGATTTGATTTTCAAACAACGCGGGCGCTGTGCCCGCATCAACCGGATTTCCGACTGACAAAATAATTTTACGACACATCGATGCACACGTGCGGGTAGTAACGCGCGTCGTGCGAAATTCGCAAATGATCACGTGCGGAAATGTTCGGAAGCCCAATAAAGTATTTTTGCTTTCATGCTTTTGCCGAACGCGAACACGCACACACGTCGAGGTAGAAAATGGAGGAGCGACGTTGCCAATTTTGCCGTGGGCTTGTGCGCATGGTGACGCACCTCCGGTCACGCTTAGGTGCGCGTCTGTCGTGGACATCGCGCCAGCGGACGACAGCGTCGATACCAACATCGTCATCATCGAAGGCTTCGGTGAAATCGACACGTTCGGCTTCGGGCCAGGGGGCTTCATCAGGAAGCGCATCATCTTCCGGCCAACTGCACCGGGCCAATCGGACGACCGTGAACCGGCACCGACCATAACCATCCGGCACAACCCGCCGTGGCTGCTGACGACGACGGGTAACGACCGCATCGTCAGAGATGAAAGCTACGCCGAATACGTCTGCAACGAGAACGGCAACTGGTTCGAGCTTTATCACACGGCGACCGGAGCGATGGCGTTCGAGAACCGCATCAACGCGCTTGAGCAACGGCTGGCGGAGGTCGAGGCGATGTTGCGAAAGAGGGAGCGAAAGAAAACCAAATGATCACCGCTGCGGTTGACCAGGCGGCGCGGTCCGCGCGGTTCATCGAGGCGAGACGCATGGCGCTGGCGCTGCTTGAGCGCGACGTCGACTTCATCCAAGACCCCGACACGGGCCGGATGGAAGGCAGTCACCCGCAGGGCGGCGACAGCGGCGGCGGCGGCAGCGACAGCAAACCAGGCGAGAGCACATCGTCGTCGTCATCGTCGGGCGGCGGCGAAAAGAAAAAAGCCGAGATCGCCGACTTCGCCAAGGACGAGGTGCAACTCGATGAGGCCACGCGCGTCGATAGCGAAACGCAGAAAAAGTTCATCGAGACGTGGAACACGCACGTCGGTGCAGCGCCGGCCGATTTCCGCAAGGAGTTTCTCGGCGGCGTGAAGGGCACGATGGGCATCCGCTACAAAGACAAAGAGAACGCGATGACCGTGTCCGGGGCGGTGCTGGACGCGGACGGCAACAAGATCGGCGACTACACCCGCACCGTTGACTTCGACGACAAGAAAGCCTCGAGCGACTATTTCAAGCTGAACAATTCGGCGACGGGCAAAGCCGTCGGCAAGCAGGTGCTCGCGGCCAACGTCGCCATGTACCAGAAGATGGGCCTCGAAAGCGTCGAGGTGCATGCCGACATCGACGTCGGCGGTTATGCGTGGGCCAAGTACGGCTACGTGCCGACGCGGTCATCGTGGTCGAGCCTGTCCGACGACATCATGAGCGAGATCGACAAGCTGTCGAGCGGCACCGGCTACGAGGCGGACAGTTGGGAGTCTGTGCCCTCTCACGATCAACGCCAGATCGAGTCGGCATGGAAGGACGCCACGCATGACGAGTTCCTCGACAGTGAGATCGAGAACTGGCGCGACAACGGGGAGCCGCTCGAGGACGCAAAGAAAGGTCTGGTCGACCAGTTCAACAACGGCGAGGAACAGAGTTGGGCGGAGCATGCGATTGACGGCTACCGCAAGTCGCTCACCGACGCGGGCAAGAAGGACATTCCGTTCTCGAACGACACGCTGATCGAGGCGCTGACGCTCGATTTTAAGTCGCGATACGGTGACGGTCGGGGCGACCTCGACGTCACGTTCAACGATGACAAACTGACAAGTCCAAGCGGCGTCGATCCGGCGCAGGGGACGTTGCCCGGTCTGCCGACTGTCGAGCCACACGAATATCTCACCAGCGATATGCGCGACGGCCTGACCAAGGCGCTCGACAAGGCGTTCGACGGCGAGGCTGACAGCAAAGCCGCCGACGCCGAACCGCCTAGCTGGATCGCCGACAGTGTCAGCGAGATGCAGGGCGAGTATTGGGACCAGATGGACGACGACACAAAATTTGAGTGGGCGCAGAACAACGCCTCGGAACACCTGACCAGCGGCGAAGAAGGGACCGGCGAACTCGACGAGGAGGACGCCAACCGGCTGCGCATGCTGGCCGCAAGCAGTGATCCGAAAGCGGTGTGGGCGATTGCCGATTCGCAATGGGGCAAGGAATTGCTGCTCGGCCAGGATTGGTACGGCGTGATGAATCTCAAGGACAAGGAAACGATGGACCGATTTGAAGCGTATGTAGGAAAAAAGAAAGCAGCGTGATGCTCACAGCGAAACGGCTCCGAGAGGTTCTGCAATATAACTCTCGCACCGGCCTGTTTCGCTGGCGGACTGACTGGACATTCGTTCGCAAAGGCGATGTTGCCGGGACAATCAGAGAAAACGGTTATCGGCAGATTCGCGTTGACGGCTCGATCTACATGGCAAGCCGCTTGGCTGTTTTGTGGATGACTGGTCATTGGCCCAAACGAATTGTCGATCATCGTGATCGTAATAAATCGAACGACCGTTGGGGCAATTTGCGCGAAGCAACCTTTTCGCAGAATGGCGCGAACATGCGCGGCAGATCACAAACCGGATTCAAGGGCGTCACTCTTGATAGGCGACGCGGCAGGTTCAGCGCCTATATTTGCAAACAAGGACATAGAAAATGTCTCGGCCAATTTGACAGGGCGCAAGATGCACACGCCGCGTATGTAGACGCGGCAAAAAGATGCTTCGGGCAATTTGCCCGGTATCAGTGATGCCACCAAAAAAGCCGCGTGAACTTTTTCTCTGGCGCGACAAGCAGGCCCACGACGCCGACCTCCACAACCCGATTCTCGACGAAGGCGATCATCAAAAAGCTGAAGGCGTGAGCCGCAAGGTCGCGAAGCGCCTCGGTCTGTCCGACGCCGACATCGAGGCGCTCTACGCAAAGCCCAAGCCGAAACAGGAGAAGGCCATGCGGATGGACAAAGCCGACGTGCTCGCGCGGGCGCGTCACAAGCAGGTCGAGCCGGACGACGGCGAAGCCTACGAGGATTTCATGGACCGCTGCACCGACGAAACCGGCGACGAGGACGTCTGCCAGGTGATCTGGGATGACCGCGCGGCCAAGGGCATCGTTCACAAGACGCATGCGGGCGAGGTCAGCGGCATGGAGTTCGTGCTCTCCGACGAAACGCCGGACCGCATGGACGACATCATCATGTCGGACGGATGGGACCTTGAGAACTTCAAGAAAAACCCCATCGCGCTGTTCAACCACAATCCGAATTTTATCGTCGGCAAGTGGAGCCGAGTGAGCGTCAAGGACAAGGCGCTGCGCGGCCATCTGGAGCTCGCCCCCGCCGGAACGTCGGACCGCATCGATGAAATCCGCAAGCTGATCGAGGCGGGCATCCTCAAGGCGGTGTCGGTCGGCTTCCGGCCGCAGGATGCGAAGGCGCTCGACATCAAGAATCCATTCAGCGGTACGCAATTTCTCAAGCAGGAACTGGTCGAGACGTCGCTCGTCTCGGTCCCGGCAAACCCCAACGCGCTGGCGGTTGCCAAGTCCCTGAAGATTTCCCCCGCAACCATCGATCTCGTGTTCGCCGGGCATGGCAAAGGACACGGGACTAGGCGGCGCGGGCTAACCGGCGGGCAAGCCGATCACAGACGAAACAGAAAGGGCACGACAATGTCGTTGGCTCAACGCATCACCGACGCCGAAAAGCGTCTGGTCGAGAAGAAAGATAACCTGTCGGCGCTGCTCGAGAAAATCGACGAGAGCAATGTCAGCGATGAACAGGTCGAGGAAATCAGCAAGGCAAATACGGAAATCGCGCAGGAGGAGAGAGGTCTGTCCGTCATGCGCGAATCCGAACGCCACCTCGCCGAAAAAAGCGAGGACGGCGCGGGGCGCTCGCTGATCACGAGCCACAAGGGCAGGGCGAACGGCGGCACGGCGGTGACGTCAGCCCGACCGTTCAGCGTCAGTCCGAAGAAACTGTCGCCGCTCGACCTCTTGGTGCGGGCGGGAACGGTGCAACTGTTCGCGCACATGCACCGCAAGTCGATGGATGAAATGCGCCGGACCATCTACGGCGACGACGAGCCGACCAAGGCGGTGCTCGAATGGGCGATGCGGGCGGCAACCGCACCGGCCATGACCACGGTCACCGGATGGGCGGCGGAACTGGTGCAGCAAATCGTCACCGACTTCATGCAGACGCTGTTGCCCAAGTCTGTCTATCCGCGTCTCTCGGGCTATGGCCTGTCGCTCACCTTCGGGCGCAACGGCAAGATCATCATCCCGACGCGGTCACGCACACCGACCATCGCGGGGTCATTCGTCGGCGAAGGTCAGCCGATCCCCGTCCGCCAGGGCGCGTTCACTTCGCAAACGCTCACCCCGAAAAAGATGGCGGTCATCACGACATGGACGCGGGAAATCGACGAGCACTCGGTCC
Organism: Pseudolabrys sp.; assembly: GCA_036003145.1. Taxonomy (GTDB): domain Bacteria; phylum Pseudomonadota; class Alphaproteobacteria; order Rhizobiales; family Xanthobacteraceae; genus Pseudolabrys. The sequence goes on from DASYSQ010000201.1 coordinate 60,549, forward strand.
CGGCCATCGAAGGCTTGCTGCGCAATGCCATCGGCGAGGATACGGCGATCTCGCTCGACAGCGTGCTCCTCGACAGCAACCCGGCGACCCTGATCCGGCCCGCCGGTATCCTCAACGGCGTCGTCGGTCTGACGCCGACGGCGGGCGGCGGCTTTGCTGCGGCGGTGGGCGACATCAAGCAGGTCACCGGAGCGTTGATCACCGGTACGGCGGGCAATGTGCGCACACCTGTGTGGATCATGAACCCGCAGCAGATGAACAGTCTCGGCCTGATCGCCATGCCGGGTGTGGGCGTGTTCCCGTTCCGGCAGGAGGTTGCCGCCGGGAATCTCGGAGGTTGGCCAATCATCGACAGCGGCACGGTGCCCCTCGGCACGGTGATCGCGATGGATGCTGCCGACTATGTGAGCGTCGGCGGCGAAGGGCCGCGCTTCGAGATCAGTGACCAGGCTACGCTGCATTTAGATGACACTACGCCGGCGGACATCGGCACACCGGGAACGCCGGGTGTCGTGGCCGCTCCGGTCAAGTCGATGTGGCAGACCGACTCGCTGGCGCTGCGGCTGATCCTGCCGATCAACTGGACGATCCGTCGTCCGGGGACCGTCGCGTACGTCGCGGGCGTGACTTGGTAAAGCGCGGAGTCCGCATCAATTCGTCGATTTGATGCGGACTCCAATTTGATTAGCCCCAACAAGGAGATTAGGCAGATGACCGACAATCAAGCTGATGCCGCTGCGAAGCAACGCGACGAAGCGGCGAAGAAACACGCGGAGGACACAAAAAAGAAACTGGCCGACGAGCGCGAGGCTCGTGGCAAGACGGCGGGAACGAAGGAAGGCGTGGCCGCTTCGACGCCAACACCGACGCAGGAGGAAAACGACCTCGCGGCGTCGGGCGTCCCGGTGACTGAGCACGAGGACGACGGTAGTGGTCCTGATCCGGGCGTGACGGCGACGAAACAGTCTGAAGCCAAGCCGCAACAGGCAACGGCGCAACGCGGCGGCTATCAGACAAGGACCGCGACACCGGCCAAGCACGAATGACCGTTCGCGGTTTTCTGTCACGGATCGCGGGCCAGTTCGTCCGCAAGGGCGAAGGGGACTATCACCCCGGCCCGTGGCAATTGCCGATTACCGGCGGGTGGTTGCCCGCCGGGGTCGGCGAAAGCGTGAACTGGTGGCAGCTTGGCTACGATCCGATCTACTCGGGCGAGCGGTCGGCGATGGTGGAGGCTTGCGTCTCCGCCTACGCGCAGACGGTCGCCATGTGTCCCGGCGATCACTGGCGCTTGCAGGAGGATGGCGGGCGCGAGCGGGTGAAGAACTCGGCGCTGTCGCGCGTCCTGCGCCGGCCGAATGATTATCAGTCGATCAGCGACTTCATGCTCAACGCCACGCGCTGGCTCTATCTCGACGGCAATTGCTACGCCCTGGCCTTGCGCAATTCGCGCTACGAGATCGACGAACTGCATCTCATGGATTCGACGATGTCCTACCCGCGCCTCGCGGAGAACGGGGAAATTTTCTATCAGCTATACGGCAACGACATCATCGAGAAGCGGCTCAACGGCGAGATGCTCACGCCCGTGCCGATGCGTGACGTGCTGCATATCCGGCTGCACACGACCAAACGGTTTCCCACGCCGCTGGTCGGCACGTCGCCGATCACGTCGGTCTACGACGACATCGGCGTCGGCGACGCCATCGCGCGGCAGCAGATGAAATTCTACATGAACGAGGCGCGGCCATCCGCCGTGCTCTCGACCGACATGCAACTGAGCCGGGACCAGACGCAAGACTTGCGCGACCGCTGGAACGATCAGGCCAAGGGCATGCACCAGGGCGGCACACCCATCCTGACGTCGGGCCTCAAGGTGCAGCCGTGGTCGGTCGGCGGCAAGGACGCGGCCACCGCCGAAATGATGAAGCTGTCGAACGAGCACATCGCGCTGGCGTTTCGCATCCCGCTTCAGATCCTCGGCATCGGCGGCACCAACTACGCCTCGACCGAATTGCTCATGCAAAGCTGGATCGCCTCGGGCTTGGGCTTTGCGCTCAATCACATCGAGGAAGCCTTCGGCCTGCTGTTCGACCTCAAGGGCCAGCCCGACGAGTATGCGGAGTTCGACACGGCGGCGCTGTTGCGCTCGGCGATGAAGGAC